>NZ_DAMBBC010000012.1:0-93203 GCF_032057165.1 Moraxella sp. CTOTU48717 | reverse complement strand
AAGTCGCTCACTGCTCGTCATTGGGCAGTGCTTTAATTATTGGGTTTGGTATTACTTACCGTGCCATCATATCGCCCTGTGGCTTTAATCGTTACCAAGTTTTAAGCTAGCTAGCTTACTTAGAAAAACTGCTTTTCCCGATGGATTAAATTTTATTATTTACACTATCAATAAATCTACACTACAAATAAATAGACGACTGGTCTATTTTTGTGTATAGTGACGGCATGATGACAGCACACTCCTAGTTTTGACTAGCGTTGACCAATATTTGCAGTATTGACCAATGTTTGCAGTATTGAGCAATTTTTTAAGTTTGTTGGACGGATAATGTTTGCCTAGTTATCAGTCGCGCAATCTTTTTCAATGCTATTAGTCAATGCTACCAATCAATACTATTAAATAACGGATTGATTTGCTCGGCATCTTGTACATTGCGCACACGACTTCTTGTTGTGCTCATGTAGCAATAACCCAAATTCTAAAAACTATCAGAGAAAATAACATGAAAATTTTACTTGTTCTGACCTCACATGACAAACTCGGCAATACTGGTAAGAAAACAGGTTTTTGGCTAGAAGAACTTGCAGCACCGTATTACACCTTTATTGATGCGGGTGTTGAAGTTACCCTAGCGTCACCTCAAGGTGGACAGCCACCGCTAGACCCAAAAAGTAACTTAGCCGATGCACAAACTGAAACCACGCATCGCTTTGAAGCAGATCCCGTGGCAATGCAAGCGTTGGCACAGACCCATAAACTTAGCGAAATTTCTATCGCTGATTATGATGCCGTGTTTTACCCAGGCGGGCATGGTCCATTATGGGACTTGGCAGAAGACCCGATTTCAATTGCTCTGATTGAACAAGCGATTGAGTCAGGAAAACCCGTTGCTACAGTTTGTCACGCCCCGGGTGTTCTTCGTCATGTAAAAACCAGTGATGGCAAGCCTTTGGTCAGCGGCAAATCTGTGACGGGTTTTACCAATACTGAAGAAGAAGCAGTAGGATTGACCGAAGTTGTACCGTTTTTGGTCGAAGATATGCTCAAAGAAAAAGGTGGTCATTATTCTAAAGCAGGTGACTGGCAAGTGTATGTCCAAGTAGATGGCTTACTAATTACCGGACAAAATCCTGCGTCTTCTGCTGCAACTGCCAGCGCACTGCTTGAATTGTTAAATAAGGAGTAGCCCATGTCTGCATATGTGGTATTTACCCGTGAGCAAACTACGGACGCTGAGGAACTGGCGCAATATGCACAAAAAGCGCCGCTTGCTCGTGAAGGTCGTGAGCTAACACCCTTGGCTTTTTATGGTCACTTAGAAGTGCTTGAAGGCAATGAGATTGAAGGCGCTGTTATTTTACGCTTTCCTGATATGGCAGCCGCGCGAGACTGGTATAACAGTCCCGTCTATCAAGAAGCATTACAACATCGTCTAAAAGGGGCAAATTATCGCGCCTTTATTATTGAAGGTGTTGAAGACGCTATTTAAAAAAAGCATTTTAAGAAAAAGCACTGCTATCAGATGTGCTAACCTACAAGTTAGTACATGAGCGATATGCATTATTATCAAATTAATGTAATAGCAGCCCAATCATACATAATGATTTGGGCTGCTATTATAATTTTTGCAGCTATTATTGTTGTGAAGCCAAGATAGTGAAGCTAAGTTAGAGAGGTTAAGTTACTAAGGTTAAGCTAGTGAGGTTAAGCCAGCGAAGCTAACTTTTAAGACTTTCCACTTTTTAATAAAAACGCCGTCGCTTTTAAGGCTTGATGTAATGGTGTTTTATCTTTTTGCAGCTTACTTAATAACGCCGCGCCCATCCACATTTGGTAAGTCACTTGGGCTACCGTCAAGGCATCAGTCTCTGCTTGGATAGACCCATCTTGCTTGCCCAAAACGATGACTTCAGCAATCCGCTTGATTACCTTATCGACGCCATCGGACATAATAGCGCGCATATCTTCAGATAGGTCAGCGACTTCTGCAGCAAGTTTTACAATTAAACAGCTATCTGCCCAACTACATGGCGCATCAGGATCTTCAATCCATAGGTTAAAATACCCAATTAGTTTTTGATAAGCCGATTGGTCGCTACGCCAGAGTTCATCTAAACGGCGTTGGTAATTATCTACATAATACTGTACCAATTCACAGCCGAAAGACTCTTTAGATTTGAAGTAATGATAAAATGAACCTTTAGGGATCTCGCAGCTTTGTAAAATTTCTTGTAATCCCACACCGCTAAAACCTTTACGCAAAATCAGGTCAGAACTGGTGTTAAGAATGTGTAAGCGTTTTGCTTCAGACTTCTTGATAGGGGCAGACTCCATAGTTATTGTGTACGCTATTATAAAAAATAGACCAGTCGTATAGTTTTTATTATAACTTATCTACAATGAATGTAAAGACGTTTTCATTGAATGTGTTAACTATTAACATCAATAATTCAATATAAAACAAGTATTTATATAAAATTAGATAGTGATTAGGTGATTGATTCAAACAGTCAAAACCCAATCACATGAGTATGGATTTAGAAGTATGGTTTTAAAATAGGGATTGACGCTAATTGCTATTTAATCATTGCAAGCTAAAAAATAAAAAACCACTGAGGTTTAATGTACCTAAGTGGTTGTTTTATATGGTGGGCCCACACAGACTTGAACTGTGGACCAAAGGATTATGAGTCCTCTGCTCTAACCAACTGAGCTATAGGCCCGAAAGGGTAGTGTCACAAATATTGCCAAGCAAATTTGTCAAAACTAGGCTGATTATAATACCTTAAAAAATTATTTTTGCAATGTGGAAATGGATAATTTTATGCAAAACGCTGATTAAATCAGCATAAAATTGTCTCACCGAATACGCATTATTTGTCTTGTGTCACCGCAATCATCACACCCATATATTTATTGTCATTGCGTGACAGCGTCTGACTATACAATGCCGAGGCACTACCGCCATCCAAAAACAACGCATTGTCACAGCCCAATTGCGATTTGAACAAATCGGCAAACTCATAAAAGCTGACAGGGGTATCGCTTATCACAAATTTGACGCGGCTAGGATTGCGACCACACACGCCAACACCATTGCGGTACTTTCTCGAGGTACTATTGGCATCAAATGCTGCATGGATGTTGCCATCGATGACTAGCATGGGTCCAGATTGGGTGGCGAAGGTCGGTTTTGCACCGCTTGCCAGTTTTTTTGCCATGCTTTGACTTTCAGTGATATAAAAACCTTGACTGTCTTGCCAAAATACCCCGTTGGGCATTAGGTGAAAGTTGCCGCCGCCCTGCTTGAGATTTAGGGCTCGGATTTGCTTGCCATTGATGACCGTGTACCCAATCGGCGCAAAGTTACCATCGTACATCCCTGCGTTCATCGCAAACAACAAGGTTTTGGCAGGTTGCTGGCTTGCCAGATAATCGTGCAGGGCAGTAAAGGTGAGTAATAATGGGTGGCTCGTGGACGAGGGATTTTGCCACTGCAGTGAAAAATTCGCCACGTTTTTAGCATCAAGCTCGCAGATACTATAGTCGAACGGCTGGTTTTTGCGCTGACAATCTGGCACGGCTTTGACAGTAAACTGACGTGCCAAACCGATACTTGCCACCAATAATAGCGCCAAGCATAGGCTGACAACAACCACTTGTGTTTTTGTGATATTTGAGAGCGTCATACCATTGAGAAAAAATTTAAGCTATTGGCTATTATACCATTTGCGTATCACAGAATATATCCGCCATTTATTACAAAAAACTTGTTCAACTTGATATTCTAGCAATTTCGACTTAACAGTGATGAATTAAACTAGTTTTTGCCCTCAATATCATTATAATAGGCAACTAAGAACAGCCCCCCGCGTTTATTCAAATCTTCAAATCGCGATTTGACAGAGCCATCGGGCAGGGTACGGGCTGTTTTTACATTTTCTCACACTTAAAATCATAATCCCCTTCAATTTTAAAGGAATTTAACATGGCCATTGAACGCACGTTATCAATTATCAAACCCGATGCAGTCGCAGGCAACCACATTGGCGAAATCTACAGCCGTTTTGAAAAAGCAGGCTTAAAAGTTGTGGCAGCAAAAATGTTGCATTTAGATAACGAAAAAGCAGGCGGTTTCTACGCTGAGCACAAAGAACGTCCATTTTACAACGATTTAGTATCTTTCATGACTTCAGGCCCAGTGGTGGTATCAGTACTTGAAGGGGAAAACGCAGTGGCTCACCACCGTGAAATCATGGGCGCTACCAACCCAAAAGACGCCGCTGAAGGCACGATTCGTCGTGACTTTGCTAACAGCATTGATGAAAACGCGGTTCACGGTTCAGACTCAACCACATCTGCAGCCCGTGAAATCAGCTACTTTTTCAATGACAATGAAGTTTGCCCACGTACGCGTTAATCTTAACATAACAAAAAACGGCTTAAATTTTAAGCCGTTTTTTTATTGCCTATCACTCAGATGATTTATCATTAAAAAGCAGCAATGCAAAAATAAGGATGCAAAATTAATATTAATAGTTTTATTAAGGAAACTAAAGAAACTTAATTTAACAATTCATAACAAAGAGCACATAGAGCACCGGGGCAAATACGCTAAAATAAATTCAGAAGGATATAAAAAACACAAATTTTTTTGATTAGGATAAAAAGAAAAAAAGCCATAATGTAGTATTATGGCTCACCTAAGCAGGACAAAGAAGAAGAAAGAAACAATAAAAATAAAAACAAGTAGTGCATTACCCACTCCCATCAAGTTCCCCACTTGATGGGTTTATTTTTATATTATATAACGTTATATAATAAAATACCATAGCAATTTACTAGGATTTATCAATTTTTTTAGACGTTATAGGGTAAATCTTGTTTGATAGCCAATTTTTAACTCAAGTAGCGATAGTAACTGGTCATGCCAAGTTTTTATTTAAAGTTGTTGTTAGAATGCTATGCAAAGTCGTTATCCAAAGTTTTTATTCTAAACTGTTATTCAAAGCTGTTATTTAAGGCAGCCTAACTACTTGTAAATCATGCTTTAACCGTTAAAATAGAGACCGATAAAATAGACACCATTAAACCAAACAGAATAGCCTACCAAAATTACGACAGCAAGATAAAACAATAGGATTAACCATGATAAGAATCGGTCAGGGTATTGATGTTCATGCCTTTGTCAACGACGGCACAGAAAACCAATTCATAACATTAGGCGGGGTACAAATTCCCCATACCCACAGTTTGCTTGCGCATTCTGATGGCGATGTGGTGCTACATGCGTTGTGTGATGCGTTGCTTGGTGCATTGGCACTTGGCGATATTGGGCAGTTTTTCCCAGATACCGATGAGCGTTTTCGCAATATAGATTCGACCATTTTGCTAAACCAAGTGTACCAGTTTATCCAATCAAAAGGCTTTGCGCTTATTAATGCCGACATCACTATCATGGCGGAGCGTCCAAAACTATTGCCTTATCGTACCGAGATTCAATCGCGTATTGCCGGTGTCATGGGCTGCGCGATTGACCAAATCAGCGTCAAAGCCACCACGACTGAAAAGCTTGGGTTTACCGGTCGTCAAGAAGGGATCATGGTAAGCTGCGTGGTGTTGCTTGAACAAGTGACTTCATCAAATTAATGGAATTTGCGGGCGGTTTTGCTGCTGACTTTTTTGGGGTGGGCATCTTGAATGTTTACTTTCGGCAGCCAAAATAGCGTATAATAGCAACCCTGCACTCATTATTAGTGAGTCAAATTCTAGCTGCGAAGATAGCGCTCTACTTTAAAGGGCTTGATAAAGGAATTTCATATGACTGATATGAACCAAACTGACATCGAACAAACCATCCGTGACCAAATCGCTCAACACAGCGTATTGCTTTATATGAAAGGCACGCCACAGTTCCCACAATGCGGTTTTTCTGCGCGTGCGGTGGATGTGCTAACCCAAATTGGTCGCCCATTTGCGTTTGTCAATATTCTTGAAAACCCAGAAATCCGTGCAACTTTGCCACAGATTGCTAACTGGCCAACTTTTCCACAATTATGGGTGGCAGGTGAGCTGATTGGCGGCAGTGATATTATCTATCAAATGTTCCAAGACGGTGAATTACAACCCCTAATTGAAGCCAATAGCCCAGCGGTTTAGTTTTAATACTAGTGGGTTAAGGTTATTTCTTTTTTAACGTTTTTGTTGTCATGTATCCATAACCATGTATCAAGTCCTAGCACGCAAATATCGTCCAAAAAACTTCCATGAGCTGCTGGGACAAGAACATGTGTCCAAAGCATTAATCAATGCCATCCATAACCAGCGCTTGCATCATGCGTATCTATTTACGGGTACGCGAGGGGTCGGCAAAACCACCATTGCGCGTATTTTGGCAAAATGCCTTAACTGTGAGACAGGGGTGACAAGCGAGCCTTGTGGCGTATGTGGTGTATGCCAATCCATCGATAGTGGTCGCTTTATTGATTTGATTGAGATTGATGCGGCATCACGTACCAAAGTTGAAGATACCCGTGAATTACTCGACAACGTACCGTATGCACCAACGCAAGGTCGCTACAAAGTCTATCTAATTGATGAAGTGCATATGCTATCGACGCATAGTTTTAATGCGCTACTCAAAACCCTCGAAGAGCCGCCAGCGCATGTGAAGTTTCTGCTTGCGACTACTGACCCACAAAAACTGCCTATTACCATCATCTCGCGTTGTCTACAATTTGTCCTTAGACCTTTGCCGCAAGTGGCGCTCGCTGAATATCTTGGCACGATTTTGAACAAAGAACAAATCAGCTACGAGCCTGATGCCTTATGGCAGCTATCGAGCAGTGCCAAAGGCTCCGTGCGTGATGCGTTGTCACTCACTGATCAAGCCATTGCGTTTGGCAATGGCAATGTCACAGATGAAGTGATTCGCCAGATGCTTGGCTTAATTGACCAAGCCGATGTCATCGCTATCCTTGCCAATATTTATGAGCAAAATACCCAGCAGCTGACGCAATCCATTCAGCTTCTGCGTGAGCAGGTGGTGGATGCCAAAGCCGTATTTGACAGGTTGGCTGAGACGCTACATCAATTGGCAATTTTGCAGGCCTTGCCAAATTTTGATTTGCAAATCAATCGCCAGCAAAGCGAGCAATTGCAACAACTGGCTCAGCAGTTACCCGCAGAGCTATTACAACTATATTATGATATTGTGGTAAAAAGCCGTGAAAACTTGGCATTAGCCAATACGCCGATGCAAGCGTTAGAGATGTGTTTACTCCGCTTGATGGCGTTCAAGCCACTGCATCGCAATCAAATCCTGCTTCGTCCGCCAATCGTTAGTAACCCTGACTCTCAAAGTCCTGATTCTCAACTTGTTGACACAACGCCTAGCGAAGCCATACAAAGTGCAAAGTCTTCAGTAATGGCTGAAGATAGCTTACAAGTAACCTCCGAGCAGAGTGATGACAACTTATCGAATGACAATCTGCTCAAATCTGCGCCAAACGTTGCGAGCGTTGATAGCATTGAACAAATCATTGAACAAGGCACTGAACAACAGGCATTTGATGATAGCCATTTCATATCTATCGATGAAGCCGCGGTCAATACTACCATACAGCAAACGCCACCCATAGAAGACGATGCCATTGCCAATCGCTCATCTGACTTGCAACCCAGTGTCAGTCATCATGAAACTAGCATGCCTGGCATTGTTACCGCACCTGCTATGGTTACGGAAGATAGCAACCCGATAAAAAAAAATGAGCCAGCACCAGTCGCCCTAGCTAGCAATGTTAATGCTGACAATCCCCAACACATGAGAGGGGAAGAGGGTAATGATATTGCTGATGTATCGCCACTGGCGTTGCTCAAACCCACTGATGTACCACTTGAGGGCGAATGGACGCCTGCCAAATGGGATTATTGGGTGTTTAATGCCCGTGAGCAAGGCTGGCTCGATGATGATGAATTAGTGCTTGCCAAACGCGGGGTTATGACGGGCGAGATTCATGGGGTTAGCCAATTTGTGACCGAACAAAGCTTTTTGACCCATACCGCAACTTTTGATAATTTTTGCCAAAAACTTCGACAGCTTTTTGAGGGTATTGATATTCGTTTGGCGGAGTCGGCAAGTAATTTTCAAGCGCTAGAGAAATTAAAACCAGAAGCGCTACAAGAAGCCCGCGAAAAACTAGCGTTACAACAAGCTACCCACCAGCTTGAACAACAAGCAGTTACGCAGGCACTGTTGCAGCAACACGCCTCGATTAGCTCTGTTAAGTTAATTCAATAAGTCAATTTAATTTATATAAATTCTAATTTTTACTTTTTTAACGGATGAATAATTGAGGGAAACCAATATTTGTTAAGAAAATCAATAGAATACAATATTAAATAATTGAAAAAAATATTAATAATTTTAGTTAATAAATCCCGATGTCGTTTAATTTATCTTGCTAATAACGTATAATACATCAGCTTTTAAAAGTGACTTTGATTAAGTGATAAAATTGGGTGAAATATGCTTGATAATTTAAGAGGCATGGCGGTTTTTGCAAGTGTTGTACGTCATGGTTCATTTAGTGGTGCTGCAAAAGAACTGGGCATAACAACAAGTGCGGTTAGTCAACAAATCCGCTCGTTAGAAAACGATATGGGTGTGGTGTTATTGCATCGCTCAACTCGTAAGTTAAGCTTAACGGAAGCAGGTACTAGTTTTTATGAGAGTGCCAAAGATGTGGTTGCGGCAGCCGAACAAGGTCGTATCCGTGTCAATCAATTACGCGATGAGTTAGCAGGGAACTTACGCATTGCGACCACGCCAGAATTGGGTGTGAATCATATTTTACCGGCGCTGTCGACTTGGATTTCGGCGCATGATGATTTAACCATCCATTTTGAAGCGGACAATCAGTATGTTGACTTAATTGAAGAGCGTATCGATATCGCCCTTCGGATGTCACCAAACCTTAATGACAGTAGTTTATCGGCGTTTCCTTTGACCGAGGTACGTCAGCTGCTGGTGGCTTCACCGCATTTTTTACGTCAAAATGAAAAATTGACCGAGCCAAAAGATTTGGCCAAACTCAATATGATTGGCATTAGTCTTATCAAAGATCCCAATCAAGTTGATATGATCAATGTGGAAACAGGTAAAAAATCACGCGTGCGTATGCCAACGCGTATTCAAACCAACAACATTATGCTTGCCACGACCCTTGCTAAAGAAGGGCATGGCGTTGCCCGTATCATGTCACTAGATATCCAAAAAGAATTGGCAAATGGCGATTTGGTGGAAGTATTGCCAGGTTACCAATTACCAAGTTATATGCTGTATGCGGTAACACCCAGACATGAACAACAACCTGCGAAGGTGACGCGCTGTCTTGAAGTGTTGACCAAGTATTTTGCTAAAGTTTAGCGGTTGGATTGTCAGTAGTAACAATAATTAGTAGCAAAAAACAATTTAATAAAAAAGCGAATAGTGAAGGCTATTCGCTTTTTTATTGATGCTGATAGTGGCTATCAAGGCTGTCTGTCAGGTGGCGCTTGGGTGACACCATAGCGAGTAAGTTGTTGATGTAGGATGCGACGTAACTCCAAAATCGCCTGCGGGCTGGTATGGACATTGTGACGACCGGTAAGCACTTTTTCAGATTCCACGCCTTCTAAATGCGAGCTGTTGTACGGCACAATACCATCGGAGACACGGTCGGTTGCCCCATATTTCACCGATTCTAAGAGTTGCTTTTTCTCATCCAGACTTTGTTTGGCTTGCGCCAGACTCGTGGTGTTATACAGATTGGTCTCTGTGGCGGGTTTCACGGTCGCGGTTGTATTGTCATTTTTCAAAGATGTTATGGATGCCGATACATCATCAGTAGTGCTATTGGCTGCCTTAGCGGTAAACTGATTGAGCGCATTGGACAAATCCTTATCATCAGTGGCGATGATGTTATTGACCGCAACATTGGGCGCGATTTTGACATCTGCCGTTAATTGGTTAAAGTAAGAGTGGCTGCTCAACTGGCTGGCGCCATTTTCCAAAAATAGCTGTGCCAGCGGATTGCTTGAAACCACCCCTTCAGTAAATAACGAATTTAAATTGCTATACACGGTGCGGATAAACCCTGCCGGTAGCGAGATGATACGGCGCAAACTGCGAGTAAACCAGCGATCGGCATAATCGGTACCGCGAAATGGTGAAGAGATAAAAATCGCGCGATCGACTTGCGGCAGCGCTTGAAGTTTAAAGCGGTCACTGAGCGTTTTGTTTTGTGCATGACGGACAAATGCGGCATAGCCTGCTGAAAAATTATTCAGCTGTGAGTAATTGGCAACCAGCGATTCGACTTTGGGCGTCAAGTCATCATTCGATACCAACAACCGCCCAATCACCCCACCCATACTATGACCAATCAGCACCGAATGTTGACTGGCAACGTCCTGCTGCTCAGGGTCGACGGTTTTAAAAGCGCGTTCAATCAAGTCATAAATTTGGTGGCGGTTTTCCAGAATCGGGATATTGGTTGGATAAAAAATCTGCCAAACTTGGAAATTTTCGCGAAGTTTTGGGTCATTAAAAATGTCATTCGTCAGTCCAATCCAAGTTTCAGGACTTGATGCCAACCCATGCATCATGATAATCACGCGCTTATTAGGATTGTAAGGCTCAAGCATAAATAAATGCGGCTGGGTCTGCTGATAGGGCGAGGCGAACAAACTTAGATAGCTGATATTGCCTAGGCGGTTGTCCTGTGACCATAAGCCATAGGCTGCCGAAAAATTCGCCGATAGTGCAAAATCTTTGTTGAGTATAGAGACACTTTTAAAGTGATAGGGATCATAAATATTGAGCGAAAAATCGGTGGTTTTTTGCAACTCATCAATGGTATTGCCTTTGGGCACCAACACCGCAGTCATAGGCAAATGCCCTGTTTGGTGGATACGTTCTTCTAGCGGTGTATCATTGGCATAGTGTTGCAACAAGTCAATAATCACCGCCGTATTGATGCGCCTATTGAGCAGTGCCACATAATTGATGCCAAAGCCATCGCGGCGACTGATGGTGTTAAATTTTGATAAATCAATCTGGTAGCTTGAGATCAACTTCATCGATGCCGATTTATCAGTAAACGGTTGTCCATTGATACTGACACGCAGTTTGTTGCGAGTGATTTGATAATTTTCTGCCATTTTTTGATGATACAGGCGATCACCTAACGCATCGATGGCAGCGTAATACAAATCCTGAATTTGGGTATCGCGTTCTTTTGGCAGATAATATAATTGTGACGGTTGTTGATTGACGACGGTTGGATTGAGGATATCGTACATCAAATAAATGTAAGAAAACCGAATCGATTGCAGCATATCGTCTTGAAAGGCAGTGGTACAAGAGATTTCATCGGGTTTGGGCGCTACAACGTCGGTCTTGCCAACCAAATCTTTGGCATAGTCTGTAGCCAAATCTTTTGGCGGATTGGTACAAGTTTTGGCTTGCTGGCGCTGCTGGGCAGAGGCGTAAAACAGCTCACTAATTGCGCCATAAATCCCTTTATCGGTATTAAGATCCGCTTGCTTGAGCATCACTACACAGGCAGGCATGTTTACCAAGCATTTTTCTTCATCTAAACCTGCCTGCACTAAACGGCTTTTGGTGTCAGAACTCAATCGGCTGCCCGATAACACGCTGACGCGCTGATCGATGATGGCTCTTGCAGTATCGCGGCTACCGATTTTGGTGGTGGCGCAGCCAGTAAGGGTGATGATAGTAACCAATGTCGTCGCTGTGATGAGAGACGTTTGACAAAATCTAGTAGATTGGTTTGTTAGCGGCATGGTGATTTACTCGGCTAAAATAGAGCAAAAAAGGATAGAGCAATAATAGATAGCACAAAAAAAATGCAGCGCAAAAAATGTACCTATCACTGAATGATAGGGTGAAAAAAATCACCATGCTAAAATTCAACTATGATGGTGAATTAGCATGGTGACTTAGCAGTGATATTAAACCACGGCTAGGGTATGAACGCAAAAAATTATTGAACGACTTTTGCAGGGATATCCCAAATATAGTATTTACCGCTATTGACGATGCGTAATTGCTCATCGATATACGGATTGTCTGGGTTTTTGGCTTTAAATTCCGTTAACCGTTGAATGGCGCGGTCTTTTTTGTCATCCAATAAATCCGCTTGCGCCAAACTTTGCGTAGCTTCTAGATAGCCCATTTTTTCGGCTTTTTCTAAGTATTTGGCACCTTCTTTAAAACCGCCACCCTCAGCGAGCATTGCGCCATATAAGAAGTTGGCTTCTGCTGTGTCATTGAGCCTCACGGCACGGGCGATATAATTGCCTGCACGCACGGCATAATCAGAACCTAAATCCAGATTGCGACCCATGGCATTGAGTTTTGCTGCACGCAGTAGCACCTCATAAGAGGCATTTGGATTTTGTGCGTAGGTCTCAATCCATGCGGTCAATGATTTGAGTCGCTCAGTGGTATTGTAGCGCTCAGTACGGCTCGAAAAAACAGGTGGGTAATGACGCGCCATTGGGGTAACATAAGTAATAAAATCGTCTAACACGCTGACATCTAACTGTGTACTATTATCCGCGGTTCGTGGAATCAAAACGGTTTTTATTGTTGAGATATTACTAAGCGTTAAAGTCGGTAGCGGGATATTGGCAAAGTTTTGCGCTGAAATATCCGTGCCTACCAATTGTACACTGTTGGTAGATGGATAAATAACGTTGGCAACCGTTGGGGCGGTCAAAACAGGCACTATCACTGAACCTGTATTTGAGGTGGCTGACGGGGGTGTCGTTTGCGGGGTAGTATTCTTCACGCTATTACTGACCGTATCAGCCGATTTTTCGGTTGATTTGTTGGTAGTTTTGGCTTTGGTCACCGTGGTTTTTTTAATGGCTGTTGTCTGGGTAGCGGGTTTTGCCGTGGTGGTTTTGGTGGTGGTCGTCTTGGTTGTTGTTTTTGCGGTTGCCGTTGCAGCCATCGCTACAGTGGCATTGGTTGCCATCAAAATAGCTAAGGTATATGTTAGGGGTTTTACCATGTGAGTCATTGAAATTTCCTTAAAAAATTGGGTGGGATGGATTGCAAAAATCAGTCAGCTTATCCCATAGCAACAATGTAAAGCAATAATGTAAAAATACTATCAAAAAAAAATAAAGTTATTGTTATATTTTTACGCGAAAACAGCGCGATTAAGCAAGGTTATAGCAATAAACACGCCAGCCAACGATTGAGGCTGTCAGTCGCGCTCATTTAAACACGCTCGGTTAAGCACGCTTAGTTAAAGATTCTCAGTTAAATATGATACGCCACCGTTTTCATGCAGTTAGCCAAAAAACGCATCGTAGTTTTGATGGGTAGTGGCAATGGGCTGGCGCCTGATTCGACTGCTTTATCACGGTGATGTAATTCTTCTTTATCCATTTGGCTTAAAATCTCAGCACTGCGTTTATCGTGTGCAGGTAGCTTACCAAGATGGCTGTGCAAATGCTCGCTGACTTGGGTTTCTGTCTCTGCGACAAACCCCAAACTAAACTCATCAGAAATCAATCCTGCTACCGCACCCATGCCAAACGATAGCCCATACCAAAGCGGACTAAAAATACTAGGATGACTACCCAATTCATTTAACCGCGTCTCACACCATACCAAATGGTCAATCTCCTCTAGCGCAGATTGGTGCATGGCTTTTTTGACTGTTGCTTGTTTGGCGGTAAATGCTTGACCGTGATACAGTCCTTGCGCGCATACTTCGCCCGTGTGATTGATACGCATGAGACCTGCGACATGACGCGCTTCTTCCACGGACAGTTTTGGCACATCGGGGCTAGAGACAGGCAATGGGCGGGTGCTAAGATTACTGTTTGGAATAAACGAGCGAATCGCCCGATCAAAGAAGACAATATTGCGGTCTAGCTTACTGAGTGATAGGTTGTTTTGTGCTGGTTCAATCGACATAGGCGCTCTATTCAAAGTGTTTCTAATCGCTATTATGCGCAGAATATGGCGTTAATTCTACTCAATATCACAACTTTTGACTAGTAAATCTATGTAGCTGATGGGCGATTTGGCTATTTTATAAAAATCCCGTGATGGGCTAGGTAATCACGGGATGTTGTGTGATAACGATATATTATACGGGTGGTAATTGTAAACGGTAAGCTTCTGCAAAGTTATGACCGGTTAAGGCTTCAGTCGCTTTGACCGTGACATAGCTTCCAGGGGCATCGCCATAGGTTGGGATTTCTTTACCTTGGCTATTTTGACCGACAACACGGGCCTTGATTTCGTTGCCCTCAAACGGTTTGATCCAGTCATGCCATCTTGTCCACCAGGTATCTTTAACATAGGTGGCGTCTTTGTACCATTGGTCAGCGTCTGCAGTGTAGTTGTCGTTGGTGTAGTAACCATATTTACTACCTGGGGGGTTCATGATACCCGCAATATGGCCTGATTCACCCAACACGAATACTTTTTCACCGCCAAATACTTGCGTACCTGGGTAACAGCTTTTCCATTTTGCGATATGGTCTTGCAAGGTTGCCACCATAAACACAGGAGTTTTAACTTTTGATAAGTCAATTTTCACGCCGTCAATTTCAACCCCACCCGGTTTACGCAGCAAGTTGTTGATATAGAACTCACGCAGTAAAAAATGGTGCAGGGCAGCAGTCACGTTGGTACAGTCTGAGTTCCAATATAACAAGTCAAAAGGTACAGGGCGCTCGCCTTTTAGGTAGTTTTGGACATAGTAGTTCCAGTATAGGCTGTTCTCACGGAGTAGGCTAAATGACACGCCCATCATTCGCCCATCAAATACACCTTTGTCGGCGTTTTGCTTGTCAATCGCAGTAACGATTTTGTCATCGATAAAGACGCCGATATCACCTGGATCTGAGAAATCAATAATGGTGGCCCAAAGTGTCGCACTAGCAATGCGGCTTTCTTGCTTGGTCGCGGCAAGATAGCCTAGCGTCAATGCTGTCAACATACCCCCAATACAGTAACCTGTGATATTGATGGTTTTTTCACCCGTGATGGCTTCAATTTGGTCCATCGCTGCAAGCACACCGTCTTTCATGTAAGTGCTCATGCCAACATTTTTGTACTCAGGCGTTGGGTTGGCCCAAGAGATGACATAAACCGTATGACCTTCATTGACTGCCCAACGCACAAACGAGTTGTTCTCACGTAAGTCCATGATGTAGAATTTGTTGATCCATGGTGGCACCATCAACAACGGACGTTGTTTTACTTTTTCGGTTGAAGGCTCGTACTGAATGAGCTGCATCATATGGTTTTCAAATACCACTTTTCCTTTTGAGGTGGCGATGTTGTCACCCACCCGGAACGCGCTTTGGTCAGTCATACGGATATTGAGTGTATCGGCGCTGTTGCCCATGTCCTCAGCCAACTGCTTCATACCTTGAACCAGGTTTTGACCACGACTTTCGATGGTCAAACGTAGTACTTCAGGGTTGGTCAATAAGAAGTTGGTTGGGGCCACCGCATTGATCCATTGGCGGGTAAAAAAAGCCAAACGTTGACGGGTTTTTTCATCAATACCTTCAACGCCATCAATCGCATCCATCATCGCTTGGGTAGTTAATAAATAATACTGTTTTAGGAAGTTAAAAATAGGATTGTCCTCCCATTCTTCATCACTAAACCGTTTGTCGCCTTTTTCCGGGCTTGCCACTGGGTCGATTTTCTTACCGGCAAATTGTTGCAGTGTGTTTTGCCACAAGTGCATTTGGTCTTTAAACAACTGCAATTGGTCTTCAACCATCGTGCCTGGGTGATTGGTCACCATCTGACCCATTTTACGCCAACCATCCATTAAATCCATCATGATGGAAGTATTGGTATACTGCGGCGCTTGGTTGGCACGCATCGATTGCTGTGCAATCTGTTGGCTCAGTTTGGTCATATTGCCAAAAAATTCGCTATAGAATTCACCGACCGCAGCATTGTAAGGTGGAATACTAGAGGCCATGTGAGCAAATGGATTGGTTTTACTCAAAAAATCCAGCGGATTTTGAGGTATGCCAAAAGCATTGTTACCAAAAGCATTATTGCCAAAGGGAAAATTGGCGAATGGGTTATAACCAAAAGGGTTGTTATTGGTGTTGTCTGAACTTTGGCTGTTGTCATTGGCTGAGTTAGCGTTCGTTCCTTGATATTGGGTGTCTTTATTGTCTGCCATGATAAGTCCCGTTATTATAATGTGCTTGATAAAAATTCGCTGTGAATATGCACGTCTACTTAAAAATATGGTGGATTAGGCATCTGTCTAATCCACCACTTTTATAGATTCATAAGCCGCTATTCATCTATCAGGTAAAACATAAATAGCGGTTTATAAATGATACAGTCTTAAGAATGACTACGATGCACCAAACCAATTATTTTGCCGCAGGGGTTGTTTTTGCTGCAGGTTTTGCCGCTTCGCTATTTTGTGTTTGTGCTGCATCATTAGTGGTGCGGGTTGCCGCAGCAGTCACGTTAGTCGCAGCTTTGTTCATGTTTTGGGTGGTTTGTTTAACCGCTTCTGACATTTGGTTTGCCGCTTTATGCATGTTTTCGTTCACTTTGCGGTTAAAGTCTTCTGCCGTTTTTGATGCGTTGCTAGCAGCGCTTTGCATCGCATCTTGCATACTGGATGCATTTTGGCTATAGATTTCATTCATCGCTGACATGACTTCATTACGGATTTCATTGCCAAGCTCAGTCAAACGCTGTGCATCTGACAACATTTTTTGACCCAATTGGTTGAGCAGCTCAGTTTGTTTTTGGTTGAAGCTTGAAGCCGCTTCTGGAGAGTCAACAGAAGAAACATTGCGAAGTTGCTCAAGACCCATTTCTGAGTAATGGCGCATTGTTTCTAAAGAAAAGTCAGTCATTTTTTCCGCATTTCGTAACATCGCTTGGTTGAAGCGAGACCATGGTGCGTACATTTGACGTGAACCATCTTTCATTTTATCCATAAAATCGTTGTTCATAATTGACCTCATTAGGCTACCAGAAAAAACAAGAAGGGTATTGAAGAATACCAAGTTGCGATACATTTTCTAATCAAAAATATGACTAAAATGAATGTGATAAGCTTTAAGCATAGTCTATTTGCTTGATATTACAATATCATGAAAGATGGCTAAATTAAACCTTGCGAGGAGCTTAAAAGTAAAAAACAATCGCCATTTATGTTAATATTTGTAATAATATAATCAACTAGACAGTAAGAGTCGGTAACCGATAAAAATCGGTTATATCTTACCATTCATCCTAAAAATAGTTGACAGGTTTGTCACTCTTAATTATTGGTTTCTATCGTGATTGTATGCTCAAGTGATAAAGCTAATTCGAGCTGTTCATCGGTCAAGATGACATAAATTTGTTTGTCATCGTCTGAGTTGATTCGTAAAATCGGAACGTCAATACGGCCATCGATATTTTTATCCGCATCCAAACTAAAACCTAAAAAATCGAGTTGTTCGACAATCATCTGACGGATAATTGCCGACTGTTCACCTATACCTGCGGTAAAGATAAGCGCATCACAGCCTTTCATACTAACCATCAGGCTTGCGATTTCTTTGGCGGCATGCGTGGCAAAATACGCCAATGCAAATTTGGCGCGTGGGTCATCGCTAGCGAGCAAATCACGCACGTCATTGCTAATTTCAGATAAACCAAGCAAACCCGACTCTTTATATAGGCATTGGTTCATTTGCTCGAGCGTCCAACCTTGCTCGACCATATATAAAATCACCCCAGAATCCAAATGACCCGGACGGGTACCCATTGGTACGCCATCTAATCCACTAAAGCCAAAGGTACTGTCTTTCGACTCGCCATTGTCGACCGCGGTGATACTACAGCCACTACCCAAATGCGCGATGATTAAGCGTTTTTTGGCAATCTTTGGGAGATAAGTTTCAAGTTTACGCATAATCGCCTGATACGATAAACCATGAAAGCCATAACAGCGCACGCCTTGATCACGCAGCGATTTTGGCAGCGCATAGCTAGACCAAATCTCTGGGCGATGGTAGTGAAAGGCGGTATCAAAGGCAGCGATGTGCACCAGTTTTTTATCCATGGCTTGCAGCGCGTTGACCACAGATAGGGCAGGAGGCTGATGTAGCGGGCAAATCGGTGACAGCTCCACCAAATGCGCCATCACTGTCTCGTTGATCACCACAGGAACATGATAGCGTTTGCCACCATGAACCACTCGGTGGATACAGACAATCTCACGCGCGGGAAAGGCCTGTCTAACACGAGTAAACAGGCTTACCGCGGTGTCTGTCAGGCTATCTTGGGGTTCCCAGTCAGACAAAGATTGTGGCATGGAGTGCCAGACTTTGTTTTTGGTTTTTAGGTTGATATTGACATCAAACAAGGGGGACCACGCAAGGGGGGATGAGTCGACTGCCTTAGCCGTGTCGTACGCCGCCATTTTGATAGTCGCTGAACCCACGTTGAAAGTCACCGCGATCGGGTGAGTTAAGTCAATATGCCTCATGACAGAATCGTTCATGCTAGTAATCTCAATTAATCTCAAGTAACCTGAATTAACATCAAGCTTGTTTACGCTTTTGCGCAACGTAGGCGCCAAGGGCAATAGAATACAGGCGGTCGAGTTCGTCATCCGAACGGCTGGTCAACACAATCGGCACTTTTGAACCCATGACAATACCAGCGGCTTTGGCTTCGCCCAAATAAATTAACTGTTTACCTAGCATATTGCCCGCTTCTAAGTCAGGTACCAGTAAAATATCGACATCGCCCGTGACAGGTGAGTGGATATGTTTGATATCCGCAGAATGTTGGCTAATCGCATTGTCAAATGCTAGTGGTCCATCAAGCAAGGCGCCGGTGATTTGCCCCCGGTCTGCCATTTTGCATAACGCGGCGGCATCAATGGTCGATTGCATTTGCGGTTTGACTTCTTCAACCGCTGCCAAGATGGCTACTTTAGGCTGCTCAATATCTAGCGCGTGCGCAAAATCAATCGCATTTTGCAAAATGTCTTTTTTGGTCAGCAAATCTGGCACCACGTTGAGTGCACAATCGGTCAAGGTCAAAAGCTTGTGATACGTGGGACTTTCCATTAACCACACGTGGCTCATACGGCGCTCGGTGCGTAGGTTTTGGGTTTTATCGATCAGCACACCCATTAACTCATCGGTATGCACTGAACCTTTGATGATAAAGTCGGCTTGCTGTTCACGAACCATTTTTGCGGCGATTTCAACCGCGTCGTGGCTATGCTCAGCATCCACTAACGTAAAGCCTGAAATATCTAAATTGGCGTCAGTAGCGGCTTTTTCGATTTTGTATTTTGGACCGACCAAAATCGGGGTGATGATGTGGTGCTGATGTGCTTGGATACAAGATTGCAAGATGATATCGGTAGTAGGGTGCACCACCACGGCAGGGACAGGGGAGACAAAGCGCCCTTGTGCTAAAAGCTGCGAAAGTTTGGTTAACATCGTGTTGCCCTTATGAGTTGACATAAATAACATTAAGCACTTAGGTTTTGATTAAGCGAGCGGTATAGATTGACATAAAACAGTATGAACCAATGACATGACAGCAAGATGAATCGGTTGTTACGGTGTGTTTGCCGCGCCGCTTAACTTATTAGCTTAGCTTATCTTAACTTAATTTGGCTTAACCAAAGCTAGCCTGAGTCAACTAATCTTGGTAATACCGGCACCGATAATTTTACTGATGCCCCCTGTTTGCGGCACTACTTGGATTTGACTGCTGATTCTATCTTTGAGCGCCTGAATATGGGAAATCACGCCAATTAGCTTGCCCGATTGCTGTAGGTTGGTTAGGGTGTCGAGCGCTACATCGAGTGCTTCTTCATCGAGTGTACCAAAACCTTCATCCAAAAACAGCGAATCTACTTGCATGCGGTGACTGGCCATATTTGACAGTCCCAATGCAAGCGACAAGCTGATAATAAAACTCTCACCACCTGATAGATTTTTGCTGGTGCGGATTTGCCCGCCTTGGTAATTGTCCATCACGTTGAGCATCAAGGGCTGCTCGCTATCAGCTATCAACAAATAACGGTCGCTCATTTTTTTGAGCTGTTCATTGGCATGGGCAACCATGATATTAAAGGTCAAGCCTTGGGCAAAGTTACGGAATAGTTTGCCATCCCTTGAACCAATCAACTGATGCAATACCTTCCATTCTTCAGTATGGTTGCGCTGTTGGTTGATGGCATCTAATAGCTGCTGCTGGTTTTGCTTAAGGGCTTCATTGGCTGCTAGCTGCTGTTCAACGGCGCCCAATTGTTTTTGCTGCTCGCTAAATTGCTGTTGCAATTGCCCAAGCGCATCGAGCAATTGCTCAACTGACAGCGCAGTTTGGGGATGATCAAGTAACTGCTGCTGTATGCGTTTGGCTTCAGACAGTAGGTTATGATTGCGCTGCTGGCTGTCATGGAGTTGATTGGCAAGCTGTTGTAAGCGTTCCCGCTCGGTATCGACCAACACCGCAGCGCGATAATCCGCCTCATCCACAAAACCCAATGTCGCAAAACGCTGCTGGATGTCGTCTTGTAGCGTTTGCTGGGCAGTTTTTAGATGGTTAGTGCTAGTGGTCAAAGATGCGATTTGTTGTTGCAAAATTTGCAGCTGACTTAGCTGCTCATGAAAGGCGGTTTGGCTGATTTGATAGTCCTGCAAAGCCTGATTTTTTGCTTGGACTAATGCGTGAGAGACGATGTCTACCGCTTGTTCGCCAAACAAGGCGTATCGCTGCGCCTGTAGCTCGCTAATCTCTTGCGCCAACGCTTGCTGTCGCTGACGGGCTTGGTGTTGATTTTGGGTTAAATGGTGCTGATCTGCCACCAATCGGGTGAGCGCTTGCTCAATTCCTGTGATGGTGTCATTGATATGGCTAAGCTTAGTTTCTAATCCTTGATAGTGCTGTAAAAGTTGCGCAAGGGTATCGATATGCTGATTTAATTGGGCATTCACATCCTGTGTGGTAGCAAAGCTAAAAGTGCGTTCGCGCGTTGCAAAAGGCATCAGTAACTTGTCAATGCGCTGTATTACTTGATGTTGCTTATCGGCGATAACCAATTGCTGGGCATCAATACCGCGGATTCTGTCTTGGCGATGTTGCTGCTGATTGTGTAGCAGGGTTTGTTGCTGCAAAACGTCATTGTATTGCTCGCTCAATGAGGCTAATCGCTGCTGAGTTTGCTGCTGCTCGGATTGTACGGCTTCGATTTGCGTCAGTGAATCTTGCAGTGCTGCCAAAGACTGCTGATTGTTGGTTTGTTGAGCCTGAATTATCGTCACCAATCTTTGAAGGGCTTGGTGGTCTATATCGTCATCGGTGCTGGGGGCTGCAACGGGCGGTAATGCTTCAATTGCCTGTTGTACAGGTTGAGCATGTATAAGGTGTTGGCTGGCAAGCTGTAATTGATTTAATAAACGTTGGTTGTGTGCCTCTAAGTGCTGTAAATGCTCATTGCGCTGTTGCTGGTTATTTGTGAGTGCATGCTCTTCAAGCAATAACTGCTGTAATCGGCAATTGATGTCATCAAGCCGTTGTTTGGCAATCGCTAATTGTTGCTCTGTATCATCGGGCGTGTAGGGCTTATGGGTGGCGAAAGGATGTGCGGTTGAGCCACACAGCGGGCAAGGTTCGCCATGGCGTAATCTATCGCGCTCCTCGGTTAAATTTTGAATTTTTGCCAATAAAATCAAGTTGCGGTTTAACAATTCGACAGTCTGCTCGGCGGCTTGTTGCTGCTGCTCGCTAGTTAGTCGTTGGCTAGCAATCTGAGCCAATTGAGTTTGACCATCGGCTAATTGCTGCACAAATTGTTGATAGTGTTGTAGGTTGGTTTGCCAAGTCTGCACATCGCTTTGCATGGCGGCAAGCTGCTGGTCGGTTTGCCAATAAATTTCAACCTGCTGTCGCAATGCTGCTGCCGACTGCCCTTGTGTCAGATGATGTAAGTGACTGGTTTGGCTCTCTAAGTTTTGTCGATGCTCAGAAATTTGTGATTGCAATTGCGTGAGCTGTGATTGCAGAGCGCTGGCTTGCTGCTCATTGTGCTGAAAATCACCCTGTAGCTGCTGCTGTTCGTTGACTAAAGCCTGCGCTTGTTCACTGAGTGCTTGGCTAGATTCCTGTAGTTGGGTGAGGGAGGCCAATGTTTGAGGCAAGGTTGTTGCCTCAGGGATTTGCTGCTGCGCTTGGATGAACTGCTCACGCTGTGTTTGCTGGCTAACAAGCTGCTGCTGCTGACTATCAATGCTTTGGGCATTATGCGCCAATTGCTCACCAAGCTGTGACAACTGCTGCGCAATCTCTTGGGCGTACTGATTTTTTTGCCCAAGGGTAGTGTCAAGCTTGCGCACTTGGTTTAATAACGGTTGGGCTTGTTGCCAGTCGTTTTCGGTTTGCTGGGCTTTTGCTTGACGCTCATCTTGGTTTTTTTGAGCAAGTTGGCAATGGTGTTCGGCGGTGGGTAGCCGGTGTTGATAACTAGCAAGATCACTGAGCTGTGTGCTCAACAAATCGCGCTGATAATCAAGTTTTTTAATATCACCCGACACTTCAAGGGCTTTTAGTGCGCGCTGTAGTTGGATTTTTTGTGGGGCAAATTGGCTTTCTTGCTCGGCAAGGTCGCGTGCTTCATGCTTAAGCTTATGGATTTGGTGCGTGTATGCGTCAAGGTTTTGTCGCCATAGCTTATCAGACTCGATTTTAGTCATGGCGGTTTTGGTTTCATTAACGATGTCCACCAGGGCGTTTTTTTGTGAGGTTAGGCTGTGTACTTCTTCATCAGATAACACCGTCATGCCTGATAAGCGATCGGTAAGCGTCTTAAGTTCAGCGTCTGATTGGGTTTTAAACTCGTGTACTTTTTTTGAGATATCGCCATAGATTTCAGTGCCGGTGATTTCTTCGAGCAGATTGGAGCGCTCATCGCTATTGGCTTGCAAAAAAGCGGCAAAACTGCCTTGCGCTAGTAGCATGGCACGGGTAAAACGGTCAAAATCCATGCCGGTGAATTCAGCGACCAGTTTTCTAGTTTTTCTGGTTTGGGTTTCAAGCGGTGGTAAATTTGTAGCGTCATCGGTAAAAGGGGCGATTTCATGCGTCGGCGATTGCAAATTGCCTTCGGGGTTTTTTCTGGCGCGCTTTTGTAGCCAAGTACAGCGATAAATGCCATTTTTGGTGGCAAAAATCACTTCACTCAAACATTCGCCGGTATGGCGTGACATGAGGTCATTTTTGCTTTGGGTAATCTCGCCCAAGCGTGGCGTCGCACCATATAAGGCAAGACAAATGGCATCTAAAATGGTGCTTTTGCCCGCACCTGTCGAGCCTGTGATGGCAAAAATACCTTCATCGGCATACGCGGCATGGCGAAAGTCAATTTCCCATTCGCCTTGCAATGAATTAAGGTTTTGAAAGCGAAGCTTTAAGATTCTCATTGCTGCCCCCCTTGCAAACTTTCAAGCACTTCAGTATATCTTGACCATAACATGGGTTTTT
This sequence comes from Moraxella sp. CTOTU48717, assembly GCF_032057165.1. NCBI lineage: Bacteria > Pseudomonadati > Pseudomonadota > Gammaproteobacteria > Moraxellales > Moraxellaceae > Moraxella > Moraxella sp. CTOTU48717. The sequence continues at coordinate 69,613 of NZ_DAMBBC010000012.1, read as the reverse complement.
GCTCTTCTAGCACTTGATGGGCAATTAGGCAGCGTTCAAATACTTGTGTTGGGTTTAACTCTTCAAGTGACTCATCCATGCGCTGGCTTTGCATCACCTGATCGCGTTTTTGCTGATTTTTGATGCGTAGTACTTCAAGCCTAGAGTCTTTAACCAGTTCTGCAATTTTTTCTGATAAATCACCCACGACTTCTTGCCCATCATACACCACTTCAAGCCAAACTGATTGTTGGGAATTTTTTAGGCTGTGTAAGCTAGTTTTGATGGTTTGCCAATCACCTTTGAGCGTTTGGATGGGTTGGAACACAGGAACAGGCAGTGATTGCAGGAGGGTAGTATCGCTAAGCTTGGCTATATTGTAAGGCTGTCCACTAAGTTGCCCACTTAGATGATAACTGGGTGTATCATATCCTGCTTTATGGCTCGCTTGAGCATCAACCTCTGCGTTAATCCCAGTTTCTGCATTTATCGCGCCAAGCATGGATGGTTCAGGCAACTCTTCATCCGCAAATAAATCCATCGACGCATGGCTCACACTTTTGCGTTTTTTGACAGGGGTTGGCGCAGAGACAAGCGGTTTTTTTTGAATGGTTAAAGTCTGTAATGGCTGAGACAGTAAGTCAGGCTTGGCATCAAATCGCAGCAAATGCACTTGTTTTTGCTGGCGACTTTCACCAAAACCCATGGCAATGGGTGAGCCAGCGTAACGGATGTGTGGTTGTCCGCCAACCACTTGCGGAATATGTAAATGCCCAAGCGCCACATAGTCAATCTGTGGGTGAAAAATCTCGGCACCGATACTACCGAGTGAGCCGACATACAAATCACGCACCCCATCGCCTTCCATCGTTTGCCCGCCCACAGTAAATAAATGCCCCGTTGCCACAATCGGGATGGTACGCTTATATTTGGCTTGCAGCTGCGCTTGTTGCGCAATGGCAATATCGGCAATCTGTGCATAATGGGCTTTGATGCCTTGGGCAAGTTTGCGTTCTTTATCATCCAATCGTTCGCCATGCCCGACGGTTCGCACATCACGGTCACGCAAGTAGGGCACTGCCATGACAATGAGCTCAGGTTGCCCTGATTTATCCAATAACGTAATCACTTCGTCAGTCGGCGTATCTGTCATACTACCGATGATATGGATGTTAAAGGCTTTGAGTAGCTGTTTGGGCGCCTCCAAAAAACTGGCTGAATCATGGTTGCCCGCTACGATAATCACATGGCGGCAATCGGTATGGCAAACTTGACTTAAAAAATCATAATATAAATTTTGCGCTTGGTTGCTGGGCGCGGTGGTATCAAAAATATCCCCTGCAATCAGTAGCACATCGACTTTTTGCTCACGCAGCGTCTGTAGCTGCCAGTCTAAAAACTGCTTAAATTCATCGTAGCGTGGCTTACCATAAAGCCTACGCCCCAAATGCCAATCTGATGTATGTAATAAAGTGAGCATAAAAAATTATGCCTCTGTGGCGGGGTTCGCTGAAGTCATGGACTCAGAGTCTGCGATGGCTGGCGCAGACGCCAATTCACTATCGTGTAACCCTTGGGCAAACAAGCGACCTAATAGATTAACATCATCGACCCGCGCATAGTTGAGACGGGTGACAAACGCCAAGCGGCGATGCGGACCGGCTTCATTGAGCGGCACTAACGACACATTGTCAGTCTGCTGGCGCACTTGCCCAGCTGCCATTTGCGGCACTAGTGTGGTGCCCATACCGCTGATAGCCATTTGAATTAACGTATGCAGGCTTGCTTCACTAAAGGCGTGTTTGACGCGGCTTTTGTCGAGGTGACATACCGATAGCGCATGATCGGTCAAACAATGCCCTTCGCCTAGCAGCATCAAGTTACTATTGGCTAATTCGTCAGCATTGATGCTGGGTAAGTTGGCATGTTTACTGTCTTTAGCAAATACCGCCAAAAACTTTTCTGACCAAAACTCAAATGATAACATGCCGTCAGTATTATAAGGCAGCGCAATAATGGCGGTATCAATCGCGCCATAACGGACTTTTTCAAGCAGTCGCTCGGTTTGTTCTTCTACCACATTGAGCTGAAACTGTGGGAATTGTTGGCGCAGTAGCGGCAATACCTTGGGCAGCAAAAACGGCGCAATGGTTGGGATAATACCAATCGTCATCGGATAGGCGAGCGGGGTTTGGTGCGTCTGGGCGCGGGTCACCAAATCATTGACTTCGGCAAATATCCGCGTGGCTCGCTCAAGAATTTCCTCCCCAATCGGGGTGATTAGCACTTGTTTGTTGTTACGCTCAAAAATTTGGGTATCAAGCTGCTTTTCCAGCTCTGCAATCCCTAAGCTTAACGCAGATTGTGAGATATTACACTCTTCTGCTGCCCGTTTAAAATGCTTGTATTTGGCAACTGCCAATGCAAATTCTAATTGTCGTAATGTAATCATGGTTTGAATTTTAACCTTTAAAATAGCGTAAAATTTTCGCTAACGCGTTTTAGTTAAAGATAAATAAAAAGATAAAAAGGTAAAAAAACTGACGGCTACCCTAGCAAACAACACGCAAAAGATGCATGCTAAAAACTTCAATCAACCGAATCATTTCAAATTTAGTTTACCATTTTTGTGTGCTTTTACGAGTGGAATATTTTTTAATCTATCATTAATTTGGTTTTGGTATTGAATTCATTATCGAGTCTTTCAAAATAATTACAAGATAGCCTAAAGATTGAAACTATAAGGCAAAACTATCAAGGTTAATTTAAAAAATTAATCAATAAATTAAAAACTTTAAACTAGACTGAATCTTAAATTGTACTAAGATAGACCCATCGATAACAACGTTTGATGATTAAAAAACAGCAACCGACTATAGCCTAACAAGCTAGAAGCCTAAAAAGCTAGGTTGCCAATGACATCAAATTTGTGTTATCAATATAGCACTCACTGATTTGGCTTTGTCAATTGGTGATGTTGCTAAATTTTTAACCACAACAATAGCTTATATAAGGAAAAATCCATGGCTGCAATTATCAACCAAACCATTCCAGAATTCAAAACCCAAGCATTTGTGAATGGTGAATTCAAAGAAATCTCATCTGATGACGTTAAAGGCAAATGGGCAGTGTTTTTCTTCTACCCACATGACTTTACCTTTGTTTGCCCAACTGAACTTGAAGACATGGCAGACCATTACGAAGAAATCAAAGCATTAGGCGCGGAAGTTTATGCGGTATCGACAGACACCCATTTTGTACACAAAGCATGGGCAGATGCGTCACCTGCAATCGCTAAAGTAAAATACCCAATGCTTGGCGATGGTACTGGTAAAATCACTCGCGGCTTCAACGTGATGATTGAAGAAGACAACGCTGCGCTTCGTGGTACTTTCTTGGTAGACCCAGACGGTAAAATCAAAGTGGCAGAAATTCATGACTTAGGTATCGGTCGTTCTGCCAAAGACTTAATCCGTAAAATCCAAGCCGCTCAATACGTGCGTGACAACGACGGTGAAGTATGTCCAGCGGCCTGGGAAAAAGGTAAAGAAACCTTAAAACCAAGCCTAGATTTAGTGGGTAAAATCTAATCTTGATAGTCTAATGTTTTATTGACTGACAATTAGATAAAGTTAAAAACCTCAAATTGAAAGATTTGGGGTTTTTTTATTCAACTACTGTTGTTAACAATGATAAAATCAGCTTCTTTGAAGCTTGAGAAAATAACCATGGATAGCGCACAAACCACTCACCAAACTGGCAGTCAGACCACAAGTAGCCATTATGCCTTGCTTTGGGCAGGGGCAGCGGTGTCAATCGCTGAGATTTTGACGGGCACCTACCTTGCGCCATTGGGGTGGGAGCGTGGCTTGTTAGCCATCGTCATTGGGCATATGATAGGCGGCGTGCTATTTTTTTTAGTCGGCTATATTGGGGCAACCCAACGCAAAAGCGCCATGGAAACGGTGAAGGGTAGTTTTGGTTTTCAAGGTGGGATGCTTTTTGCTTTGCTAAATGTTGTGCAGTTGGTCGGCTGGACAGCCATCATGATTTATGATGGGGCATTGGCGGTCAATGGGATTTGGGCTATCGGACAAGCGGCATGGTGTGGCGTGATTGGTGCGCTGATTGTGTTGTGGCTGTGGATGGGCAACCGCTTCTTTGGCAAAATCAATGCGTTGGCGGTAGCTGGGTTATTTATGTTAACGCTTATTTTGTCGTTTAAATTATTTAAGTTAGGCGCTGGGGATGTGGCAGCGACAAAAGACGTGGCAGCAGCGATGAGCTTTGGGGCAGCGGTGGAGCTCGCGGTCATTATGCCATTATCATGGTTGCCACTGGTGAGTGATTATACTCGCCATACGCAAAAACCTTTGCAAGCGACGCTTGTGAGCACCGTGAGCTATGGGGTGATGAGTGCGTGGATGTATGCGATTGGACTGGGCATGGCATTGTATACCCAAACGTCGGATTTTGCCCAAATGCTATTACAGCTTGGATTGGGCGTGACAGGGTTATTGTTGATTGTGCTCGCGACGGTGACAACCACATTTTTGGATGCGTACTCGGCAGGCGTGTCGGGTGTCTCGCTGTGGCAAAAACTCCCAGAAAAAGGCTTGGCAATTGGCATTACCCTCATCTGTGCCATCGCAGCGATGCTGTTTCCCATGGATGATATCACTGAATTTTTATACTTTTTAGGCTCGGTGTTTGCGCCAATGGCAGCCATTCAAATTGTGGACTTTTTTATTTTAAAAAATAGTGGTATCAAACAGCGTTTTAATGTCAAAAATTTGATTGTCTGGGCGATTGGTTTTTGCTTGTATCGTTATTGGCTTGCCCATCCACTCGATATCGGGAATACCTTGCCGGTGATTATGGTGACAATGCTATTATGCTTCTTGGTTAATGTATTCACAAAAAAATAATGCCGTCCGCCACGCTTAAACCAATTTTTTTACAGTCCAATTTTCTTAAAGTAGGGTTAATTGGTTGATTTAAGCCTTACACTCGCTATCAATAGCAAAAGCCCTGTCACAACGAACAGGGCTTTAATCAAAAAATCGAATTTAGCTTAGAACTTATTTATTTTTATTGTCTTCTAAGATTTTGTAGATTTCATCTTTTAATTGCAGTTTTTGTTTTTTTAATGCTTCAATTTCGTCGTCACGGCTGCCTGCTGCAACAGGATCTTTTTCTAGGTTAATGATTTGAGCATCTAATTCGTTGTGTTTATCAAATAATTTTTCAAAGTGTTTATCAGAAGTTTTTAGTTTGCTAATAAGTTCGCGATGTTCTGGAAACATAGTCCTTTCCTTTTTTTGGTTGTATGTGAAAAATAATGCAAAGGGGTCAACACATAAGACAAATTTGATTGAGTTAATATATTGCATTTGTCTTATTAGCATTGTAACTAAAAATCGCATGGTTGACTATACGCTAATCGGTAACAATTGGTGAGGGGGCAAAAGTTACACCATTAATGGACTGAAGTAATTTATGTATTAATATTTTGTTGTATAAGATAATAAACGTTTTGTTTTTTAAAACATAGCTATCAACTTTCTTAGATTGTCAAAGCCCACAAAAATCACAATAATAAGGTTAACAAAATGACTTACCCAATAACTAGAAGGAAAATACCATGTTAGATCAAGGTTTATTAGATGCAGTGAAAAGTTATAGCGAACGTATGACTCGCCCGATTGAGTTTGTGTTGGGTGAGGGTGAACATGAACAGCGCGCTGAACTGGTGGATTTTTTGACCCAAATTGCAGGCACTACTGACAAGATTCGTTTGAGTCAACAATTCGATGCCAATCTATCAGCGATGAGTTTTAAAATCCGTAGCCAAGACAAAGATACGGGCATCATTTTTAGTGGTATTCCAGGTGGTCACGAGTTTACCTCATTGATTTTGGCTATTTTACAATCAGGTGGCAGTGAGCTCAAACTTGACCCAGGTATTCAAAATATCATTAAGGCGATTAAACAACCGCTAAAATTTGAAACTTTCGTCTCGTTGTCTTGCCACAACTGTCCTGACGTGGTGCAAGCGCTAAACCAATTTGCGTTACTCAATGACAACATCAGCAATGAAATGATTGATGGTGGTGTGTTCCAAAACATGATTAACGAGCGCAATATCCAAGGCGTACCTGCGGTATATTTAAATGGCAAACCTTTTGCCAATGGTAAAATTGACACTGCCAAACTCATCGAGAAACTGCAACAGCAATATCCAGATTTGATGAGTGCTGCAGCAGCAGCCGAACAGCTTGAGCAGCAAGATGTGACCATCATCGGTGGCGGACCTGCGGGCGTGGCGGCAGCCATTTATGTGGCACGTAAAGGCTTAAAAGTCACCATGGTGGCTGATCGTATCGGTGGGCAAGTGAAAGATACCCAAGATATCGAAAACTTGATTTCAATCCCATTGACCAATGGTAATGAATTATCTGCCAATTTTGTCAAACATATTACCGCTTATAGTATCACGGTCAAAGAAATGGTAAGCGTGACATCCATCACCGAAAATTCTGCACAAATGAATGAGCAAGGCGAGGATAAGCTAACCTACCAAATTACGCTTAATACCGGTGAAAGTTTCGCCACTCGTGCGATTATCGTAGCGACAGGTGCAAAATGGCGTAAGCTTAATATCAAAGGTGAAGACGAAAATATCGGTAGTGGCGTTGCGTATTGTCCGCACTGTGATGGTCCGTTCTTTAAAGGCAAAGACGTGGCAGTTGTGGGCGGCGGTAACTCAGGGATTGAAGCGGCAATTGACTTGGCAGGCATTGTCAAACACGTGACAGTGTTAGAATTTGCTGACACGCTCAAAGCAGACCAAGTATTGATTAATAAAGCCAAAGAGCGCGATAATATCGATATCATGACAAGTGTAGCGAGCCAAGAGATTAAAGCAACTGATGGTAAAGTCAGTTCGCTAATTTACCAAGACCGTACCACCGGTGAAAACAAAGAATTGCCATTATCTGCTATCTTTGTGCAAATCGGACTGGTGCCAAACTCGGAAGTGGTCAAAGATTTGGTACAGGTGACCAAATTTGGTGAAATTGAAATCAATGAGAAATGCCAAACCAACAAACCCGGAATTTTTGCCTGTGGTGATGTCACTACCGTACCGTTTAAGCAAATTAATATTGCGATGGGCGAAGGTAGTAAAGCGGCACTCAGTGCGTTTGAATACCTTATGTTGCAATAATTTTTCACCTTTTTTTTTAGTTATTTTTCAAAAAAAGCCAAACCTCATAGTTTGGCTTTTTTTTGGTGGCTAACTTTTTTTGGCGGCTAACATGGTGTTGCCTTGTCAGTCTATATTGGCGCGGTAGGCATACTACCCAAAATCCGCTACAATAACTTGCAAACTATTAATAGCGATTTAAATAATAGCGATTTAAAGGAATAAATCATGACAACAGCAAATACTTCATTCATCAAGCAGGTCACGGTAGCCGGCGGCGGCGTACTGGGTTCTCAAATCGCCATGCAAAACGCCTTTTTTGGCTTTAACGTCACAATCTTTGATAAAGAACCCGAAAAGGTCAAAGAGCGCATCGCAAAACTCATGCCCATCTACGCCAAATTCTATGACAAAAGCCCAGTACAAGCCCAAGTAATCACCCATGCGATTCGCTATGTGACTGACTTAGGCGAAGCAGTGGCACAGGCTGATTTGGTGATCGAAGCCTTACCAGAAGTCCTCGATATCAAAAATGAATTTTATAAGGCCCTGGCAAAGGTAGCCCCTAGCCACACGATTTTTGCCAGTAACAGCTCAACGTTGATTCCTAGCCAAATGGTCGAGGCTACAGGTCGCCCCGATAAATTTTTGGCGTTACACTTTGCCAACCGTATCTGGGTGAACAACACCGCAGAAGTCATGGGCTCAGCGCATACCGACCCTGCGGTATTTGACAGCATTGTTGCTTATGCCAAAGCCATTGGCATGGTGGCGTTACCACTCAATAAAGAACAGCCTGGCTATATCTTAAATACCCTATTAGTGCCTTTTTTAAATGCCGGTATGCACTTGTATGCCAATGACATTGCCGATCCCCAGACCGTTGATAAAACTTGGATGATTGGCACAGGCGCACCGATGGGACCGTTTGCCATGATGGATATCGTAGGGGTTAATACCATTGTTAATATCAGCCAGCAAAAAGCTAAAACAGGCTCAAAAACTGCCGAGCGGTTTATCCAAAAACTGCAAACCGAACTGATCGATAAAGGTCGCACAGGGTTTGAAGTGGGGAAGGGTTTTTATGATTATCCAAACCCGGCTTATAAAGACCCTGATTTTTTAAAATAAGCCTCAAAAAAGTTTAAAAGTCAGTATTTAAAAGTCAGTAGATGACAAAAGCCTATTCACCCAAAATGGGCTTTGTTTTTTTATTGCGGCAGCAGCCACGGCTAGCACTTGCCAAAGCCAACAATTTACCCCAAAATGATAAAAAATTGTTGCCAAAAATCCCCGATGAAGCCGACCACCGCCCAACAAGTCAACACCTTATTATATTATTTGCAGACCAAGCAGACACCGCCGTTTGAGATACTGTTTTGGGAAAACTTGCAAAAGATTGACTTTGATTATTCAGCCAACAGCCTACAACAACTCAGTCGGTTTTTTGCAGCAATGGCAAAACGCCACATTCAATTGCCACAATTATTGGCACACCAAAGCGGGCAAGCACTTATAGTAGCGCTCGCCGCTTATATTGCAGACTATTTAGCCAAAACCACCGGGCAAGCGATTGCTTGGTATGACTATGACAGGATGTCAGCACAACTGGCACGGCAAAATAAGTACCCCGCCCAGTCACAGTTACCTGCCAATTTTTACGCGTCACTCACGGCGCGTATCGGGCACAAAGTCTATTGCCAACCGCTTAAGCTATTACCAGATTTGCTGCAGGGTAAAGATGTGTTGCCACAGTTTATTGCCCAGATGACGCAGACCCTCTATCAGCAATCGCAAGTCAACTTATTGCAATCGCCTGAGGCGGTGTGTCAGGGCTATTTGGCAAAAGTGAAAACAGGCAAACTACAGGACGCCACTATCGCATTTTCCACCTATCTGGCAGCGGTGAATTTTGATAATAGTCGTGATAGTTTGGTGCAAATTGATGAGGCATTATCGGCTATCCAGCAGGCGTTTGGGTTTACGCAAGCGGATTATCTGGACTTTTTGCAAGATGCCTCACGTCAAGCATTTTGCTATTTGCTGGGGTTTTATATTGGCGTGACGAGCAGTCGCTTGGCCAATGCGCCCGTGCGCTGGGTATCTTTTGCGCAGATGTATGACAGCTTGGGCGAGACGTTTGCTGAATGCCTTGAGCATAGTTTTGTGCTGCTGTTTGAGGACTGCTATCGCACACCGGTGCTGGTAGTGACCAATCGGTTATTTGGACTTGCTAGGAATTTTCCGACCACCGCTGCTGAGTTTGCGGATATTTTGCAACGGCAAAATGCAGGTCACCTAGCGGTTTATCCTTATCAAGACGCTGTGAGCGCTACCGCTGACTTGCCAGCGCCTTGGACGTCAGCCATGCAGGCGGCGGGTGCGTTGGTGGCGTCTGTGCTATCAAGGCTATCACAAGGTGAGCCGATTTTACCTTGTGTGTATCAAGCCCATAGCAGCGACAATACAGGGGGTGAATTAACCGCATTTAATCCATCAAATATTGCGCTGTTATCACTTAGTGATACGGATTTAGATACAGACATAGACAAAAACACAAACATAGAAACAGATACAGACACGCTGATTGATAGCCTCTACCAAACGCTGCATCAAAATCCACAATTAGCCACCATAATCGTTGGCTGTTTTGATAGCTATACCAATTTGCCGATGGGGCGCACTGAAGGGATCGTGATTGAGATATGGGTGTATGAAAACCCTCGCTTACAGTTGCAGCTTGTGTTGCCGTATCAGTCCGCGAATGATTGGCACAGTCTAAAAATTTATCCGTTAGTCAGTCATCAAAACGGCGCACAAACAGCGCTTACCTCGGAACAGATAACCGCGTTAACCACGCACTTTTACCAAGCACTGCTAAGCACACCTTCAACACAAAATACCGCGGTTAAAACGCTGTGGCAAGATGCCTATGTCAATCAACTTGATAGCTGGGTATTACCGCCCAAAGACCAGCGTATCCAGCAACAAAACGCGCAGCTAGTGACGCATTTTGATTTTGCGCTATTGCCGGTACTTGATAATCAAACCAATGTGAATATTGCAGATTTTGACTATAGCAGCATTGATTGGCTCAGGTTTGATTTGGCCAAACATATTTTGCAAGCCAGCCACCATGAACAAAGCTATTTGCAGGTATACGTCAGTGATAACTTGATTAAAGATGAACTATATCGGCAAGTAGAAGCGACTGAGGATTTATATCGCTATGGCAAAGTGGTGTGGGGTGTTGTGATAAAATCTGATGCGGCGTTAACCGAGCCTATGTCAGAAGAGGAACGAGACACGCCTTTTGCCAACCATCGGGTGAGTTGTGCTGACATTTTGTTTGATGCAAGCGGGCAAGCAAGGGTAGAAGATTTGCAAGCCAAGGCAAGTCAATTAATGGATGCGATTGGCACAGTCAATCAGCCGCCAAATGCTGCGCCCGACGTGGCGTTTTATCAATTACATTGCCAAGACGACACATCTAGGGTGTTTAATTTGGCTTATCCAGCCAGTATCGCAGCGACAAACTATCGGATAACTACCAGTTGGATTTGGCGGCGTCATTTGCCCAATGGCATGTTATCAAACAGCATAGTGCCCATTATCATTCATACTACTGCTTACCAAAATAAAGCCGAGCAGGGCGAAATTATGGTATTGCCTAGCCAATTATGGGATAAAGCCTATTATCATTACTGGCTAAGCTTGGCTTATGAGCAATTTGGGCAAGATTATGATTTACTTCCCTATATCCACTGGCAGCAAAAATACGCACAGGATAGCACCGATGCCGCAACCCAAAAGCGGCTATGGCCAAAATTTAAACCCAATCGAGCATCCAATCGAGCACCTAGCCGACAACAAAGTTCAGCTATCGTGTTGTCAGACAAGCTAGAAAACCCCATGTCAGCTACTGCTAAGCAACAGGGCAGTATGCAACAAGCGACTATTCAACAAGCCACTATTCAACAAACGACTGGGCAAAAACTTGCTGATGTGAAGCCAACTTTACAGCCATCGATAGAGTCAACATCACAGGTAGCCCAGACACCAAAAGCGCCGCCACCAGCCTCACTATCCAATGAATTGACGCAGCAACTCATGAATGACAAGCTGCGCTTACAAACCCAATTATCCACCAAAGATACAGCAAAAGATAAAAAACTCCTGGTGATTGCTCTCGGTGGGATGCTTGTTTTGATCATCTTGGTGATACTGGTCAAAATAATGCGATAAATTTGCCCAATTTTTATTTGAAAAAAGTCAGCATACACATCAAAAGGTCATAAAAATTTGTTATGCTAACGGTCTGTAAGTTGGATTATGACAACAAAAAGAAAGATAGGGATACAATATGAAAATTATTGCTGATGGCAATATTGCTCATTTAAGCGATTTTTTTAATGAACACACTTTAGGGCGACCCATCGAATTGATTGCGATGGCAGGGCGTGAGATTGACGCGGCTGTGATAGATGAGTATCAGCCTGATATTTTGCTGGTACGTTCCGTCACGCCTGTCAACAAGCTGTTATTAGACAACAATAAAAGCGTCAAATTTGTCGGTAGTGCCACCATCGGCATCGACCATGTCGATGTGGAGTACCTCGCCAAGCGCGGTATCATTTTTGCCCATGCCGCTGGCTGTAGTAAGCATTCGGTTGCACAATATGTGGTGGCAGCGATTGCCAATTTGCGCCCTGATTATTTATTCAAACCCATCAACCTTGGCATTATTGGGGTGGGCAATATCGGTAATACGCTAGCGCAATATGCGATTTCCTATGGCTGGAATGTGCTGGGCTATGACCCACTCAAACCACCGTCGGTGGTGAACAACGCCAAACTTGAAACTGTGCTGCAAGAAAGCAATGTGATTAGCTTTCACGTACCGCTGACGCATGCGCACAACAGCTCATATCCCACCCATCACGACTATCTGATGACCCAAGCGCGTTGGCAAACCGTATCCGACACTGCCATCATCATCAATACCTCGCGCGGTGCAGTCCTCGGTCGTGATGATATTGTCGCAAGCCCGAATGTGTGTGTACTCGATGTGTTTGAACACGAGCCCAATATCGATGCAGAGCTGCTCAAAGCCTGTAGTATCGTCACCCCGCATATCGCAGGTTATACCCTAGAAGGCAAACTTAGGGGCACACAGTTTGTCTATAATGCCTTATGCAAATATTTACAGGTTGCCCCAACGGTTGATTTTCATACCTTGATGCCAGCTGAAGTGCCGCTGTTTCAAAAAGTGCATAACCCACTCAAAGACCACGAGCGCCATCAACTGCTCAATAAAATTCCTGTGATGTATGATATCAAAGCCGATGACAAGCGTTTACGTAGTGTGGCAAACGCAAACGGTGATATTGAAGGCAAAGACTTTGATAACCTGCGTAAAAACTACCCGCTGCGCCGTGAGTGGCAATCATACGTGTTTAAAATTTGATAAAAATGTTCACCATGACATAAAGCAAAAATAGCCAGTATGGGAAAATACTAGCTATTTTTTTTGGGTCTGCTAATATTGTCGCAAATCCACCTATCCAAACTGCTATGTCAACCACTTATCAACCTACTTGCACCCTACAAACCGCCCAAGCCCGTGCTGCGATGTACGCCACCATTCGCCAGTTTTTTGCCGAGCGACAGGTGCTAGAAGTGCAAACCCCAGTGATGTCACAGGCGGGCAATACCGATATATTTTTGCAATCCGTCTCTAGCAATGTCACTGTGGCCGACCATCCAACAACCTATTATCTGCACACCTCACCCGAATTTGCCATGAAGCGTCTATTGGCAGCTTGGCAAGTACCGATGTACCAAATTTGCCCCGTGTTTCGCGACAACGAAATTGGCAGCCGCCACAACATTGAATTTACCATGCTCGAATGGTACCGTCCCAATTTTAGTTTGGATGAACTGGCAAAAGAAACCAACGATTTGGTGTCTGCGGTACTCGGCTATCCGGTGATTTTTGACCATTATCGCTATGTGGATGCCTTTATGGATTTTGTTAAAATTCATCCCTTCAATGCCAGTTGCGATACCCTCAAAGCCATCGCCAAAGATAATGATCTTAACATTGATTTGGGGGAGGATCACCAAGGCTGGTTAGATTTATTATTTAGTCATTTGGTGGAACCTAATTTGGGAAAAGCGCTACCGACACTCATCTACGATTATCCTGTCGCCACTGCCGCCCTCGCCAAGACAGTCACAGACAAAGATGGCAATCGGGTGGCGAGACGCTTTGAGCTGTATATCAATGGTCTTGAAATCGCCAACGCGTATGATGAGCTGGCTGACGGACAGGCGCTGCGTCTGCGCTTTGATGAAGATAATGTGGCGCGTAAAAAACGCGGGCTACCTGTGATGCCAATTGATGAGAACCTGCTGGCAGCTTGTGATGCCCTGCCAGCTTGTAGTGGCATTGCGCTTGGCATCGATCGACTGCTGATGATTAAAACGGGCAAAACCCATATCCGCGATGTCATCGCTTTACCCACCCCTCACGCCTAACAGCAGTGAACTCAAAAAATAGGAATTGATATGAAACTTTGGCATTTATTTTTGGGGCTGGTGGCAGGCTTGGGCATCCCGATTCAAGCAGCGATTAATACTAGATTGGGCGCAATGTTTGGTGGTCAACCGCTAATGGCCGCATTCGTATCGTTTACGGTTGGCGCACTATTATTATTGGTGTCTTTGCTATTTGTCGATTGGCAAGCGGTGCAATCGGGTCTATCAGACATGCAAATCAGTGACTGGTGGAAATGGCTTGGCGGTGCGCTGGGCGCGTTTTTTGTCTTTGCGTCGATTTTTTTAGCGCCAAAAATCGGTGTTACCAATACGGTGTTTTTGTTTATTTTAGGTCAGCTGGTCATGGGCATGGTGGTGGATAGTTTGGGTTTATTTGGTATGCCTGTGAAAACCCTACATTGGAGTAAATTTTTGGGGATTGTATTGATGCTGGTGGGCGTATCGTTTTTTATGTTTGGACAAAAATGGTTTGTTAAGTCGTCATAAGGCTATTTTTAGGTCAATGTTCAAATCCAATCACTAATTGCTGGATGTAGTCATTGAATTTGTGTTCATCTTGCGAACCAATCATAAAGGCATTGGGAATAGACTCATCCATACCCAATAACATCACTACGCCAAAATCCTCAGCTTGAAAATAGCGCTCATGCGGCTGCCGCAGTTCGGTAATTTCATTGGCGATATGCTGTAATTTTTCATTCAAATCGGCTGGAATTGACCGTCCATCAAAATCATAAATTTGGGCATGGTGTTTTAATCCCCCATTGACGCCATTAATAATCGCTTGCGCCAGTAAGAACTCCGCTAACGGTAATTCATCAAACCAATGAATTTCGCTTTGTTCAATCGCATCAAAGTTGCGGCTCATTTGCACCATCGGGTTATGCTGCTTTTTTGGGCTTAGGGCATCTATATGAATGCCCCAAACGGCATCATCATCGCAGGTTTTGCCAATGACGAGATGGTCGCCCAAGCGTTCTAACGGCAATAAGCAAAGGTGATTAAAGCCACTATTGAGACTAGCAATATTGCCTAAAGCCAATAAATAATGATACAAACCTGCAGGTAATTGAACGCCCAAGGCCTGCTCATTTTGTTCAATCATCGCCTGACTGACACCCAGCGGTTCGGAGTGATTTTCCAGTTGATACAATAACTTAATAGCACTAATAGGGTTTAGCATAATCAACTAGCGAATCCAAGCGTTCAAAATATTGGCAAAGGCTTGTTTGTCTTTGTCGCTATAGGGGGCTTGTCCACCTTGCTGTGAAGGTTCTAACACGCCCGTACTGCGCATGGTATCCATAAAATCGCGCATATTAAGCTTTTGCTTGATGTTGTCTTTGTCATACACAAAACCGCGAGACGTGACTACTTTGGCGCCTTTTTCAATGCAGTCATTGGCGAGGGGGATATCGCTGGTGATGACCACATCACCCGCCACACAGTGCGCTGCGATATAGTCATCCGCTTTGTCAAAACCGCCTTCAACCACTGTCATCTGCAAAACTGGCAAGCGTGGCAAAGCAATGCCGCGATTGGCGACAAAAATCGTGGTCGTCTGCGTGCGTTCCGCGGTTTTGATGATGATTTGCTTGGCAATATTGGGAATTGCGTCAGCGTCTATCCACAGGGTAATTTTTGCTGTCATGGCTTTCACTAAAAGGATTAGTCGTCTAGCAAATCAAGCTGTTTGGCAGACTGGAATAACACATTTGAGCGGTTGCCCGAACGACAGAACATAAACACGGGTTTTTCTGCTTGATTAAAAATCTCGGCAAACTGCTCAACTTGCTCACGGGTTAATTGACCACCAACGACCGGTAGATAATGATAGGCGAGCCCTGCTTGCTGTGCTTCGGTAGCGATATCTGTTTGTAGCGGTTGGTTGGGTTCTTCACCATCGGGGCGGTTGTTGATGATGGTTTTAAAGCCCTGCGCCGCGATTTTGTCAACTTGCTGTGGCTCGATTTGACCATAAAAAACAGTATTGTTTGGCATGTTGTGTTTCCTTATAAAGTTAGCGTTGATTATTCATGTTTTTACTGACTGCGACAAGTATATTTATGGGGTTAATTGTTTAACCGCTTGTTGCGTACTTAAAAATACCTGGCCTGTTAATTTTTGAATCACATCGGTTTTTTCAATTACATCCATGACAGGTCCTTTGACTTCCGAAAAATGTAGGGTGATAGCTTGAGCCGCCAAATTTTGGTTTAAATTGATGAGCATATCTTGTGCGGTCAAATCGATGTGATTGACTGCTGACAGCATCAGCACCAGATTTTTTGTCTGTGAATGACTGGCAATCGCTTGCTCAATAAACTGTAGTACGGACTGGGCATTACCATAAAACAGGCTTTCATCAATGCGAATGATCAACAAATCATCAAACTGGGTCACTGGATGGCGTGCAACATTACGAAAATGCCCGGTATCACCAATTTGACCCACAATCGCGATATGCGGGTGGCTGGTTTGCCAAATCAAGCCTGCAAAGGAGGCAAACAGCCCCAGCACCAAGCCAACATTTAGCCCAAACAATAACACACCGGTGAGTGCCACGCCAAATGCCAGCGCATCGAGTTTGTCATAGCGCAGCGCTTGCTTGAGTGTTTGCACATCAATCATACTGATAATCACTGACATGATAATAGCGCCCAATATGGCATAGGGGAGTGGCTCTAAAGTCTGGCTAAAAAACAGCAGCACCAATGCCATCACCAGTACCGATAACATACTGGCAAGGGGACTTTGCGCGCCTGCATCGACATTTACCGCGGTGCGTGAGAAGCCACCGACAATGGTAAACGACTGAAAAAACGCCCCTGCGATATTGGCAAAACCCAACCCTTTGAGTTCCAAATTGGCATCGTAAGCTTCATGGCGTTGTCGGGCAAATGAGCTGGCAACCGAGTTGCTAGAGACAAACGCAATCAGCGCCATCAATCCTGCTGCAGGTAATAAATTGATGAGTTCAACGGGCGAAATCTGATAAAACGGCAGCACAAAATGCGGCAAACCACTGGGTACATCCGCCACCGTGCGAATACCGATAGCGGCAAAGTTGCCAACTTGACTGGCGATAATGCCGATTGCCAGTACCCCAAGGGGTAACATACGCGTGATGACCTCAATGACTTTGGCAGATAATAAAGGCTTGAGCCAAGTTTTAAGATAATAGCGGTTGATAATTAGTACGGTGAATGCCGCAATGCCAACCATCAAGGTGGGCACGTGCAACTCACGGCGATGAAACAGAAAAGTTTCAACATTCTCTAGCAGTGAATTGCCACTGATCGCGATACCCGTCACATATTTGATTTGCCCGACCAAAATCAAAATTGCCGCGCCACTAATAAACCCTGCCGTCACGCCACGGCTAATAAACTGGGTAATCCAGCCGAGCCGAAACACGCTTGCTAGCCACAATAGTGCCCCTGTTATCAGCGCCAAAAACGACGCCATAATAGCGTAATGCATGGGCGGCAACTCGTTATAGGGCTGCAGCGCTTGTGCGGTCATAATCGCCGTAATCGCCACAGGACCGACGGCATTGACCGAGCTTGCGCCAATCCACGCATACACCAGTACCGGCACAATCGCTGAGTATAAGCCATATACAGGGGGCAACCCTGACAGCATGGCATAACCCAAACTTTGCGGAATTACCAAAATACCCACGATAACACCCGCCAACAAATCTTGACTGAGATTTGCCTTGTTATAGTGCGTTACCCAGTGGGGTAATCGTCGCAAGTTGGCTGCATGTAATGGCAAGGTGGTTATTCCGATAAAGTGGTTACTCTGATAAATTAGCGTCCGATAAATTGGCAGACTGGTTAGCTTTAGATTTAATTATTTTGTGTGACAAAAGCGATCATACAGTACATTGAGGATTGCTAAGGCATTGTCACTGGCGACTGAATAATAGATTTGTTTGCCTTCGCGGCGGGTGTTGACCAAACCATCTTTACGCAAAATCCCCAATTGCTGCGACAGACTTGGTTGACCCAGTCCCACTTTCTCTTCAAGCTGGCTCACACAATGCTCACCTTGCGTCAATTGACACAGCAGCATCAAGCGGTCAGGATGAGATAACGACTTTAACAACTGGCTGGCTTTTCCTGCAGCAGCGTGCATTTGATCGAGCATGGTTGCATCCATCGACACAGGCGCATCGGACTGCGGTTCGGCAATTTCAGGCATGACTTTCCCCCAAGGTATTTTGATGGCTAATACGCAATGCCTGATACTAAGTGCTGCTACCATCAAACTTATCACATAATTTTAAAATAAATAAACGTTTGCGCTAATACAATATATTGAATAACATATTATAAAATAATATAATGAATTGAGCAACGCCTTTCAATGCGGCTATTATACAAAAGTATAAAGTGTTTTTTCAGTTGAAATTGCCATAAAGATATGCCAAAAGCGTTTTTAGATAACAGGAAAACTTATGAACATTCATTCTTTTTTAGACAACGACACTGAAACTTTTACCCACGTTCTAGTCGATACAGCTAGCAAACACTGTGCCATCATCGACCCAGTATTGGATTTTGACGCCGCAGCCGGCAAAATTAGCTATGACAATGCCGATAACGTTATTGGGTTTGTCAAATCACAAGGGTTGACCTTGGACTATATCATCGAAACCCACGCGCATGCCGATCATTTATCGTCCGCGCCTTATATCAAGGCGCAATTAGGCGGTAAAATAGTGATGGGTAAATATATCGATAAGGTGCAAAAAACCTTTAAAACCATTTTTAACTTTGACGACCTAGCCACCGATGCCAGTCAATTTGATATTTTGACTGAGGAAGGCAGCGAGCTAAAACTGGGTGATTTGAGCATCACAGCCATGCATGTACCGGGTCATACCCCAGCTGATATGGCATATAAAGTGACGGATAAAACCGCAGGCAAAGAAAAAATTGCGGTATTTGTCGGGGATACTATTTTTGCCCCTGATGTCGGCTCTGCACGCTGTGACTTTCCTCATGGTAGTGCCGAGGATTTATATGACTCGATTCAGCGTTTATTAGCCTTGCCCGATGATACCCTGCTGTATCTTTGCCATGATTATCCACCCAAGGGTAGGCGTGAGCATATCGCAACGGTTTATGTCGGTGAGCAAAAATTACGCAACATTCATGTCAAACAAGGCACGCCTAAAGCAGAATTTGTACGAATGCGTAACCAACGTGACAAAACACTTGCAATGCCACGTTTGATTTTGCCATCAGTACAAGTTAACATCAATGCAGGTGAATTGCCAAAACCAGAAGACAATGGCGTTCGCTACCTTAAAATTCCCTTAAATCAATTATCATAAAATAAGGAAGAATAATAAATGAAAACCAATGTGGGCAACAAAGAGCGTATTGCGCGCGTGATTGCGGGTCTTGCAATCTTAAAATCATCAAAATCAAAAAAAATGAAATTATTAGCCCTAGCGCCTTTGATTTCAGGGGCGACAGGTCATTGTCCTTGTTATAGCATGCTGGGTATCAACACCGCCAAATCAGCAGCAGATAGCAAAAAACACGCTAAAGCGCAATCCAAAGACCATGCTAAAGATAGCGCTGATGACAAAAGCATCGTGATTGACAGTGTCATGCAAACAGCTGAAACCTTAAAAGAAACAGTTCAAGAAAAAGCAGCCACGCTTAAAGAGACTGCTCAGGAAAAAATAGAAGAACTTGCAGACGCCAAGAAAGCTGACCATGCAGACAAAGCGGAAAAGTCAGAAAAATCAGAAAAAAAAGAGGCTTAATCTAGGCGGCTTTAATTTAAGCGAATGTGACATTCGTTATAGCCTAATAAAAGACTGAGAAAAGGCATCCGTTTGGGTGTCTTTTTTCGTTATACTAGCTTTTATCATTCTCAAGACAAACACAACGCAATGAAAAATACAGCGGTCAAATTTTGCGGCTTTACCCAACTTGAAGATATTACAAATGCGGTCAATCTTGGCGTCGATGGGGTGGGTTTTGTATTTTATGAGCCAAGTCCGCGAGCGGTAACCGCCGAGCAAGCCTGTGAGCTTGCCAAAGCGGTGCCTGCATTGACCACGGTGGTGGCATTGGTGGTCAATATGCCCGAGCAAGAATTGGTTTATCTATCGCATCACGTGCCGTTTGATATCGTGCAGTTTCACGGGGATGAGTCGCCGCGAGAATGCAAGCTGATGGCGGATAGAATCAATAAACGCTGGATAAAGGCATTACGCATCAGCCATGATGACACCACGGAGACGATTGTCACCCAAATCCAAGCGCTTAAAGACTTCGGCGCGTGTAGCGTGCTGCTTGATGCCTATCATCCCGATAAATTTGGCGGTACAGGTGATAGTTTTGATTGGGAAAAAATCCCCAACCACTCGCCGTTACCGATTATTTTGGCGGGGGGATTGACCGCAGACAATGTGGGTGACGCAATTACACAAACAGGCGTGTATGGCGTGGATGTCAGTGGCGGGATTGAGTCAGCAAAAGGGATTAAAAGTTTGGAGAAAATGCAAAAATTTATTGAACAAACTCGCAAATAAATCCTGTAAGGATAAAGATTGCTTTTCAAATAAATTGGTATATACTAACGTACTAGTATAATAGAACATGAAGAATGATAGGGGATACAATGAATATCTTGGTCACAGGCGTAACCGCAGGGTTTGGCAGAGCGATTGCCGAATTACTCATCTCAAAAGGTCATACCATCATCGGCACTGGCAGACGTCAAGAAAAACTGGACGAACTACAGAGGCAACTGGGCGACAACTTTATCCCGCTAAACTTTGACATATCGGACTTGTCCGCCACCAAAACCGCGCTACAAACTTTGCCAAGCGATGTACTCAATAACCTAGATGTACTAGTCAATAACGCAGGATTGGCACTCGGACTTGAACCCGCGGATAAAACAGACTTTGCCGATTGGCAACAAATGGTCAATACCAATATTCTAGGCTTGATTCATTTAACCCATGAAATTTTACCTCTCATGGTAGCCAACAACGACGGCTACATTATTAATTTTAGCTCAACCGCAGGCAATTATCCGTATTTTGGTGGTAATGTGTATGGCGCGACCAAAGCTTTTGTGACCCAGTTTAGCCTAAACTTACGTGCCGATTTGGTCGGTAAAAATATCCGTGTCAGTAATATCGAGCCAGGACTATGTGGTGGCACGGAGTTTAGCAATATTCGTTTTCATGGCGATGATGCCAAAGCCGCCCAAGTTTATGACAGCGTGCAATATGTCACCCCACAAGATATCGCCAATATGGTGGCATGGCTGATTGAACAGCCCAAACACGTCAATATCAACCGTATCGAAGTCATGCCCACCGCACAGACCTTTGCAGGTTTAAAAGTCGTTAAAGATTTATAAAATTAGAGAGAAAATAATGAACATTCAAAACCCCACTGAAGTAAAAGACTTCAATCAATACCCAGATGCCAGCGGACATTTTGGCATTCATGGGGGACGCTTTGTCTCTGAGACCCTGATGGCGGCACTGGAACAACTTGAGCATATTTATAACACTGCCAAAGCTGACCCCGAATTTTGGAAAGCTTTTCAAGACGACTTGGTCAATTATGTCGGCAGACCAACGCCACTTTATCATGCCAAGCGCCTAAGTGATGATATCGGTGGCGCGCAGATTTATCTTAAACGTGAAGACTTGAACCATACAGGCGCTCACAAAGTCAACAACACCATCGGTCAAGCGTTGCTTGCCAAAATGGTCGGCAAAAAACGCATCATTGCCGAGACAGGCGCAGGGCAACATGGCGTAGCAACTGCCACCATCGCGGCGCGTCTGGGCTTAGAGTGTGTGGTGTATATGGGCGCAGATGATGTCGAACGCCAAGCCATGAACGTGTATCGCATGCGTTTGCTTGGGGCAACAGTGGTACCTGTCACCTCGGGCACTCGCACGCTCAAAGACGCCATGAACGAAGCCATGCGCGACTGGGTCACCAATGTCGATAGCACTTATTATGTCATTGGCACTGTCGCAGGCCCGCACCCATACCCCATGCTGGTACGTGATTTTCAAGCCATTATCGGCAAAGAAGCCAAACTACAACACTACCAAAAAACAGGCAAACTGCCCGATGCGTTGGTCGCCTGTGTCGGTGGCGGTAGTAATGCCATCGGACTGTTTTATGACTTTTTGAATGATAAAGACGTCAAAATGTATGGTATCGAAGCCGGCGGTGATGGGGTCGAGACAGGCAACCATGCTGCACCACTTACCGTCGGTCGAGTGGGCGTATTACACGGCAACCGCACGTATTTGATGGCGGATGATGATGGGCAGATTTTGGGCACTCATTCGATTTCAGCAGGGCTGGATTACCCGGGCGTGGGTCCTGAGCATAGTTTCTTAAAGGATATCGACCGTGTGCAGTACGTACCTTGTACCGATGAAGAAGCGATGGTGGGATTTCGTGAATGTACCCAAAAAGAAGGCATTATTCCTGCACTAGAAAGCTCGCACGCCATTGCGTATGCGTTGAAACTTGCCAAAACCATGTCAAAAGATCAGTCGATTATTGTCAATCTGTCGGGTCGTGGGGATAAGGATTTGCATACGGTCATGAAACGTGATGGGATTGAGATTTGATTGATGCAGATTAATTTTACGATAGTTATTGCCTATGTTTCAGCCATCATTTTATTTTTAGGAACGCCTGGACCTGTCACGGTGATGGTCGCTAATACCAGCGTCAAACATGGTATCAAAGCAGGTATTGCCACCATTGCTGGTACCAATAGCGCATCACTCATTTTGATTGGTGCATCGTTTGCGGTGATTCAAGGCATATTTGCCATCAGCGAACAAGCGCTACTGTGGCTGACGTTGTTTGGTTCTTTGTATGTGCTGTATTTTGCTATCAATATTTTAAAAGACCGCGTTAATTTAGTACAAGTGGCTGCCTTGCCAAGGCAGGAGAGTAAACACCATTTTAAAGATGGGTTTATTGTTGGCATTTCAAACCCCAAAGATATTTTGTTTTTTATCGCATTTTTTCCGCTATTTTTTGCGATTAGCAATGATAAAGTCTTAAGTATAGCGTTACTGGTTGGGATTTGGGTGCTGCTGGATTATGGGATTTTAAGTATATATGCCGTAATGTTTTCCAAAATCAAAAGTAATACATTGGCAAATGTTATCAATAAGTTATCAGGCACGGTGTTAGCGTGCGTGGCGGTATATGCCAGTGTGATGACCGCATGCAAACTATATCTTGGTACAAAAATAATTAGCCATCACTAAATAAAATTTGTTGAGAGTATATTTATGACAACCCGAATTGAAACCACATTTAACACGTTACGAGAGCAAAACAAAAAAGCTTTAATTCCTTATGTGATGGCAGGCGACCCAAACCCAAGTGTTACCGTCAGCTTACTGCATGAACTCGTTGACCACGGCGCAGACATCATCGAAGTTGGCTTGCCATTTTCTGACCCCATGGCAGACGGTGAGACTATCGCCCTAGCAGGCGAGCGCGCATTGGCAGGTGGCACCAGTACCCGCCAAGCGATTGAGATGGTAAAAGCGTTTCGTAAAACCAACACCACCACGCCAGTGCTAGTCATGGGCTATCTAAATCCAATTGAAATCATCGGTTATGACAAGTTTATCAGCCTTTGTCAAGATGCAGGGGTTGACGGTGTTTTGATGGTTGATTTACCGCCACAAGAAGCGGGCGATTTTACCCAAAAACTCGCCAATTCCGCAATGAACGAAATCTTTTTACTTGCGCCAACTACCTTGCCAGAACGCCGTGAGCAAGTGCTAAAACATGGCGGTGGTTTTATCTATTATGTATCGGTCAAAGGTGTAACAGGCTCAAAAGCATTGGATGCCCAAGATGTGGGCGAGCACGTGCAAGCGATTAAAGCACAAACTGCTTTACCTGTGTGTGTTGGTTTTGGTATTCGTGATGGTGCATCGGCAAAAGCAGTCGGACAATATGCGGATGGCGTGATTGTCGGTAGTGAGCTGGTGAAAAACTTTGCGGATGTGGGCAACGATGAACAAAAAATCGCCCATGCCAAAAAAGCCATCTTGGATAAAATGGATGAGCTAAGAGAAGCGATTGACAGTCTTGAGTGATAGAATGGTTTGAGGTATTTGAGGTTAATCATTTCATTTATTGCTAAAATCAGTTAGCATACGCATTATAAAATGAGTTTGTACTTGTACACTCAAACAACTACTATTCAATAGCACTCTTAAATTGCACTGTTAATAGGGACTTATTATGAGCACTGATATGAAGCCTCAACCGATGGGACAGACATTGGAAGAAACTTGGTTAAAACGCCCATTACCCACCATCAAGCCGCGTGCCAAGCAAATACTGACGGCGGTTGAGACCGAACCATCGACTCAATGTCCCAACTGTAATTCAATCATCACCAATACCGTGCTGATTTTTAATAATTACGTATGCCCATCGTGTGACGAACATCTTAGCATGACCGCCCGCACGCGTCTGAACTGGTTTTTTGACCAAGTGGATGACGAGCTGGGTCAGCAGTACCAAGCAGGCAATCCCTTAGACTTTGTCGATAGCAAACCTTACCCAACACGGATGAGCGAAGCGCAAGCCAAGACGGGCGAAACCGAAGCACTTATCGTCATGAAAGGCAAACTCCAGCGGCTACCCGTAGTTGCCTGTGCGTTTGATTTTGCTTTTATGGGTGGCTCAATGGGCTCTGTGGTAGGCGATCGATTCGTGCTCGCTGCCGAGACGGCGCTCAAAGAACAAATCCCGCTGGTGTGTTTTGCCGCATCGGGTGGCGCCCGTATGCAAGAGGGCTTGTTATCCCTCATGCAGATGGCGCGTACTGCCGCAGCGATTGAGAAACTCAAACACGCCAATATTCCTTATATTGTGGTGCTGACCAATCCTGTGTATGGCGGTGTAACGGCGTCACTTGCGATGTTAGGCGATATCCATTTGGCGGAGCCCAAAGCCATGATTGGTTTTGCGGGCAAACGGGTGATTGAACAAACCGTTCGCGAGGTACTGGGCGAGCCCTTCCAGCGCGCTGAGTTTTTGGTAGAGCATGGTGTGGTCGATCAAGTCGTTCATCGTCTACAAATGAAAGAAACGATTCATCGTTTACTCAAAAAAATGACCTATTTTCGTCAGGCTCACTAATTCATTATTATCACGGTTTTATCCATGCAACAGTCAAGCTTACCACCCGCACTCTCATCATCCCCATTGCCGCCTAGCGTTTCAAGCTCGTTAACCGAGTGGCTAAACTACATGCAAGGCATCCATGTGTCTGCGATTGATATGGGGCTTGAGCGGGTGATACCCGTATTTCAAGCATTGGGTATAAAGCAAACCGATGCCTTTGTGTTTACCGTGGCAGGCACCAATGGCAAAGGTTCAACCACCGCCACTATTGCCGAGATTTGTCAACAAGCAGGCTATAAAACCGCTTTGTATCAATCGCCGCATTTACTGGTGTTTAACGAGCGTGTCAGAATCAATGGAAAAATGGTCGATGACCAAACTTTGATTGATGCGTTTACCAAAATCGAGCAGGCGAGGTTTGATTGTGGCTTGACGCTGTCATTTTTTGAAATGACGACGCTTGCCGCTTTTTTGATTTTTGCCCAAAACCACTGTGATGTCTGGGTATTGGAAGTGGGGTTAGGCGGTCGCCTCGATGTCGTCAATGTCATCGATCCAAACCTTGCGGTCATTACCAATGTGGGTATCGACCATGTCGAATGGCTCGGCGACACCCGTGAAAAAATAGCCGTAGAAAAAGCCGGTATTTTGCGTGATAACCTGACATTGGTGTATGGCGAAGCCGATATGCCCTCGACCATCGCGCCCTTGATTGCACAGCACCATGCCCATTTGCTACAGTATGGCAAAGATTACGGCTACCGCCATACTAAGGGTGGAGCGACATGGCAATATAGCAATAGCGCGGTGACTTTATCGTTGCCTATCCCCAATTTGTCTTTGCACAATACCGCAACGGCTATCACCGCCCTCCTAGCCAGCCCATTGACCATAACCCAAGACCACATTCAAGCTGCGTTACCGAAGGTAAAATTGGCAGGGCGTTTTGACAGCAGACGCATGTCAGCTCGCCAATGGGTATTTGATGTTGCCCACAATGACCATGGGATGCAGTTTTTGCTCAAGCAGTTCACGCCGTATGTACATGCTTACCAACGCCAGCATCCAACCGCCAAATTGCATTTGGTGATATCCATGCTCGCTGATAAAGACATCGAGCCTGTACTCGCCCGTCTACAGCAATTTTCCCAGACGGTTATGCCGATTGATAGTGTTCACAGCGGCGTTATATCTCACCCTAGAGCGAGTAGCCAAGAGCGCTTAACTGAGCTGTTACCGCGCTATTTTAATTCTGTATGTGTTTTTGAGGATTTGAGTTTAGCGACCCAATCGGTGATTGACCGAAGCCAAGATAATGACCTAATTTTGGTGTGTGGTTCTTTTTATACCATCAGCGGTGTACTGACCAGCCAATCACTGAGTGAATAACGAATTTGTGCGTCAAATGATTTTACTTTTCAAAATTTTCAGTTAATATCTCAACAATGGTAAAAACTGCTCACGCGAATTTTGCTATGATTAGTCAAAATTCATTGATTTTTATAGGTTGAAAAAATCATTTATCAAGACACATAAACTAGGGTAATTGGCATGAAATTTTCTAAGCAAGCATTATTGGGTACAACGGTATTGTTAGGCGGTAGCGTGTTGTTATATGCCACTATGCACCAAGTCTTAAACGCGCCTGCCAAACCTGCAGCCAATAGCCAACAAGTTATCGCTAAACCCACGACAGATAAACAATCGGCAATCAGCAACGAGCCACTCACTGCGGATGTCGCAACCGAAAAAAATTTGCTGGCACAAAAACAAAAAGAACGGGAGCAACGAGTCGCTGCGCAAGAACAACAAGCCCAGCAATACATGACCGAGCAACAGCGGATTGAAGCCAAAGCTTTAGCGCGTAGCCGTGCTGAAAATCAACTGTATGCCAACAAAAATGCCGCCAATACCAATTCGGTGGTTGCCAGCTCAGTGACCGCGATTACCCAACCTGTGGTAAAGCCCCGACCCGTTGACACGGTCGCCGCGCCACCACAAACGCAAGCTGCAGTACCCAATAGCGCACAAAATACTGCACAGAGCCAAAGCGCTGCGCAAACTAAAGTACAAGCAGCTACGCCAACGCCCACAGTGGCAGCACCCGTCGTCGCACAGCCGCAGCCCGCGGCAAAAACAACCCCTAGCAATACTGGTGCCTATCAAGTCAAGGCAGGCGAGGGGTTGATAGGGTTATCACGTCGCTACAATGTGCCAGTCGAGGTATTGGCAAGCGTCAATAATCTCAACACCACCAGCAGCTTACGTGTCGGGCAAACTATCACCATCCCGACTGCGGCACAAGTTAACCGTATTACCCAACAAACTCAAGCGCGAGAGCAACAACGTCAAAATGAGATTGCTCGCAAAAAGCAAGAAGCTGAACAAAAAAAGCAACAGGCGCTACTGCAGCAGCAGCAAGAAGTCGCCCGTAAAAAACAAGAAGCCGCGCAAAAAGAGCAGCAAAAACAGCAAGAAATCGCTCGTAAAAAGCAAGAAGCCCAGTTAAGAGAGCAGTTAAAAGAGCAAAAACGTCAACAAGAAATCGCCCAGAAAAAATTAGAAGCTCAGCAACAAGCCCAGAAAAAACAAGCATTCCAAGCGGCACAAGATAATTTAAGGCAGGCGCGTCAGACGGTGAAACAAACGGATGTTAAAGGTACGTTTGGGGTACAAGTTGCATTGGCAACCGACGAGAAAAAAGCCAATGAAATCACCCAAAAATTACAAGCGGCAGGCTATAAAGTCAAAACCACCCAAACGAGTAAAGGGGTACGTATCGTCGTAGGTCCAGAAAAAGGCAAAGTTGCTGCCTTGGCGCTCAAAGACAAGCTTAATAACGATAGCCGTGTGGATGTCAATAGCGGCTGGGTGCTTTACTGGTAAGTCTATTTGACGTTTTAAAGCCAAATTATTCAAACAATGCAAAACTATCCAAATAATGCGACATTTTGTGTCGTATTATTTATTTACGCGCTTGTGAAAATCACCCAATAGAGGAATAATGTTGCCTTGAGGTAGTTATCCTGTTGATAAAAGTGTGTGGTTATTGTGACAATTTTTTTAGTGTTAGCGTTTGTGTTGTTTATCCTGTTAGTGTTTGCATTTCGCAGTAGTGGCAGTAGCCATGAAGAGGTTATTAAGCCCGTTCGGGGAGATGAATTAGCAGTATGGCCGTTTGAGCCGATGCCAATCATGACGCCGACTGAAGTAATATTTTTTAATCGCTTGCAGCAGGCGGTACCTGAGCTGATTATTTTTGGGCAAGTACAGCTATCGCGTATTATTATGCCAAATGACGATGACGATACTGAGCAAGGCTTTTGGTTTAATCGTATTTGTCGTATGAGTGTTGACTATGTGCTGGTCGATCAAGACAAGCAAACCGTACTATTGGCAATTGAATTAGACGACTGGACGCACAACACTCGCCGCCGTCAGCAGCAAGACGAAAAAAAAGACAAAGCGCTGTTGAGTGCAGGCATTTCGATATTACGAATCGATGGGGAAGCCATGCCGGATGCTGCGCTTTTACGCCGTAAAATCTTAGCAGTGATAGGGTAAGATTAAAATCGCAAAAAACTATAGAAAGTGTTGCATTCAAAAAAAAACTCGCTATAATACTCAAACTCAACATAGGCGATTAGTTCAATTGGTAGAGCGTCGGTCTCCAAAACCGAATGTTGGGGGTTCGAGTCCCTCATCGCCTGCCACATTTTAGTTAGGTTAGCGTGTACGCTGTATTCTAATAATAAAATACGTTTTAATGATAGACAGGGCAGCCTTATGAAACAAATGCTAGAGAACAAACTAGCAGAGCTCAATGGCAAAAGGATGTCTGGTGAAAAAGTGGTTGTCCACCAACCTGCTGCTATTGAGATTGCCAAACGACACTCCCCTAAAGATTTTGCCCTGTGGATTTTTGCTTTTGTCGCATTAATCAGCGCAACTTTAGTAAATCAATATTTACCCGCATATTGGCAACCCGCTAGCAGTTTATGGACGCGCGTGGCTGTTATTGCTGGACTAATCATTGCTGCATTATTGGCACTGGCATTGACCAACCAAGGCAGTGCTTTTAAAACACTGTTGCAAGATTCTCGCGTTGAATTACGCCGTGTGACTTGGCCGACCAAACAAGAAACCCTTGAATACACTTGGCAAGTTGCAGTAGTGGCTGGGATATTAGCCTTTATTGTGTGGTTATTAGATACCGTATTTAGCCAGTTGATTCAATACGTCATTGGTCAATAGCAAAAATTTAGCCAAACCCTTTTATTTGACCCACATCTGTGGGTTTTTATCTATCTAGCAATATCAATATTTTACCTGCATTGCTCATCTTTGGTATAGTAGGCGATGTGTTTAGCAATGAATTAGAGGAAGATTATCCATGCGTTGGTATATCGTACAAGCATTTTCAGGCTTTGAAAAACAAGTGCAGCGTTCATTGATTGAACGTATCAATCGCAGCGAATATAAAGAATCGTTTGGTCAAGTACTTGTCCCAACCGAAGAAGTTATCGAAATGCGGGATGGCAAAAAACGCAAATCTGAGCGTAAATTCTTCCCAGGTTACGTATTGATTGAAATGGATATGAACGACAATACATGGCACTTAGTTAAAGACTGTCCACGTGTGATGGGTTTTATTGGCGGTACGCCAGAAAATCCTGCGCCGATTACCCCAAAAGAAGCCGATACCATTTTAAATCGTTTAAACACCAATGAAAATAAACCGCGTCCAAAAACCTTGTTTGAGCCAGGTGAGGAAGTGTTGGTCATCGATGGTCCGTTTACTGAGTTTAGAGGCTTGGTCGAAAAAGTGGATTACGAAAAATCACGCTTACAGTTGACCGTCAATGTCTTTAACCGTCCAACACCGGTTGAGTTAGAATTTAAGCAAGTAGAAAAAATTAACTAATTTTTAATTTGAATCTACTAATAAAATTGTAACTAAGTGCCAAATTTAGCAATTTTTGCTTTACCTAAGTAAAAATTCGCTTATAATATGGCACTTTATTTTTTCTGTTGTCTGCAAGATTGACAATATCACCCGGGGAGCCAGATAGCCATTCGATGAGTGGGAGTCTAGCGCTATTACCCATAACAGGAGTCTATCATGGCTAAAAAGATTGATGGTTACATCAAACTACAAGTGCCAGCTGGTAAAGCTAATCCATCACCACCTATCGGTCCAGCATTGGGTCAAAAAGGTGTGAACATCATGGCATTCTGTAAAGAGTTCAACGCAGCTACTTCTAGCATGGAACCAGGTCTACCTGTTCCCGTTGAAATCACGGTTTACAACGACAAATCGTTCACCTTCATCATGAAGTCACCACCAGCGGCGTTCTTAATTCGCAAAGCTGCAGGTGCTGCTAAAGGTTCAGGCGTACCGAACAAAACTAAAGTAGGTAAAGTTGACCGTGCACAGTTAGAAGAAATTGCTAACACTAAAAATGCTGACTTAACTGCTGCTGACTTAGAAGCTGCGGTTCGCACATTGGCGGGTACTGCTCGCTCAATGGGTATTGACGTGGAGGGCGTGTAAATGGCTAAATTAACTAAACGTCAAAAAGCAATTGCTGAAAGCTATGATGCGAACAAACAATACACATTGGCTGAAGCGGTGGAAATCCTAAATAAATTACCACCTGCAAAATTCAAAGAGTCAATCGATATTGCTATCAATCTAGGCGTTGACCCACGTAAATCTGACCAAGTGGTTCGTGGTGCTACTAACCTACCTGCAGGTACCGGTAAAACCAAACGTGTTGCCGTGTTTGCACAAGGTGCAGCAGCTGAGGCAGCAAAAGAAGCGGGTGCTGATATCGTAGGTTTTGAAGACCTAGCAGAAAGCATCAAAGCAGGTAACATGGACTTTGATGTTGTGATTGCGTCGCCTGATGCAATGCGCGTTGTTGGTCAATTAGGTACAATTTTAGGTCCACGTGGTTTAATGCCAAACCCTAAAGTAGGTACAGTGACCCCTAACGTTGCTGAAGCGGTTAAAAACACCAAAGCGGGTCAGGCAACTTACCGTGTTGATAAAGCGGGTATTATCCATACTACAATTGGTCAAGTAGGCTTTAGCGCTGAACAAATCGAGCAAAATGCGTCTGCATTAATCGCTGATTTGAAAAAAGCAAAACCTGCGACCTCAAAAGGTATTTATATCAAAAAAATCACCCTATCAAGCACGATGGGTCCTGGCATCAACTTAGATGCAGTTCCTTATCGTAATGCCTAAGCTTTAAAGCTTAATGGTGAATTTTTAACATATTATAAATTTAGTTCAGCACAAACGGGTTGTGCTGTCTAAGACCGTAGGTTCTATTGGTTTAATCATAATTCTATTGGTTTAATCGTAAATAGTTTAATTGTGAAAGTTTTTCACAGCCTACGCAGACGGGATGGCAGTTTAATTTATCATTGACTGCCACCGTATCGGAGTGATAATAAGTTGTAATTTAACTTATTATATTAACTAGGTTTATTGGTGCCCTAAGTTAATCATAACTAGGAAACTGATAATATGGAGACAACCCATGGCATTAAATCTTCAAGACAAACAAGCGATTGTTGCTGAAGTAAGTGAATCTGCCAAAGGTGCCCTTTCTGCTGTTGTTGCCGATGCTCGTGGCGTGACAGTAGGTAAAATGACCCAGCTACGTAAAGAAGCTCGTGCAGCGGGTGTTGATATGCGTATCGTACGTAATACTTTATTACGTCGTGCGTTAGAAGACACTAACTACACTGTGTTAAATGACGTATTTGTAGGTCCAACACTTATCGCATTCTCAACTGAACATCCAGGTGCTGCGGCACGTTTGTTCAAAGAATTTGCTAAAACAAACGATAAGTTTGAAATTAAAGGTGCAGCTTTTGAAGGCGAGTTTATCGCTGCTAAAGATATCGATCGTTTAGCAAGCTTACCAACTTACGACGAAGCGATTGCGCGCTTAATGGGTACAATGAAAGAAGCCGCTGCAGGCAAATTTGTTCGTACTTTGGCAGCATTACGCGACAAAATGCAAGGTGAAGGCGAAGCAGCTTAATTTATTTAAGCAAACTCACCTACGCTTAGCATTTTTTAAACCAAATTCACTTATTTAGGAACACACATCATGGCATTAACTAACCAAGAAATTCTTGATGCAATCGCTGAAAAATCAGTAATGGAAATTGTAGATCTTATCTCTGCAATGGAAGAAAAATTTGGCGTATCAGCCGCTGCACTAGCAGCAGCACCTGCAGCAGCCGGTGACGCACCTGCAGCAGAAGAAAAAGACGACTTCAACGTCGTATTAACTGGCGCTGGCGACAAGAAAGTAGCTGTTATTAAAGCAGTTCGCGAAATCACTGGCTTGGGCTTAAAAGAAGCTAAAGACCTAGTTGAAGGCGCACCACAAACTGTTAAAGAAGGCGTAGCGAAAGCTGAAGCTGAAGAATTGAAGAAAAAATTAGAAGAAGCAGGCGCATCAGTAGAATTGAAATAATTCTCGCACCTAAGTTCTCTAACCTTCAAAAAGCCATTATTGCACTTGCAATAATGGCTTTTTTTTATTATAATCATTCTCTTGACCTTTCGTGTCTGATTGAATATAAGATGGCACACGCACCAAGGACAGAATTGTTCCATGCAAGTTAGAAAGTCTGGTAATGCGTAAAAAAACTTGAGCTAAATACCCCAAAGGTGTTTGGCTTTTTGTCGTCTCTACAGTTTTTGTTTGTATCGATTTTATATTATATCGCTGATTGGGTTATGCATCCTGTGATGATTAACTTATCCGCTGATTGAGCAAGGTTTTAAGATTTCCGTTAGGAAATTGGATTTAAGTTGGTGACCTAAGACTGTAGGGATTGGGTCATCAAATCTTTTAAAAATAGATTCCATCGTTAATAAATGCGCAAAAAACTTAATTTCCTAACAGGAAATGTGGTGATTTGTGGCTTTATCAGTGCACAGCAGTATCAGTGCACTGAAGTATTGATAGATGGGTAGGCATTAACGCTTTGAATGTTTAAGGACTTTTAATGGCATACTCGTATACTGAAAAAAAACGCATTCGTAAAAGTTTTGCAAAGTTGCCCACCGTCATGGACGTGCCATACTTATTGGCCATCCAAGTTGACTCGTATGAGCAATTTTTGCAAGAAAATAAAAAGCCAAAAGGTCGGGAAAACATTGGTTTACAAGCCGCTTTTAATTCTATTTTCCCTATTGAAAGTCATACTGGCAATGCCGAGCTACAATTTGTTGAATACTATCTAGGTACACCAGAGTTTGATGTGCGCGAATGTATTTTACGTGGTTCAACCTATGCAGCGCCATTACGTGTCAAAATCCGTTTGGTCATCAAAGACAAAGATGTTAAAGACAAAGATGCTAAAGCGGCAATTAAAGATATCCGTGAACAAAGCGTGTATATGGGTGAAATCCCATTGATGACTGAAAACGGTACTTTTGTGATTAATGGTACTGAGCGTGTCATCGTATCGCAATTACACCGTTCACCAGGGGTATTCTTTGACCATGACAAAGGCAAATCACATTCAAGCGGTAAAGTGCTGTATAACGCGCGTATTATTCCTTACCGTGGTTCATGGTTAGACTTTGAATTTGATGCCAAAGACTTGGTGTTTGCTCGTATTGACCGCCGCCGTAAATTATTGGCAACAGTGATTTTGCATGCCATTGGGATGAATACACAGCAAATTTTAGATGCGTTTTATGAAAAAACCCACGTCTATAAAGGTGATGAGCAATTTGAAATCGGTCTTGTCACTGAGCGTTTACGCGGTGAAATGGCGCAGTTTGACATCGTTTCACCTGAGGGTGAGGTGATTGTCGAACAAGGCAAACGTATCAACGCGCGCGCGATTCGTAAAATCGAACAAGCCGGTATGACTAGATTACCTGTGCCTGATGAATACTTGTATGAACGCATTTTGGCACAAGATATCGTGGTGAATGGTGAAGTCATTGCACGCGCTAACCAATTGCTCGATCACGAGACTTTGGTCAAAATCAGCAATAGCGGTATTAAAGAATTTGATATTTTATTCACTAACGATATCGATCATGGTTCATATATCGCCGATACACTGCGTGCAGATACCGCGATGAGCCGTGAAGAAGCGTTGATT
This sequence comes from Moraxella sp. CTOTU48717, assembly GCF_032057165.1. NCBI lineage: Bacteria > Pseudomonadati > Pseudomonadota > Gammaproteobacteria > Moraxellales > Moraxellaceae > Moraxella > Moraxella sp. CTOTU48717. The sequence continues at coordinate 35,527 of NZ_DAMBBC010000012.1, read as the reverse complement.
GAAATCTACAAAGTGATGCGTCCAGGTGAGCCACCAACACTTGATACGGCTGAAAAATTGTTTGAATCGATGTTTTTTAACCCGGATCGCTATGATTTATCAAACGTCGGTCGCATGAAGTTCAACCGTCGTTTGGGCCGGGTCTATGAGCCCACCAATGACCCTGATGTGCAGCGTGAACGCAGTGTATTGACCAACGAAGACATTATCGACGTATTAAAAATGTTGATTGAAATTCGTGATGGTCGTGGGGTGGTGGACGATATTGACCATTTAGGTAACCGCCGTGTCCGTTCAGTCGGTGAGATGACAGAAAATCAATTTCGTGTGGGTTTAGTCCGTGTCGAGCGTGCTGTTAAAGAGCGTTTAAGCTCAGCTGAAACAGATAACTTGTCGCCACAAGATTTAATCAACTCAAAACCTGTGGCAGCCGCTATTAAAGAGTTCTTTGGTTCATCACAATTGTCACAGTTCATGGATCAAAACAACCCACTGTCAGAAATTACCCATAAGCGTCGTGTTTCTGCATTAGGTCCAGGTGGTTTAACACGTGAACGTGCAGGCTTTGAAGTGCGTGACGTACACCAAACCCATTATGGTCGTGTGTGTCCGATTGAAACCCCTGAGGGTCCAAACATCGGTCTGATCAACTCACTAGCCGTCTATGCTAAAACCAATGAATTTGGTTTCTTAGAAACCCCGTATCGTAAAGTAGTCGACGGTAAAGTAACGGATGAAATCGAGTATTTATCAGCGATTGAAGAAGTAGGCACTGTGATTGCACAAGCGGATTCGCCGATTGACCAAAGCGGTCAGTTGACAGAAGATTATGTCTCTGTGCGTAACTATGGTGAGTTTGTGCGTATGGCACCAGAGAAAGTGACCCATATGGACGTATCACCGCGTCAGGTTGTATCTGTGGCAGCCAGCTTGATTCCATTCTTGGAACATGACGATGCCAACCGTGCCTTGATGGGTTCAAACATGCAGCGCCAAGCGGTACCCACTTTACGGTCGGATAAACCACTGGTTGGTACGGGTATGGAGCGTCACGTTGCCCGTGACTCAGGTGTGTGTGTCACTGCCAAACGTGGCGGCGTCATTATGGATGTGGATGCGAGCCGTGTCGTTGTAAAAGTGAATGAAGATGAAATGCAAGCGGGCGAAGCGGGCATTGATATCTATAACTTAATCAAATACACCCGTTCAAACCAAAACACCTGTATTAACCAACGCATTATTGTCAATCAAGGTGATGTCATTGCGCGCGGGGATATCTTGGCAGATGGTCCATCAACCGATTTGGGTGAGTTGGCATTGGGTCAAAACATGCGTGTAGCGTTTATGCCTTGGAACGGCTACAACTTCGAAGACTCGATTTTGTTATCGGAGCGTGTGGTTAAAGAAGATCGTTTTACCACCATTCATATCCAAGAATTGACCTGTGTGGCGCGTGATACCAAATTGGGTACGGAAGAAATCACTGCCGATATTCCAAACGTGGGTGAGGCAGCCCTAGCTAATCTAGATGAAGCAGGTATCGTCTATATTGGTGCGGAAGTACAAGGTGGCGATATCTTGGTGGGTAAAGTGACACCAAAAGGTGAAACGCAGCTCACCCCTGAAGAAAAACTACTTCGTGCAATTTTCGGTGAAAAAGCCGCGGACGTGAAAGATACGTCGTTACGCGTGCCTTCTTCTACCAAAGGTACGGTGATTGACGTACAAGTCTTTACCCGTGATGGTGTAGAAAAAGACAGCCGTGCACAAGCTATCGAAAAAGCCCAGCTTGATAGCTATCGTAAAGACTTAAAAGAAGAATTGCGTATCTTTGAAAACGCCGCACGCGGTCGCATTATTTCATTGCTTGACGGTCAAACTGTCAGTGGTGGCGCGGGCTTAAAATCAGGTACGGTGTTGAGTGAAGACTCAATGCAAGATATGTCGCTTGAAACATTGCTTGATATTCAGCCAACCCAAGAAGATACCGCAGAGCGTTTATCACAAATTGGTGACTTTTTAACCGATAAACAAAAAGAAATCGATGAAAAATTCACTGAGAAAAAACGCAAATTAACGGCAGGTGATGACTTAACGCATGGCGTGCAAAAAATCGTCAAAGTGTACTTGGCAGTAAAACGTCGTATTCAACCCGGTGACAAAATGGCGGGTCGTCATGGTAACAAAGGGGTGGTATCACGTATCATGCCGATTGAAGACATGCCATACGATGAAAACGGTAATCCAGTGGATGTGGTACTAAACCCACTAGGCGTACCATCGCGGATGAACGTCGGTCAGATTTTAGAAACGCACTTAGGCGGTGCAGCACGTGGTTTGGGTATCAAAATTGACGAGATGATCAAACAACAAGCGGCAGTTGCTGAGTTGCGTGATTTCTTAGACAAAATTTATAACCAAATTGGCGGCGAGCAAGTGGACTTAGGCAGCCTCAGTGATGAGGAAATCATTGCGATGTCAAAAAATCTACGTGCAGGCGTACCAATGGGTACGGCAGTATTTGATGGCGCTAAAGAACAGCAAATCAAAGGCTTGCTAGAATTAGCAGGTATGCCAACCTCAGGTCAGCAAGTATTGTTTGATGGTCGTACCGGTCAACAGTTTGATCGTCCTGTAACCGTGGGTTATATGTATATGCTCAAACTCAACCACTTGGTTGACGACAAAATGCACGCACGTTCAACAGGTTCTTACTCACTGGTTACCCAGCAGCCATTGGGTGGTAAAGCCCAGTTTGGTGGTCAGCGCTTCGGTGAGATGGAAGTGTGGGCGCTTGAAGCTTACGGTGCTGCTTATACATTGCAAGAGATGTTGACGGTGAAATCCGATGACGTGGAAGGTCGTACCCGCATGTACAAAAACATCGTCGATGGTGAACAGAACATGTCAGCCGGTATGCCAGAATCGTTCAACGTATTGACCAAAGAGATTAAGTCATTGGGTATCAATATTGAGTTAAAAGATCATAGCAAAAGTAAAAACTAAGTCATGATTGTAAGTATGGCGGCTTTAAAAGTCGCCATACTCAAACTTAATAGTTTACCTTGTTAATGACAAACGAATAAAAATTAACCTTAAATTGAAAGTCAATCTGTAGCGACCTTCAATTTAATCGATGGAGAAGCAGTTTGAAAGACTTATTAGACATCATGAAAAGCCCTGCCGACTCTGGTAACCAAGAGTTCGACAGCATTCAAATTTCTCTTGCCTCACCTGACACCATCAAATCTTGGTCGCATGGGGAAGTTAAAAAGCCTGAAACCATCAACTATCGTACTTTCAAACCAGAACGTGATGGTCTTTTTTGTGCCAAAATTTTTGGACCTGTTAAAGACTACGAATGCTTGTGTGGTAAATACAAACGCCGTAAATTCCAAGGCGTGATCTGTGAAAAATGTGGTGTTGAAGTGACCGCCGCCAAAGTACGCCGCGAGCGTATGGGTCACATTGAGCTGGCAAGCCCAGTTGCGCATATTTGGTTCTTAAAATCATTACCAAGCCGTATCGGTCTATTACTTGATATGACTTTGCGTGATATCGAGCGCGTATTGTATTTTGAAAGCTATGTCGTCACTGACCCAGGTTTAACTAGCCTTGAAAAATATCAGTTGCTCGATGATGAAGATTACTTCAAAGCACTTGAAGAGTTTGGTGATGAATTCACTGCGAAAATGGGTGCTGAAGCGGTGCAAGACTTGCTGCGCGATATTGATGTAGATTTGGAAATCGACCAGTTACGTGAAGAAATTCCTAACACGGGTTCAGAAACCAAACTTAAAAAAATGTCAAAACGCCTAAAATTGCTTGAGTCATTCCGTGATTCAAACAACAAACCTGAGTGGATGGTAATGACGGTATTGCCTGTATTGCCACCTGATTTGCGTCCATTGGTACCGCTTGAAGGGGGTCGTTTTGCCACTTCAGACTTAAATGATTTATATCGCCGCGTCATTAACCGTAACAACCGTTTAAAACGCTTGTTAGAGCTCAATGCGCCTGACATCATCGTGCGTAATGAAAAACGTATGTTACAAGAGTCAGTGGATGCGCTGCTTGACAACGGTCGCCGCGGTCGTGCGATTACAGGTAGCAACAAACGTCCATTAAAATCTTTAGCCGATATGATTAAAGGTAAACAAGGCCGTTTCCGTCAAAACTTACTCGGTAAACGTGTTGACTATTCAGGTCGTTCGGTCATTACCGTGGGTCCATACCTGCGTCTACACCAATGTGGCTTGCCTAAAAAAATGGCACTTGAACTGTTCAAGCCCTTTACTTATGCCAAGCTTTTGCAAAATGGCATTGCGACCACTATCAAAGCTGCTAAGAAAATGGTTGAGCGTGAAGAACCGGCAGTGTGGGATATGCTTGCCAGCGTGATTCGTGAGCACCCAGTGCTACTAAACCGTGCACCGACCCTCCATCGTTTGGGTTTACAAGCATTTGAGCCTGTACTGATTGAAGGTAAAGCGATTCAGCTACATCCGCTAGTTTGTAGCGCGTTCAACGCCGACTTTGATGGTGACCAAATGGCGGTACATGTACCGTTAACCCTAGAAGCCCAGCTTGAAGCCCGTGCCTTGATGATGTCAACCAACAACATCTTGTCACCTGCCAATGGTGAGCCAATCATCACGCCATCACAAGACGTTGTATTGGGTTTGTATTACATCAGCCGTTCGCACATCAATGCCAAAGGCGAAAACATGACTTTCTCCAACGTGAAAGAAGTGTATCGTGCGCTAGGTACTGGTGATTTAAGCGTCAATGCCAAAATTAAAGTACGCATTGAAGAAATCACGTATGACGATGAAGGTAATGCCAATAGCGTTACTAAAATGGTTGACACCGTTGCCGGCCGCTGTTTGATTTGGAATATCACCCCAAAAGGTATGAGCTTTGACGAAGTCAACAAAGAGATGACCAAGAAAAACATCGCTCGCCTTATCAATTCTTGCTACCGCAAAATGGGCGTGAAAGACAGCGTCATGTTTGCTGACCAATTGATGTATTTGGGTTTTGCCCAAGCAACGTTGTCAGGTGTATCCATTGGTATGGAAGATATGCTCATTCCACCTACCAAAAACAAAATCATCGAAGCGGCGGATGCGGAAGTTCGTGAGATTGAAAGCCAGTTTGAACAAGGTTTCGTGACCGCGGGTGAACGTTATAACAAAGTCATTGATATTTGGTCACGTACCAATGACCAAATCGCCAAAGCGATGATGGATAACCTATCACAAGATACCGTTATCAATAGCCAAGGTGAAGCGGAAAAAGAAAAATCGTTTAACTCGATTTATATCATGTCGGATTCAGGTGCGCGTGGTAGTGCCGCACAGATTCGTCAGTTGGCAGGTATGCGTGGTCTGATGGCAAAACCAGACGGCTCGATTATTGAAACCCCCATTAAAGCTAACTTCCGTGAAGGCTTAAGCGTTTTACAGTACTTTATCTCGACGCACGGTGCCCGTAAAGGTCTAGCCGATACCGCACTCAAAACAGCAAACTCAGGTTACTTAACCCGTCGCTTGGTTGACGTTGCGCAAGATTTGGTTATCACCCAGCCTGATTGTGGTACCGATAAAGGTATCTTGATGAAGCCACACATTGAGGGTGGTGAAATCATTGAACAATTGGCTGACCGCGTGCTGGGCCGGGTCACCGCCAAAGATGTGATGTCAAATAAAACAGGCGAACTAGCCATCCCATCAGGTACCTTGCTGGATGAGCATTGGGTAAAAGTACTTGATGAACATGGTATTGACGAAGTTTGGGTACGTTCTGTGATTACTTGTGAAGTGCCACATGGTGTCTGTTCACAATGTTATGGTCGCGACTTAGCACGTGGTCACCGCGTCAATATTGGTGAGTCTGTGGGTGTCATGGCAGCGCAATCAATCGGTGAGCCGGGTACCCAGCTTACCATGCGTACCTTCCACGTGGGTGGTGCCGCGAGTGCCGCAGCTGTGGAAAACAGCATTCAGGTTAATAAAGGCGGTACTGTTCGCTTCCAAAACTTGAAATCTGTTAGCCATGCCGATGGTCATTTGGTGGTAGTTTCTCGCTCTGCAGAAATTAGTATTACCGATGAATTAGGCCGTGAGCGTGAGCGCTATAAAGCACCGTATGGTTCGTCAATTTTAGTGGCGGATGGCACTGAGGTTACCCCAGGTCAGACCATTGGTAAATGGGATCCGCATACCCATCCAATCATTACCGAGGTATCAGGTACCGCACGCTTTAGCGAAATCACCGATGGTTTAACAGCCACCATGAAAATCGATGAAGCAACGGGCATGAGCTCATACGAAATCTTGGCGACCAAAGACCGCCCAAGCTCGGGTAAAGATTTACGTCCTGCGATTATCCTTGATACCAAAGAGGGTAAAGAAGTGGTGTATTTCTTACCACAGCAAACGATCATTCGTGTGCGTGAAGGCGATGAGGTAACAACAGGTTCGATTTTAGGTCGTGTACCACAAGAATCATCAGGTACCAAAGATATTACCGGTGGTCTACCACGTGTTGCTGACTTATTTGAAGCGCGTCGTCCAAAAGATCATGCGATTATGGCAGAAATGAGTGGTACAGTAAGCTTTGGTAAAGACACCAAAGGTAAAAACCGCTTTATCATTACCAATGATGATGGCGAAGTGCATGAAGAGTTGATTCCAAAATGGCGTCAAATCAACGTGTTTGAGGGTGAACGTGTTGAGCGTGGCGAGGTGATTGCCGATGGTCCGCAAAACCCACACGATATTTTACGCTTAAAAGGTGAAACTGAGCTTGCCAACTACATCGTCAATGAAGTACAAGACGTTTACCGCTTACAAGGGGTAAAAATCAACGACAAGCATATTGAAGTGATTATTCGTCAGATGCTACGTAAAGTTGAAGTTACCGATGGCGGTGACTCAAGCTACTTCAAAGGTGACCAAGCTGAATACGCTGATATCGTCGCCATGAACAAAAAACTCGACGAAGAAAACAAATTCCCAGTCAAGTTTGACCGTTTATTGCTCGGTATCACCAAGGCGTCATTGGCAACTGAAAGCTTTATTTCTGCGGCGTCATTCCAAGAGACAACGCGCGTATTGACGGCGGCAGCAGTTACTGGCAAGATTGATGACTTACGTGGTCTAAAAGAAAACGTGGTTGTCGGTCGCTTGGTACCATCAGGTACTGGTTTAGCTTACCATGCCCAGCGTCTAGAGAGCGGTAAAACCACCGCCACAGAAGCTACTGAAAATCAGCAGCTAGAAGCACTAGACACCTTGTTTGCCGAAAACATGGAGCCTGCGTCAATGTCATTTGAAGACAAATTTGCTGAAGAGTTTAATAGCCAAGATGCAAAATAATCATTAATCAGTCATAAAAAGGTCAGTGCTTGCAACTGGCCTTTTTTTTCATCAAAATATCCGTATCAAATCTCTAAGGAAAAAATATGGCAGGTCGTGTTGCACGTTATCAAGCAGATAGAACCAATCAAAAAATGTATTTTTGCCGAATTTATTGTCAGCAAGCTGAACAGACGCCAAAAGGGCAATTACAGGAAGCACATATTGAAAGCGCGCTCATGCATTTGTACGGCGGCTATTTGGCATTTTTACAAGAAGTAGCGCGCTATTATAATTTAACTATGCCAAACCCGAGTCTGCAATCAATTAGTGATGCCTTGGAGGCTAAAACCCAAGTATCACCTGAAGTCATGCGGTTAAAGCAACTATTAGCTAATGATTATTTGGGCGATATCGAAAAAGCATGGCAGCAAATTATCTATAAACCTGTGCCACCAAACCTGGGAAATGAGAGCGATGAAAGCAACAAAAATGCTAAACTGCCAGTGATTGATGTTATGGCAAGTCCATCAAGTACCAATATTTCAGTCGATATGATTCGACAATGGCGTGGCGATTTGGTGGATACCATTGATAGTTTGCGAGAAGGGATGATTGAGTTTTAATCGTTTAATCAAAATTATTATTTATCAACTAGGTGCTTATCCCCTTAATACTTATCAAAGATCATAAAAAAAGCTCGATTACTAATCGAGCTTTTTTATTAGGCTTTATTAACTAAAGTTTATTAACGACTCATTCGTTCATTGGTTTATTGTTATTTAACTGAGCGTAGTTGATATTGTTACCCGTTGTTGGCATCGGCACCGATGCTTGTTCCTCAGGGCGTTTTTGGGTAACCGCTTGCGGGGGTTTACTGTCATCACTGTTGATTTCATTGCCCTTGCTATCGATGCGTCTAGTACCATTGTCAGTAAGCTCAATGGTTTCCTGCTCTTGTTTTTTAGATTTGGCGCGATTATTCACTGACACCCATTCTACAGGTTGACCTTTGAGCATTTTAGAGGTGAAATCCATCCAAATGGGTAGCGCCGCCACGCCACCAAATTCTTTTTTACCCATACCGATCGGTTGGTCAAAACCGACCCAAACTGTCGTCACCATTCTAGGGTGGATACCAGCAAACCACGCATCTTTGGCATCATTGGTAGTACCTGTCTTGCCACCTACATCTGAGCGACCTAGCGCCCGCGCCTTAATCGCAGTACCGCGCTGGATGACATCACGTAAGATATTGGCCATTTGGAATGCCACATTAGAAGAAATAATACGCGGCGCTTGCTGTGCTGGAATATACTGGATAGGCATGGGTTTTAGCTTATCAGTGTCGGGACCTGCATCATATAATTGCGCTTCAAGCGACGCTTGGCGTGCTAGCATTTGCTGAGTGCTGGCTTCTAATGCCGCTTCTTCTTTGCTGAGTTTTTTCTTATCTTGTTTGTTTAAACTGTCTTTTTCGTTGGTTTTAGCCAGTGGGTTTGCGTTGAATAAATCAGATTTTTCAGTCGCTTTATCGCCTGCTTGCATGTCTTTACTTTGACCACTTAACAAAGCAGTTTGTTGTTCTTGGAATGCTGTTAAGTTATCTTCATTGGTTTGCTGTAAATCATTGTTAAAACATACCGCACAGGCTTGTTTTGGGTTGGCTTGGTATTGCAGCTTACCGTTGTAGTCAAAAATTTGCTGAATAAAATAAGGTTGAATACGGTGACCGCCGTTGGCAAAGGTCGCATAGCCCGTAGCCATCTGTAATGGGGTCGCTTCACCAGAACCGAGTGCCAATGATAAGGTGTTTGGCATGCGTTCTTTTTCCAACCCAAATTCATTGAGTAGCTCACGTGTATCAGAGATACCCGCTGAACGTAGCACTCGAATCGATACTAGGTTGCGCGATAGGTATAAACCTTTACGCAGTGGAATCATCCCCAAATTGCGCCCATCTGAGTTCTTGGGTTTCCAGGAACCGACGGTCAATGGATCATCAGATATCATGGTATCTGGGCTAAAGCCTTTTTCTAGGGCAGTGGCGTAAACTAATGGCTTGATGGTTGATCCTGGCTGACGATAGCCTTGAATGGCGCGGTTAAATTTACTCTTATTAAAATCAAAGCCACCAACGACCGCAAGTAACGCGCCAGTTTCTGGATTGACCGATACTAGGCTACCTTCAACGGCTGGAATTTGCACCAAACTCCAACTGCTGTTGTCAGCATTTGATGTGACATACACAATATCATGCAGGTTGACGATATTGTTGGAGATAAATGCTGAGTTTGGATTACGGTAGTGCAGTGTCGCCCAGCGCATGTTTGACCAAGGCACTTTAATTTGAGTACCGTCTTTCATGACCGCATCAAAGCCATTGCCAGGATAGACTTTGGTGACTTCAACCGGATAAAAAGAATGGATAACCGGGAAATTGGCAAGCTTGCCAGGTTTTTCTTTATCTTTTGTATTAGCAGGAGCGCCACGCCAACCGTGGCGGCGATCATACGCAAATAAACCGCGTTTAATGGCGTTTTCTGCAATTTCTTGTGCTTCACTATTAATGGTAAGCTTTACGCGCCAGCCCGAATTGATGACAGCTTCGCCATATTTTTCTACCAATGAGGCACGGGTCATTTCCGCCAAATACGGTAAGTTTTTATCAAGTTTAGCTTGGTATAGACGCAGTCCAATGGGTGCGGCAACCGCTTCGTCGTGTTGCGCTTGGCTAATTGCGCCATTTTTAAGCATCTGAACCAAAATCCAGTTGCGCCGCTCTAACGCGCGCTCAGGGTTGGCAACAGGATTGTATTTTGAGGGCGCTTTTGGCAGACCTGCAATCATTGCCATTTCTGCAATGGTTAGGTTATTTAATGATTTACTATAATATTGCTTAGCGGCAGCTTTAATCCCATACGCACCTTGACCCAAATAGATTTTATTAACATATAAGGTCATGATGTCTTGTTTGGACAGCTTTTCTTCAATTTTGCGGGCTAAAAATAACTCCGTTAATTTACGATTAAGGGTACGTTCGGAGGATAAAAAATAATTTTTGGCAACCTGTTGGGTAATCGTCGACCCACCTGTCTGGCTATCGTCGTCGCTCACCGCTTCGGTCAGTGCGCGCCCAATGCCCTTAATACTGATACCGCTGTGCTGAAAAAATGACGAATCTTCGGCCGCTAAAAAAGCATTAACCATATTTTTGGGAATTTGCTCATAACTCACTGGCAAAGACATATCATTACCGTATTGACCAATTAATTGGTTATCCTCGGTATAGATTTGTAGTGGCATTGACAGCTTGGCTTTTTTAAGGTCATCTAAGCTTGGTAGGCTAGGTGATATATACATCGCCATACCATAAAAACCGATGGGGAAAGCTAATACCAAGATAAAAAGAAACGCTAAAATTGCAACCAAGAGATTGAGTAAAAATTTCATCCAAGTAAAGGTAGCAGCAGTCGACTGGGTCATAAAGTCATTAGCTCAAAGCAAAATAAAGCCCCATTATACCTAAAAAAATTTGAGTTCTGTGAAAAATCTATTTTGCTTTTATATTGTTTTTAAGCCACCTAATAAATTAGTCATAACTAATGGTTGAATCTCTGAAGCTTCTAAAGTATTGTAGCGTAGTAAAAATCACGTTACCGAACTTAGTATACAAGGAACAAACTTGTGAGGTTATTTACAAAAAACAACAAGCTAGTCGTTGGGGTAGATATCACCACCACTGCGATAAAAATGGTTGAAATAACACGGCAGCAAGGTCTATTTCATTTAAGAAACTACGGCATTGAACCGTTACCCCGCGGTGCAGTTGTGGATAAAAATATTGTAGATATTGACGCGGTCAGTGACGCCCTCGCAAGATTATCCCGCGGTAGCAGTTTTTCTAGTAAACATATCGCGACAGCCGTATCAGGGTCTTCGGTTATTAGCAAAATTATTGAGATGGAAACGGATCTCACAGAGCTTGAAAGAGAATCTCGTATCCGTCTAGATGCTGACCAATATATTCCCTATCCTTTATCAGAAGTTAATTTAGATTTTGAAGTGATAGGTCCTTCAGCCACGCCTGATATGTGTAAGGTATTGTTAGTTGCCTCTCGCACTGAAAACGTCGACCAGCGTGTCGATGCGGGTGCTTTGGCGGGACTGGAAACTAAAATTGTGGACGTAGAGGCTTACGCAGTTGAACGCGCCTTTCAATTGATGGTCGATAGCTTGCCAGGTCAACCTCAGCATGTAGCTCTCATTGATATCGGGCACAGCCAAACCACGCTTTATATTGCAAAAGACGGGGAGTTTGTATACAGCCGAGAGCAGCTTTTTGGTGGCGCCCAGTTAACTGAAAGTATTCAAAGTCGTTATGGTTTAACGTTCGAGGAGGCGATGATTAATAAGCGCACCTTGTCATTGCCAGATGATTACTATACGGATGTATTAATGCCATTTCTAGATGCCATTGTGCAGCAAATCACCCGCTCGCTGCAGTTTTATTTTTCATCAAGCCAAAATAGCCAAGTAGACTATATTTTGTTGGGTGGGGGTAGTGCCAGCATTGCGGGTCTAGCAAGCATGGTTGAACAAAAACTTGGTACGCGCGCAGGTATTGCCAATGCATTTTCAAATATGACGATTAATAACCATATCAACACTGAATTACTGATTATGGATGCGCCAAGCTTAATAGCAGCTTGTGGCTTGGCGTTACGGAGTTTTGATTAATGGCAAAGATTAATTTACTTCCTTGGCGTCAAGAACTTCGTGAACGTAGAAACCGTGAGTTTATGACTTTAGTGGTTGCGGTATTGTTTTTATCGTTACTCGGTGCCTTTGCAGCATGGAGTTACTATAAAAATACCCTAGAAAACCAGCAACTTGCTAATGAACGCATCAAACAAGAAAACGCTAATTTGGACAAGGCGTTAAAAGAAATCGAAACCCTTGAGCAGCAGCGTGATGATATCATTGCGCGTATGAAAGTGATTCAAGACTTGCAAGGTCGTCGCCCTGTCCCTGTTCGTATTTGGGACGATATTGCCAGAATTATCCCCGCACAAATGTATTTAACCAGCATGAAGCGAGAAGCTGATACCATCACCTTTACCGGTCAAGCCGACAACCCGAATGTGATTTCAACATTTATACGCAGTCTTGATGGGACGCAGTGGTTAGAAAAATCTGCGGTGGTCAGTATACAGCAGCCCAATGCAGTGGCTTATCAAGCCCCCACACCCACGCCTGCTGCCGGTAACATCAGCGCTAGCAGTACCAGCGCAACATTACCAGAAGCCAATTACGTGACTTTTGTGGTAACAACCATGGTTAAGCAAACCGACGTCGCCAGTGCCACCGCTGCGAGTGGCGTTGCGGCAAGTGCGAGCAAGGAGAAATAACGGTGAAATTAACCAATCCGCTAAAAAGACCGAGACTTGTCAAAAAACCTGTTCAAATTACCGCAAGAAAATCGTTTGATGTTAAAGCCTTCGCCGAGAGCTTTAAATCACTAGACCAAAATAATTATGGTAGCTGGCCTGTGCCTGTTAAGGTTACCGTCTTGCTATTTATGGTCGCTGTTATCGCCTTTTTAACTTGGTTTTTACCGATTAGTACCAAACGTGAGGAGATTGCCGCTGCCGAAGCCGAGCAGCAAACCTTGCTCGATCAATATCGCCAAAAAGAATCCAAAGCACGTCATTTAAAAGAATATCAAGCGCAAGTATTAAAAATGCAGTCTGATTTTAAAGAACTGCTCAATCAATTACCCAAAGACACCCGTATTTCTGACCTAGTGGATGGGATAAATATGGTTGGTGTGGGCAGTAATGTCAAATTTCAGGATATCAAAGTTGAACCTGAAGTGTCTCAAGAGTTCTTTATTGAGCAGCCAATTCGTATTGCCGCTTTAGGAGATTATCACCAATTTGGCTCATTCATTAGTGGGCTTGCTAAATTACCTCGCATTATTACACTGCATGACTTTGAAGTTGCCAACCCTAGTCCTAGCCTAGACAAGCTACCAGAAACCAATCTTGTTTTGAACGTTAAAACTTATCGTTCAAAAGAGCTAAATGAAGAAGAATTGAAAAAGGCACAAAAAGATAATCAAAAAAATCCAGCTGGGTCTGACAATAAGGAAGCAAATAATGGCAATAAATAAAAAACCGCTCACTATTTGCTTAGCCCTATTAGCCCTGTTATCTGGCTGTACCGACCGTGTCGGTTTGGCAGAGCAACAAATGCAGGACATCCGTAACCAGCCTGCGCAACCGGTAAAGCCACCGCCGACACCCGAAGTGGTACAAGAGTTTAATTACAGCGCTTCACCGCTGCGTAGTCCATTTATGCCGCCTAGTTTAATGCTGCAAGCCAATCAAGTACAGCAAATGAAAGGGGTGAGACCGGATGTGTCCCGACTCAAAGAGCCACTTGAACAATTTGAGTTGAATGAGCTTACCTACAAAGGTACGATGGTGTCATCATCTGGCGAGGTGTATGGTCTTGTGCAACGCCCAGATGGGGGGATTGCCAGTGTCAAAGTGGGTAATTATATGGGTAAAAATGAGGGGCGTATTGCAGAGATTACGCCAACCCAAATTAACTTAATTGAAATCATACCAGACAGTCGTGTCGGCTATGTCGAAAAAGCAAACTCAATTGTTGCCGCAGTTAGTCAATAAAACAAAGGGATAATTCAATGAATTTTAATGCCTATCCATTTCGAACTTCAACGTCTAAGCTTGCGGTAGCGATGAGTGCGATGTTAGTATCTAGCAGTGTGTTTGCAGCTGATACCATTAGAAATATCTCGGTTACCACGCCGAGCGCTGTGCTAACAGAACTCAATATCGACTTTGCTAATAGTGCTGTGACCCCGACGGCTTATGAACTTGCCTCACCCACACGACTGGTGTTGGATTTCCCCAATGTGAATAATCAAATTTCATCACGGATGCAAACTTATAACAAAGGCTATGTCAACAATGTCACAACGCTGACCAATGACAGTATGACACGTATGATTATTGAGTTGTCAAATCAAGCGACCTTTAGTACACGTGTGATTAATAATCGCCTGGTAGTATCAATGCAGCCGAAAACCACAGCAGCTACCAATCCAGCTATCGTTAAACCTGTGGTGACTACAGCGGCCGTTGTGAGTCAGCCCGCGGTGGTAACGCCTGCTGCCGTAGTGACTGAAGCTGCGCCTGTGATTGCTACACCGCCACCTGTGGTCGTGCAAACGCCGCCACCTGTTGCCGTCGTGACCCAAACACCAAAAGTCGCCCCACCCGCCAATACCATGGTAGTCAAAGTCAATCCTTTATTAAATCCTGCTGCCGCCGTTGTTCAACAATACAACTATGATGGCCTAGCGGCGATTAATTTTAATGGCACCTCGAACGGCGGCGGTAATGTTAGCATTAATTTGGTGAATGACAGCATCCCTGTGGATGTACAGCGCATGGGTGATGAGTTAGTCATTCGTCTGACAGGCGCTACCATTCCCAGTCGCCTGCAAAAACAAATGACCGTAGGTAACGGCTTGGTGCGTGATGTTATCGCAACCAACCAAGGACGCAATGGCGTGATTCGTATTACCATGACAGGCGATTATGACTATAGAGCCTTTCAAACAGGTAATCAGCTAAATATCAATATCGATCCCCCCAAACGTCTGCGCGAGCCGACCCTTGAGGAGCGTACCTATAGCGGGGCGCCTTTATCACTAGAGTTTCAAGATGTCAGCGTGCGTACGATTTTAGAAGTGTTGGCACAACATACCAAT
Organism: Moraxella sp. CTOTU48717; assembly: GCF_032057165.1. Lineage (NCBI taxonomy): Bacteria > Pseudomonadati > Pseudomonadota > Gammaproteobacteria > Moraxellales > Moraxellaceae > Moraxella > Moraxella sp. CTOTU48717. The sequence goes on along the minus strand of NZ_DAMBBC010000012.1, from coordinate 20,362 downwards.
ACCAATATTGTTGCCAGTGACAGCGTCGGTGGTAATATTACCTTGCGTCTGATTAACGTGCCTTGGGATCAAGCCTTAGATATTATTCTAAAAAGTAAAAATTTGGATAAACGGGTTAATGGTAATGTAATTTGGGTGGCACCCGCGGCAGAACTTGCCAAACAAGAAGCCGATGAATTAAAAGCGCAACAAGAGAAAAAAGTATTAGACCCCCTGCGTACCGAATATATCCGACTCAACTATGCCAAAGCAGAAAATGTACGAACACTGATTGAAGCAGGCAGAGCAACATCCGATCGTTCGAGCGGTAGTACCTCACTGTTAACAGACAGAGGTACAGTCACAATCGATAGCAGAACCAATACTTTAATTGTTAAAGACACCGCTGAAACCATCAGCAACATCCGTGATTTGATTAGTAAAATCGATATCGCTGTCAAACAAGTGATGATTGAAGCTCGCATTGTGAGTGCGACAGACACCTTTAGTAAAGAACTTGGGGTGAAATGGGGTATTTTATCGCAAGGCGCGGCAAGTAATCGTAACCTGCTAGTGGGTGGTAATTTAAGTACCATTGATAGCCTTAAGACTTATACCACGGCTACGAATGCCGATGGTACTACCTATCCTGTCTATAGCGGTCTCACTGCCGCTAATAACCTCAGTGTCAATTTGGGAGCGACCAACGCCGCAGGCTCGATTGCCTTTGGCTTGTTGAGCATTTCAGATTTACTATTAGATTTAGAATTGTCAGCCATGCAAGCGGATAACAAAGGTGAAGTCATCTCTAGTCCAAAAGTGCTAACCGCCGACAAACAAACTGCCAAAATCATGTCAGGGACGCAAATCCCTTATCAAGAAGCCTCTGCCAGTGGGGCGACCTCAACGAGCTTTGTCGAAGCGGCATTGAGTCTTGAAGTAACCCCTAATATCACCCCTGAAGGTCGTATTGGCATGGATTTGAGTATTGAAAATGGTTCACCAACTATCGTCAATGGTGCGACAGCGGTTTCTAAAGATTCGATTAAAACCAACGTGGTCGTCGATGATGGTCAAACGGTTGTGCTCGGTGGCGTGTTTAAAAATACCTTAGGTAACGATGTGACTAAAATCCCTTTCTTAGGCGATTTACCTTATGTTGATCGCTTCTTTAAACGCACCTCAAAAACCAACAACAAGCAAGAATTATTGATTTTTGTGACCCCAAAATTGGTGAATGACACGGGCCGTGTTAATTAATTTACTCCCTAATAGAGCTGTTGTATAACAAAATAGTCTTATAGCACATTGCCACAAATCACAGTATAATGTTTTCAATATATTATAGAGTGATTTGTGGTTTTTTTATGGAGTGTAATCAACCTAAGCCGTTAATTATTTTGATTGGCCCGATGGGTGCGGGTAAGACCACAATTGGTAAACTGTTGGCGCAGCAACTTGGGTTTACGTTTTATGACAGTGATCAGGAAATAGAACGCGTCTCGGGCGCAAGTATTAGCTGGATTTTTGAAAAAGAGGGTGAAGTAGGGTTTCGTCAACGCGAAACACGTGTACTTGATAAACTAACCCAGCTCGATCATGTCGTACTAGCCACAGGCGGCGGGGCAGTTACTATCGCCGAAAATCACCATTTTTTAAAACGGGGTATAATCATCTATTTGCGGGCAGAAGTTGACATTCAGTATGAACGCACTTGTCGTGACCGCAACCGTCCGTTATTACAAATAGACAATCCTAAGCAAAAGCTAACCGAGCTTTTTTGTAAACGTGACCCAATTTATCAGCAGCTTGCTGACATCACCATTGTTACCGGTCACAGTTCCCCAAAAAAAATGGTGCATGATATTTTACTGCAATTGCAAGACACCAATATAACCGTCTAAATGTCGCAATCTCGATATGACAAGCTAATTGATGACAACCTACTAGATGACAAAAAGATAATATTGATATGAGTACTGCCATGCGCCGTGAGTTAATTGTCCATACACGTTCACACGACTATCCCATTTTTATTGGGGAAAATCTCATCGAAACCTTTGAGTTTGCTGACTATATTGGCGGCAAACAAGTATTGGTTGTCACCAATGAGACCGTTGCCCCCTTATATCTTGATAAACTCGTCGCACGTCTGCCTGCAGATAAACTCATTAAGACTTGTATTTTACCTGATGGTGAGCAATATAAAACCCAGCAAAGCATTGACCGTATTTATGATCAGTTGATGGAAAATCACTTTAACCGCGACTGTACGCTGATTGCCCTTGGCGGTGGCGTCATTGGTGATATGGTGGGTTTTGCGGCAGCAAGTTTTATGCGTGGTGTGAATTTTATCCAAATTCCCACAACTTTGTTATCGCAAGTGGATTCTAGCGTCGGCGGCAAAACAGGCATCAATCATCGCTTGGGCAAGAATATGATTGGCGCGTTTTGGCAGCCGCGTCTTGTTTTGGCAGATATGACCACGTTAAAGACATTGCCACCGCGTGAATTGTCAGCAGGGTTAGCAGAAGTCATTAAATACGCGTTAATCGGCGATGTGGCGTTTTTGGCTTGGCTTGAAACCAATATGACGTCGTTACGCATGCTCGATTTGAATTTGTTAGCCCAAGCTGTACTGATTTCTTGCCAGCATAAAGCGGATATTGTGGCGCAAGATGAGTTTGAAGCCAATACGCGTGCGCTGCTTAATTTTGGTCATACCTTTGGGCATGTGATTGAAACGCATGAAGGTTATGGCAATTGGCTGCATGGTGAAGCAGTCGCGGTAGGCATGATTCAAGCGATGCAGTTGTCACAAAAACAAGGTTGGCTTAGCGCCGACGATGTTGACAGAGCCAGTTCTCTAATCGCTCGTGCTGATTTACCCACCCATCCGCCAGTCATTGAGGTGGACACAGCACTGGATTTGATGGGTCATGATAAAAAAGTCAAATCCGGCAAAATTCGTCTCGTATTACTAGAACAGTTGGGACAAGCGGTATTGACGTCAGCGTATGATCCAGCGTTACTGACAGACGTGCTGGCTTTGACTAACAAACCTAATTGATATAAATTTTATAGATGGGTTAAAGCGTCCTATCGGGCGTTAACCTTACCTCAGACAGAAGGTTGTTTTATGGTGCATTCTTTATCTACGCTGTATCGTTCATGGGCATTTAAAGTGACCACTTGGCTGATTTTAGCGGCGATTGCAGGGGGTTTGACAGTCATGGTGTGGATTGCCTCTGCTGTAAAGCCTGCCAAAAGTGCGGTGAAAGCGGCGAGTAATGCCAATCAAAATCAAGATCCCACTGCGCTCCTATTGGCCAAAACACCTGAAGAGCTTAATACCGAGGTTAGGCCCATCAAATTTGATGCCGTGATTCGTGATATGCGCAACTATCCCAAAGAATTTAAGGACAGTCGCTTTATCAAGGCCAATAACGGGAAATGGACAGTTCAAGTCATGAACGTGGTGGAGCACGAAGTGGTCACCGATTACCTAAATAGCCGTGACGATCGTGATAAATTTAATTATTTTCGTATCGTTGATGCGCATAACCAAAAACGCTTTGTGGTCACTTATGGCGTATTTGGCTCAGTACAAGAAGCGGTTGGCGCAGCTAAAGTAGTGAATTTTAATTTACCAAAAGAAGTTAAGGCATTTCCTGAAGAATTTAAAATGTATGCCCCACAAATGGATGAGTATGAAGTCGCGCCGCCACTTCGTGATGTCGGTAAGACAGCCGCGCGGGAAGTCAAGCTAAACGCCACACCAAAATTGTTGCCTGCGCCAAAAGCCAAAGTTGAACGGCAACCACAAGCTGCGACTTCCACAGCAGCAGAACCAAAACGCGTAGCACCAAAAACTAGCATTGAAAAGTCAGCCAATCCGCAAGAGACCCTTTCTATCCAAGAAGGTAAAGTGATTGCTGAAAGCAACAGTAACGACTCAAATGTTACCCGTTCAGAACCAAAAGTTATCAATAGCAAGAACGATAATGCGGACGTTAAACCCAAACAAACTCACAGCAAGCCGTCTGAAGAAAAGCCAAAATCCAAAGATGCCTCAAAGGATAGCATGGGCGAGTTAATCAAGCAGAAGTCCCAAGCCAACTAGTGACTTTAGACGAATTGGTTAGTTTTGGGATTCAAATAACAGTGGATTTTTTCACCCTTTTTCGTTAATATAACGAAGGGTATCATTTTTATTTCTTATGGTACATATAGATAACAAACATGACGGTTATCTATTCCAATCTTTTATGATTCAATAGCAAACATTGCACATATTTATAGTATGCCCATTTCTTTGCTACCAGCTTGTTAAGGGAACACGCTTATGTCTTTAAATCAGTATTCAGATCAGCATAATCTTTACCAACCCGATGTGTTCAAAGACAACTGTGGGTTTGGTTTGATTGCGCATACCCATGGTGAAGCTAGTCATGACTTAGTGCAAACAGCGATTCATAGCTTAAGCTGTATGACCCACCGCGGTGGCGTGGCAGCCGATGGTAAGACAGGCGATGGTTGTGGTCTATTGATTGCGACGCCCAAGGTATTCTTTAAAAAAATCGCTTCAGACAATGGCTTTACCCTAAACGAAATTTTTGCGGTCGGCACGGTATTTGTTAACCTTGACAAAGCGTTAGCACAGCAAAGCCAAGATACACTAAGCCAAGCGATTGAAGCACAAGGTTTGCTAGTCGCTGGCTGGCGTGATGTGCCGGTTGATTTAAGTATCGTGGGTGACATTGCCCGTGAATCACTCCCAGGCTTTAAACAAATTTTAGTCAATTGCCCCATCAATATGGACGAGGCAACGTTCAACCGTAAATTATTCGTTGCACGCCGCAAAGCAGAAATCGAACTGAAAGATGACCCTTTATTTTATGTGACCTCATTGACCTCACAAGTGGTTATCTATAAAGGCTTGGTCATGCCTGCTGATTTGCCCGCGTTCTTCTTGGATTTGCAAGACGAACGTTTGGCGTCACACATTGTGGTATTCCACCAACGTTTCTCAACCAATACCCTGCCAAGATGGCCATTAGCACAGCCTTTTCGCTATCTTGCCCACAATGGTGAATTAAACACGATTGATGGTAACCGTGACTGGGCAGTCGCTCGTACGCCAAAATTTGTGACCGATTTGATTCCAGAGCTGCAACAATTACAGCCACTCGTCAACCGTGTGGGCTCTGACTCATCAAGCTTAGACAATATGCTTGAAGTACTGGTGTCAGGGGGCATGGATTTATTCCGTGCGCTTTCTATCCTCGTGCCGCCAGCATGGCAAAATGTTGACACGATGGACATGGATTTACGCGCGTTTTATGAGTTTTACTCACAGCATATGGAAGCGTGGGATGGTCCAGCCGGTCTAGTCATCCAAGATGGTCGCTATGCGGTTTGTATGCTTGACCGCAATGGTTTGCGTCCATCACGTTGGGTGACGACCAAAAATGGCTATATCACCGTGGCTTCAGAAATTGGCACTTGGGATTATCAGCCGGAAGACGTGATTGCTAAAGGCCGCGTCGGACCGGGGCAAATGCTAGTGATTGATACCGAAACTGGTAACATCATGGACACCAAAGCCGTGGGTCGTCAGCTGAAAAAAGCTCACCCATATCGCCTATGGTTACGGGAAAATGCGGTACGTCTACGGGATGATGAACAGCTAGAAGAAAAAGCTTACGAGCAACGTGAAACAGGCGAGCATCTGTTAGCACTGCAAAAAATGTTTCATATCACCAATGAAGAACGCACAGAAATCATCCGTCCTTCAGCCGAAAATGGTCAAGAAGCCGTTGGTTCAATGGGGGATGACACCCCGATGGCGGTACTGTCAAAACAAGTTCGTCACGTGGCTGATTTCTTCCGGCAACAATTTGCTCAGGTTACCAACCCACCAATCGATCCTTTGCGCGAAGCGATTGTGATGTCATTGGAAACTTGTTTGGGTAGCGAAAAAAATATTTTTGAACCCACGCCAGACCACGCTAACCGTATCGTGTTGTCATCGCCTGTGTTGTCATCGAGCAAAATGATGCAACTACGCAGCGTCACAAAACCAGGTTTTGAAATTGAAACCATTGATTTAAATTATGATGAATCAATGGCCTTAGACGATGCCATCAGAAACATCTGTGAGCAAGCTGCCCAAGCGGTACGTGCAGGTAAAGTATTGATTGTATTATCTGACCGCAATATCGAAAAAGGTAAAGTACCTGCCAATGCCATTATGGTGACAGGTGCGGTGCATCATCACTTGATTAATGTGGGTCTACGCGCAGATGCCAACTTAATCATCGAAACAGGTTTGGTACGTGATTCGCACCAATTAGCGGTCTTGTTAGGGTTTGGTGCTACCGCGGTTTATCCATACTTGGCTTATAATGTGATTGCAGACTTGGTCGATAAAGGCGACTTGCTCGGTGACCCGTTGTACGCCAAAAACAACTTCCGCAAAAGCTTGGATAAAGGCTTGTTAAAAATCCTATCAAAAATGGGTATTTCGACTGTCTCTTCTTATCGCGGCGCGCAATTGTTTGAAGCCGTGGGTTTATCAGAAGAAGTGGTTGAGCTTTGTTTTACTGGGGTTGAAAGCCGTATCTCAGGTGCCACGTTTGACGATTTGGCGATTGACCAACAAATCTTGGCAAAAAACGCCTTTACCAAACGTGTACCGCTTGACCAAGGCGGCTTGTTAAAATTCGTCTTTAATAAAGAATACCACGCCTTTAACCCAGATGTAATTCAAGCGCTACATAAAGCGGTACGCACGGGCGACTACGACAACTACAAAGAATATGCGTCGATTGTCAACAGCCGACCCGTAGCGACGTTACGTGATTTGTTGCAGTTAGATACCAGTAAATCCATCAGTGTTGATGACGTTGAGCCTATTGAACAAATCCTAAAACGCTTTGACTCAGCAGGTATGTCATTAGGCGCCTTGTCGCCAGAAGCACACGAGGCGATTGCAACCGCGATGAACACAATTGGCGGACGTTCAAACTCGGGTGAGGGCGGTGAAGATCCCACGCGTTATGGCACGATTCGTAACTCAAAAATCAAACAAGTCGCCTCAGGTCGTTTCGGGGTTACGCCGGCTTACTTGCGTTCTGCAGAAGTGATGCAGATTAAAATCGCGCAGGGGGCAAAACCCGGTGAAGGCGGTCAGTTACCCGGTGGTAAAGTAAATAGCTTAATTGCGCGTTTGCGTTACTCAGTGCCAGGTGTGACCTTGATTTCACCGCCACCGCATCATGATATTTATTCGATTGAAGACTTGGCGCAGCTAATTTTTGACTTAAAACAAGTCAATCCAAACGCGCTTGTGTCAGTCAAACTGGTGTCGCGCCCAGGTGTAGGCACTATTGCAACGGGTGTGGCAAAAGCGTATGCCGATTTGATTACCATTTCAGGGTATGATGGTGGTACCGCAGCATCTCCTTTGTCGTCAATTCACTATGCAGGCTCGCCTTGGGAGCTAGGTTTATCTGAAGCGCATCAATCGCTTCGTGTCAATGGGTTACGTCATAAAGTACGCGTGCAAACAGATGGTGGTCTAAAAACGGGTTTAGACGTAGTCAAAGCAGCAATACTGGGAGCAGAAAGTTTTGGTTTTGGTACCACGCCAATGATTGCCGTGGGCTGTAAATACCTGCGTATCTGTCACCTAAACAACTGCCCAACGGGCGTGGCAACGCAAAAATCAGAACTGCGCGATGAGCATTTCATCGGTGAAGCCGAAATGCTGATTAATTTCTTTAGATTTGTGGCACAAGAAACCCGTGAATGGTTGGCCGCATTGGGCGTGCGTTCAATGGAAGAGCTTGTGGGTCGCACCGACTTACTATCAGTCATGTCAGGCAGCACCAACAAGCAACAACACTTGAACCTAGCGCCGCTATTATTTACCCATAGCAAAGGCGATGGCAAACCACAAACCTGCCAAGTTGAGCGCAATGAGCCATTTGACAAAGGCTTGCTCGCTGAACAAATGGTTATCGATATGATGGATACCATCAAATCAGCCAAAGGCGGTGACTTTAGCTATCGTATCGGCAACTGTGACCGTTCTATCGGTGCGCGTATCTCAGGGGAGATTGCTGCGCTGCATGGCAACAATGGTATGGCAAGCGCGCCAATCAACTTGCACTTAACCGGCACCGCGGGTCAAAGTTTAGGTGTGTGGAATGCAGGCGGTTTAAACATTAAGCTTGAGGGGGATGCCAACGACTACGTAGGTAAAGGCATGGCAGGGGGTGAAATCGTGATTTACCCACCAAAAGGCTCGACGTTTGCTAGCCAGCAAACCGCTATCATCGGTAACACCTGTTTGTATGGTGCCACAAGTGGTCATCTATATGCAGCAGGTACTGCAGGTGAACGTTTTGCGGTGCGTAATTCAGGTTGTTTTGCGGTGGTTGAAGGTACCGGTGACCACTGCTGTGAATACATGACGGGCGGTGTAGTGACAGTGTTGGGTAAAACAGGGCTAAACTTCGGTGCTGGTATGACAGGCGGTTTTGCTTACGTACTTGATTTAGATGGCGATTTCTTTGACCGTTGTAACCATGAGCTTATCGATATGCATCGTATTTCAAGTGAGCAAACAGAAAATCACCGTATCAACTTGATGTCGATTATCAAAACTCACGTAGCAAAAACAGGTAGCCAATGGGGTCAAACCATCCTTGACGACTTTGAGCATTATGTTCGTAAGTTCTATTTGGTCAAACCAAAAGCCGCGAACATTACTTCGCTACTAAAAACGACCATGGCAGACCCACAATAAGCGATTGTGTCGCATAATTTGATGATATTGGATTGCTAAAGGTAGCGCGTGACCAGCGCTCTACCTTTAACTTAAATTTTAAAAGTTCGCTGTCAAGCAGGTCGGTATACAGTGAATCGCTGGATACCACTCACTTAGGAGCATTGCTTTAGGAGCATTGGGGCATGGCAAAACGATTACACAACGATTTTCAGTTTTTAGACGTCGCACGTGTCGATCCTTCAAAAAAAGACATTAATACCCGTACTCACGAGTTTGTTGAGATTTACTATCCATTCGAGCAAGACCAGGTGACTGAGCAAGCGCACCGCTGTCTTGAATGTGGTAACCCTTACTGTGAATGGAAATGTCCCGTTCACAACTATATTCCAAACTGGCTAAAACTGGCTGCCGAAGGTCATATTTTCCAAGCGGCAGATTTATGTCACCAAACTAACACGTTGCCAGAAGTCTGTGGGCGAGTATGTCCACAAGACCGTCTGTGTGAAGGGGCTTGTACCCTCAATGATGGCTTTGGGGCGGTCACCATTGGTAACGTGGAAAAATACATCACCGATACTGCGTTTGCGCTAGGCTGGCGTCCAGATATGAGTGGTGTGACTTGGACGGATAAAAAAGTTGCGGTGATTGGCGCAGGTCCTGCCGGTCTTGGCTGTGCTGACATATTGGTACGTCATGGCGTCAAACCTGTGGTATTTGACAAACGCCCTGAAATTGGCGGACTACTGACCTTTGGTATTCCAGAATTTAAGATGGAAAAAAATGTCATGCGTCGTCGTCGCGAAGTGTTCGAAAGCATGGGCATTGAATTTCGTTTAAATACCGAGATTGGTAAAGATGTCACCATTGATGAGTTACTCAGTGAGTATGACGCGGTGTTTATGGGTATGGGTACCTATACCTATATGCGTGGCGGTTATGCCGGTGAAGAGCTATCTGGCGTGTATGATGCGTTAGATTTTTTAATCGCAAACGTCAACCGCTGCCAAGGTTGGGAAACGAACCCACAAGAGTACATCGACCTACAAGGTAAAAAAGTGGTCGTCCTTGGCGGTGGTGATACCGCGATGGACTGTAACCGTACCAGTATCCGCCAAGGTGCAACTTCTGTGACTTGTGCCTACCGCCGTGATGAAGAGAATATGCCAGGCTCACGCCGTGAAGTGCGTAATGCGCGTGAAGAAGGCGTACAGTTTTTATTTAACCGTCAGCCGATTGAAATTATCGGTTTAAATGGTAAAGTAACCGGTGTTAAAGTAGTGACTACTAAACTTGGCGAACCCGACAACCGTGGTCGCCGTAGCCCAGAGCCTATTCCCAATTCAGAAGAAATCTTGCCAGCCGATGCGGTGATTATGGCATTTGGTTTCCGTACTAGCCCAGCTGAGTGGTTTACCACCCAAGGCATCGAGATGGATAATAGTGGACGGGTGATTGCACCTGAGTTACAAACTTATAAGTACCAAACTAAGAATCCAAAAATCTTCGCAGGTGGCGATATGGTGCGGGGTTCAGACTTGGTGGTAACCGCGATTTGGGAAGGTCGTGAGGCCGCTAAAGGTATCCTAGATTACTTGGATGTTTAAGCGTGAAACTTCTTTAGCTAACAATTGCTGTTAATTACGTCAAAAAACCCAATATCGATTGGGTTTTTTTACAGGTAAATTTCGGTGCGTTTTTGTCCACTTTAAGCTATTATGTCGCATAAATTCATCATACCACTAGGTCAATGACATGCCATTTACGCAGCATTTTCGTCCCGCTACTTGGGCAAAATTACGGTGTCAACATGCCAATCTTTATCAAATCGATGAGCAGCTGTTTCGTAGTGAGCAGCTAACGCCCGATGATATCGGTATTATCCAGCAATACGGCATCAATACGCTTATCAATTTACGATTTTTTGATCGCGATGATAACGAAGAAAATTTAGCCAACTTACCGCTGACCTTTATCAATCACCCATTGATGACTTGGGCGATTAAGCCGCAGCAACTTGCTGAAATTTTGTATGATATTTTGTGGCACCAAGCGCGTGGCGACAAGGTGCTCGTGCATTGTTATCACGGCTCAGATCGCACGGGTATTACCGTTGCTATGTATCGCATTTTGGTACAAAACTGGACGATTGAGCATGCCAAAATTGAAATGCAGGACGGCGGGTATGGCTTTCACTGGATTTGGATTAATATCAGCAATTTATTGACCGAGAAAAAAGTGCAAGAAGTGCAACACGCTTTGTTAGCGCTACAACGCCAAAAGCCTTATTATTAGCCAACCTTAAAACCCATCAAGCGACATTAACTTTGGATAGCCTGTGAATATCAAACGACTGTTAGGTGAAACCATTATCTATGGTATCGGTGCGATTTTACCCCGTGTCATTACCTTTTTACTCAATCCGTTGTATATCAATTACATTGATAAAGAAGCCTTTGCTATCTTTACCAGCCTATATGCTTGGATTGCTTTTATCAATATTGTGCTCACTTTTGGTTTTGAAACATCTTATTTTCGCTTTTCAGGAGAAGATAAAACAGGCGCCGCCGAAAAAAATGTGTTTAGCACGGCGTTTTGGTTTATTGCCATGTTGGCAGGCAGTTTTTTGGTCATGGTGTTGCTCTTTAGCAATCCGCTATCAATCCTGATGGATTATGGCAATCATCCTGAATTTTTGCGTTGGTTTGCTTGGATTGCGTTTTTTGATGCAATTTGTACCATTCCGTTTGCTTGGCTACGTTATCACAACCAGCCTGTGAAGTATTCGGTGGTGCGGGTAGTGTCGATTTTGATACAGACTGTGGTGGTTATTGCGCTGTTTCGCTTTGTGCCTATTGATGCTGCCAAAAGTTTCGGCTTGACCGAGCAAGTGGCGTATCCGTTCTTTGCCAATTTAGTTGCCAGTCTCGCCACTTTTATGATGCTGTTCCCGATTATTAAAAAAGTACGCTTACATTTTGATAAAGCCTTGTTCAAACGTATGATTCGTTATTCTTATCCGGTCATGCTGGCAGGGTTGGCGTTTATGGTGAATGAAAACTTCGATAAAATCATCCAATATTATATGATTGATAAAGGCGATGCGGGGGCATACGGCGGCTGCTATAAATTGGCGGTGTTAATGACTTTGTTTGTGACCGCCTATCGGATGGGGATTGAGCCGTTTTTATTTAAACAAATGCACCACGCCAATGCCAAACATACGTATGCCATGATGACGGAGTATTTTGCTTTATTTGCATCGGTGGTGGCGCTTGGGATTATTGCCAATATTTCATGGCTTAAACGGTTATTTATCACCGACCCCAGTTATTGGACAGCGATTAATATCGTACCGATTATCGTCATTGCAAACCTATGTTTTGGGATTTATTACAACCTATCAACTTGGTATAAGGTAACTGACCGTACTGGGATTGGCTCAGCCATCTCGTGGCTTGGGGCAGGATTGACTATTTTGCTCCATATGCTGTTTTTAAAACAATACGGCTTTATGGTGTCGGCGTGGGTGACGCTTTTTGTTTATTTCCTCATGATGATAGTATCGTACGCGCTTGGACAGCATTTTTATCCAATACCTTACCAAACCAAAAAAATCGTTTTCTTTTTGGGTACGCTAATGCTGTTTAGTGTGATAATCGTCAGTGCTTTTCAAATGAATTTTTGGTTATCCAATACCTTATTACTGGTCTATATTGGCTTAATCGGCTATAGCGAGCGCGCGCTGTTAAAAGGTTTGGTAAAGGCAAAAGCGTCATGATTGAGGCTCAATAATATTTTAATGGGTCCCAGTATTTAATTTAGCCAAATTACCCTTATATCAGTTACTAGTCGCAATTGATTCACCTTGCGCAAAAAAGTTTGCTATAGTAACAGCAGGAGAATCAATGAATTGCTACTTACCTGTGATAGACATGGGTAAGTCATCTCATGAGAAGGAGTTTTTCATGCAACAATCAAGTACACCGCAAGCAACTACCCAGCCATCCAATCCTCTATTAGCGAATAATGAGCAACTGATAGCAGTGTCTGCCAAAGATATTGTTAAACAACATCTCGATAAGCTCGGTATACCCCAAGATATTGAGATTGATGATGCCGAATTTGCAGAAAAAAAACAGCGCATTGCCGATTTGTTAGAACAGCATAATGCCACGTTAATTGCTCACTATTACACCGACCCAAAAATCCAAGCAATTGCCGAAGCCACAGGCGGTATCGTATCGGATAGTTTAGAGATGGCGCGGTTTGGGCGTGATAGTGATGCCGATGTGCTGATTGTTGCAGGCGTCAAATTCATGGGTGAGACCGCTAAAATCCTAAGTCCTGCAAAAACGGTATTAATGCCAACGCTAGAAGCCACTTGCTCACTAGATTTGGGTTGTCCGATTGAAGATTTTAGCGCGTTTTGTGACCAGCATCCTGACCGTACTGTGGTCGTGTATGCCAACACCTCAGCGGCTGTTAAAGCGCGGGCAGATTGGGTGGTGACATCGAGTATCGCGGTTGAGCTCATTGACCATCTAGACACCCAAGGTGAAAAAATCATTTGGGCACCTGACCAGCATTTGGGGCGTTATATCCAGCAAAAAGTGGGCGCAGATATGCTACTGTGGGATGGCGCTTGTATCGTGCATGAAGAGTTCCGTAGCCGCAGCCTAAAAACCATGAAAGAGATGTACCCCGATGCGGCGGTGCTAGTGCACCCAGAATCACCGATTGAGATGACCCAGATGGCAGATGCTGTGGGTAGCACCAGTCAGCTGATTAAAGCGGCGCAAACCCTACCGCACAAGATGTTCATCGTCGCGACGGATCGCGGTATTTTTTATAAAATGCAGCAAGCAGCGCCAGATAAGGTGTTTATCGAAGCGCCGACGCGTGGGGAAGGTGCAACCTGTCGTTCATGTGCGCACTGCCCGTGGATGGCGATGAGTGATTTAGACCAAATCATCCATGCACTGGAGAAAGTAGGCACGCCTGACGCCGTACCGCACGAGATTTTTGTTGATGCGCAGCTAATCGAACAAGCTAAAAAACCCCTAGATCGAATGTTGGCGTTTGGTGCCACGCTCAAAAGATAGGCATTAACAACCATCGTCTGTTTTTAAAATATTGAAAAAAGTCGTTGACAGCCTAACTAACTTGCTTTAATATACGCACCACTTAGCGATGATAGCCTTTAAGCTTACCATTGCTAAGGTTTTGAAGTAACAATTAAAGCCTAGTTAGGCAATCGGAGTGTAGCACAGCTTGGTAGTGCACCTGGTTTGGGACCAGGGGGTCGAAGGTTCGAATCCTTTCACTCCGACCATTCATTCTTTAAACTTACCCAAGTTGAAAAGATGAATCAAGAGCCGAGCAGGCTTTTTTTATGCGCCTGTAGCTCAGTTGGATAGAGCACCCGCCTTCTAAGTGGGTGGTCACAGGTTCGAATCCTGTCAGGCGCGCATTTTGCTAGTCTGTAAAACCTACCTTATGGCGGATGTAGCTCAGTTGGTAGAGCCCCGGGTTGTGATCTCGGTTGTCGTGGGTTCGAGTCCCATCATTCGCCCCATATTTTAAAAAAGCCCCTAATTCATTGAATTAGGGGCTTTTTTTATGCCTTGTCTTTTCCCTTATCTATTTATCACGTTTGCAAATTTGTTATAAAAAACAATGGTTGTGCTACACTTTTTTAGGATGAATTATTATCTATTTTATATACTAGGGTCATATAGTGTACTAGAAGATAAGCTCGTAAAGGTAAATTGCCAATAGCGTAACTTTACCTGATGGAAAACCTCAAATAAAATGGCGTGAGACCCTGAATATGATACGAAGTACAACGATGTTTTATCAACTTGCTATGACCAGTGTTGCGATAAGTGGCTGCATAGTTGTCAATACTGCCCAAGCGGCTACTAGGCTGCCAAAATCCCCTTGGCAATCGCATGCATCACTCAAAAGTAATCAAGTTAGCCCAATTTACCACCAGCAATGGCGACAATCTGATTATAAATATTGCCCAATTTTAGCCATTGCTAATCATTCCTCAGTCAATGTTAAAACTGCACAATCACGCGCTGCCAATTTTTCAGGTGGCTTTGCGGTGGCATATGATTTGAAGAACTATAAGGGCAAGCCTTTGCGCAATGCTTACGGCGTAGCCAATGCCGGTATGACGTCTAAGCGTGACTTGTATGGGGGCTGGGCCTATCATAAAAACTATGCCGATGGCAGTTATGTGACGCTTGGGCGAGAGGGCAATAACCCACAGGGTAAAATGCTGGCTTACCTAGTGCTGGACAATGGCTGTTTTTATAACATCTGGAGTCAATTAAGTAGTGAGCATTTGCAAAAAATGATAGGTCAATTACGCTATGTCAATTGAGGAAACAAAAAGTAGCTATAAAAATTAGCGACAAGAAAGTAGCCATAAAAAAAGCAACGTTACTGCGTTGCTTTTTTTTAAAGTTGCTTTTTTTCGAATTTTTTTTTAAAGTTGCTCGTTTTAAATTTTCTTGTTTCAAGAAAAGTCATGCAAAGAAATTTTCTAGCACCTTACGCTGACTGCTTTGCCAGTGTGACCAGTCTTTGGCTGAGTCGGCCAGCGAGCCCCGCCAGCCTTTGATATTGCCTTTCATGGTAGATAACCGATGTTGGCTGGTGGTATTAAGCAGTGTCGGCTGTTTTTGCAAACGCTCAAGTGCAACTAAGGCAGCAGGGCGGTCATTACACAATAATCCCATATCGCAGCCTGCCGTTAAGGCAGCCGCAATACGGTCACCTGCATCACCTGCAACATGTGCCGCTTTCATCGACAGGTCATCGGAGAACAATACCCCATTAAAACCTAGCTTGCCACGGATAATTTGCTGCAGCCAAATCGATGAAAACCCTGCAGGTTTGTTATCAACTGTGCTAAATACCACATGAGCGGGCATGAGCGCATCAAGTAGCGGCTTGTTGCGAATAAATGGCTGCATATCGTATTGGCGAATCTCATCATAACTGCGCTCATCGGTGGCATCATCCACATGAGAATCCGGTGCAACTGAGCCGTGACCGGGAAAATGCTTGCCCGTGGTTGCCATTCCTGCAAGCTTCATGCCGCGCATAAATTCAGCAGATAAGGCGGTGATTGCAATCGGATGGGCGTGAAACGCGCGATCACCAATCACGCGGCTAACCCCATTGATATCAAGTACAGGCGCAAAACTAAAATCAATCCCAACTGCTAGGACTTCGCTTGCCATCAAATAGCCCGCACAATAAGCAAGATCAAGCGCAGTGATAGGGTCATGCTCAAACCTTTCACCGAGTTTACCCATCGCAGGTAGCGGCGAAAAACCCGCGCGCAAGCGAGCGACACGTCCACCTTCTTGGTCAACGGCAATTAAAATATTGGGCTTGATGGCACGCATACTATCGGTCAGTTCGCGTACTTGCTCAGGGCTTTCTACATTGCGCCCAAACAAAATCACGCCGCCAACTTCCGGTTGGCTTAGCAGTGCTTTATCTGCTAGGCTAAGCGCTGTGCCTTCAATATCGAGCATGAGTTGACCGACTGCTTGCATGCGGTAATCCTTCTGGGTATTGCTTGCCGCCAACGGTTAGATATAGTTGGCGGCAGAAAAATTGTGAAAAAACATAGCATACGCTTTTTTTGATAAAAATGCGACTAGCTTACTGGCGATTATTATTAGCGAATATTACTGACGGTTAAGCCGTGATGGTGACGGCAACAAACTGACATCACTCACCCGACAAGGATTGATATCAATCCCGCCACGGCGTGTGTACCATGCGCGTACCATGAGCGTTTTTGGCGCAAAGGCTTGGGTTAAATCACTAAAAATCTGCTCCACGCATTGTTCATGAAAGCCATTATGCTGACGAAAGCTCAAAATATACTCAAGCAGTCCTGCGCAGTCAATTTGTTGGCTATCTATCTGAATCTCCAGTGTTCCCCAATCTGGCTGATTGGTGACAGGGCAGTTTGAACGCAGCAGATGCGAATGCAAGATTTGTAACTGGCTATCAGAGGCGCCTTGATGGGCAACGGTCAAACTTGAAGGATCGACATCACTGACAATGGCGATTTTTTTATCGCTACTATCCAACGCGTTATCAATGCAGTCACCCTGTGGCGCGCTGATGGGTAAGCTATTTGCGATGTTTACTTCAAAAATCTCAAGCGTCACATCGGTTTTTAGACAAGCCGATAAGTCTTTTTCCACCGCTGCTTTAACAGCTTGTTGATTGTCAAATTCAGTGAAATTTAGGCTATTAAAATACAGTTTGAGCGATTTTGATTCGACAATATAGTCCGATGTGGCAGGGATGGCAAGGCGCGCCATTGCCACCTGTGAAATGCCTTGCGAATTCAGCCAAGACATCTCAAAAACCTGCCACCAGTCCATGCCAATACTTAAGGCGTCAGCAGGCAGCGCTAGGTTTGCTCGTCCTAATGCGCGAGGAATGGGGTAGAGCATATCGGGGGCGTAGGTTTTTGGATAGCTGGTGGATTGACCCAAAATACCGTGAGTTTCAAGTGGTTTCATATTTTTTTAATTTAACTAAGTTATCTAAGTTATAAACGAACGCGTGAGCCATCTGCTAAAAGATAATACGCAATGCCATAAAATATCGCGGTAAAAATCCCAATCGCCACCAAAGATGACCATACATTGACATCTGAATGACCCAAAATACCATAGCGAAAAGCATTGACCATATAAACAATGGGGTTGAGTAGCGATATGTTTTGCCAAAATCCTGATAAATCTTTAAGTGAATAAAACACACCGCCCAAATATGTCAAAGGTGTCAACACAAAACTGGGTACGATGGAAATATCATCAAACGAGCGGGCAAATACCGCATTAATCATACCGCCCAGCGAAAATAATGCTGAGGTCATCACCACAGTAAAAATCGTGACAAATGCATGCACCAGTGATAACTGAGTAAAAAACAACGCGAGCACCGTCACAATCGCGCCAATGGTCAATCCCCGAAACAAACCGCCCGCGATAAAACCCAGTAAAATGGTATGTTTAGAAATCGGACTGACCAGCATCTCTTCGATATTACCATGAAACTTGGTGGCAAAAAAACTCGATACCACATTGGAGTAGCTATTGGTAATCACCGACATCATAATCAAGCCAGGCACGATAAACTGCATGTAGGAGACACCGCCCATATCGCCAACCCGAGCGCCAATCATTTTACCAAAGATGATAAAATACAAACTCATGGTGATGGCAGGGGGCAACAGCGTCTGCGGCCAAATGCGAAGAATTCGGCGGATTTCTTTGACTAACAAGGTGTTAAATGCAACCAACTGGCGCTGAAAATCCATGTTAATTCTCCAATTTTTCAGTCAAATTATTTTCAACAATCCCCAAAAACAACTCTTCAAGGCGATTGGCTTTGTTACGCATACTCGCTACCTGAATATTTTGAGCATTTAACTGGGCAAAGACGTCATTTAAACTCTCGCCTTTTTTGAGTGTGACTTCAAGGGTCAACGGGTCTGGCTGCTTGGTTTTTACCACATTGGTTAACGCAATGCGTGCGGGATAAGGTTGCGCCAAATCAAACACAAAGCTTTCCACATCAAGGCTGGTAAGCAAACTTTTCATATCGGTATTGATACGAATTTCACCCTGGTCAAGGATAGCAATGTTTTTACACAGCTGCTCAGCTTCTTCTAAATAATGGGTGGTTAAAATAATGGTCGTACCTTCTTCCGTGTTAATTTGCTGCATAAAATCCCACATCGAGCGGCGCAGTTCAATATCCACCCCTGCAGTCGGCTCATCCAAAATCAGCAGTTTGGGACGATGCATTAAAGCACGCGCAATCATCAAACGGCGTTTCATGCCGCCAGAGAGCATACGCGCTTTGTCATCGCGTTTTTCCCAAAGACCCAATGCTTTAAGCAGTTTTTCGGCACGCGGGCGAGATTCCTTGGTAGGTATACCAAAATAACCTGCTTGGGCAATCAAAATATCTTCGATTTTTTCAAACTGCATAAAGTTAAATTCTTGCGGCACCACGCCTAAGAACTGCTTGGCTTTGGCAGGCTGTTTAAGCAAATCTACCCCAAAAATTTCTACCGAGCCTGAGCTGGGTTTAAATAGCGAGCTGATAATACCAATGGTGGTGGATTTACCCGCACCATTGGGACCAAGTAGGGCAAAAAATCCACCTTGGGGTACGGTCAAATCAATGCCTTTGAGTGCAGCAAAACCATTTGGGTAGGTTTTGGTAAGCTGGGAGATTTTTAGAGCAGGGATGGTAGTGTCAAAATTTGCCATAGCAATGCAGGTTCTGGTTAAAGGTGAGACCTTAATGGGGATGGGTTGGACAGTTTAAAGATTTGAATGCACTAAGTTAAGTTAAATTATATCAATGATACAATTAAAAAAGCCTATCAGTTGATAGGCTTCATCTGGGCTAAAAATGATTATTTGGATTGAGACACCATATAATCAACCGCATTGGTCACTTCCACATCTAGCAAATCAGCGTTACCGCCTTTAGCTGGCATGGCATTAAAGCCTTGTAGCGCGTGTTGGTGAAGGGTAGCGGTACCTTTAGCGATACGGGGACCCCAAGCGCCTTTATCACCAAATTTTGGTGCACCTAACAGACCTGCAGTATGACAAGTATGGCACACACCTTCATAAATTACTTTGCCTTCACGTGGTTTATCTGGATCAGCGGCACCCAATGCAGCGGCAATAGTGATATCACACTCTTTACCTTCAAAACAAACTTTACCTTGTGGGGCAATACGTGCGATTAGATTTGGGTATAATGCAACCAATTTTGCAACTTGAGGTGGGTCTTCAGGTGCTTTTTCTGCTTCCTTTTTTGCGGGAGCGGCAGAGGATGCAGGGGCTGAAGCAGTTGCAGTACTTGAGGCTGTCGCGGTACTTGAAGCGCTAGCGGTAGCTGATGCCGCTGCAGGGGCACTGGCTTTATCCTCAGCTTGGCTGACAGCGATACCCGCAAGACTTAGCATAGTAACCGCTGATAACATCACTACTTTTTTCATTCGTCACGTTCTCTCAAACAGGTGAATTAAATTATCGTAATACTTTTAAAACGGACAATATGAGCCATTAGATTGCTCGATTGTATCCGTTGATGCAATATTGATGCGATAAATGTTACACAGATTTATTTTCCATACTATTATAAGGGAAAATTATCTGAAAAAGCTATGCTTATTTGATGTGTGCTATCAACTTTGCCGAGCAGTTTTTAGCAGTAATTTTGATGATTTGCTTATTGTACGAAAAGTTTGCTAAAATAGCCCACTGCTTTTTTTCAATCCCAATCAAAGCGTTCGTAGCTCAACTGGATAGAGTACAGGTCTCCGAAGCCTGTGGCGTGGGTTCGAGTCCCGCCGAGCGCACCATTTTCACTATATAAGTATTTGATTTAATAGTATTTATATTCAATTGATTTTATTTAATGTACATATCAGTGTACAATATCTGCAATTTATTAAATTAACCCCACTCTCAACACTTTTAAGCGGGGTTGAAACAAAGAAGGCATGAACTT
>NZ_DAMBBC010000011.1:0-108993 GCF_032057165.1 Moraxella sp. CTOTU48717 | reverse complement strand
AAGTCGCTCACTGCTCGTCATTGGGCAGTGCTTTAATTATTGGGTTTGGTATAATCTGTATGTGTTGGCACAAAGTGGTAACAAAACTTCAAATGCCCAAAAAATCGTGACGACTGCGAGTGCGCAAACTATGTCACAATGTCTTATCGTAAGTTCACAAAACAATTCACTGACCATGCGATTGACTTGGGGTCAATATCCAGAAGATGTCGATTCGCACTTGATCACACCAAATGGTTCGCACATTTATTACATCAATGATGGCAGCTTAACAAGTGAGCCTTTTGCCAATCTTGATGTAGATGACACTACAAGCTTTGGTCCTGAAGTGGTGACTGTCCGTCGCCTGCAAGTAGGTACTTATCGTTATGGATTGCATAATTATTCAAGCACGTTAATCCCGACTAACATGAAGCAATCACCTGTACGGGTTGAATTAGAAGGTGCTAAGTTACAAAAACGTATTATTTATCCAACGCTTGCTGATAGTAACAATCTATTTTGGTACGGATTTGACCTAGTCGTTGACGCGCAATGTAACGTGACCTATAAGCCAATAGATCAATGGTTAGCAAATGATGATAATTTTACTGCACTGAGCCCACAGTATAACTCAAATCCTCAATATTGTACGGCACCTTAATTTAGATCTTTAATGCCATAAAAAAAGGCTCAATATGAGCCTTTTTTGTGTTACATAGTTACTATGATTATTGGACGATAGCCTGTTGTTAGAACATTCCGTTTTCATTTGCTGCGCTATTATCGTCACATTGCAGGGAGAAATTTAGTTCATTTTCATCAATTTTATTGGCTGATTTACTTTCCAGCTTAATAAGTAGGCGTAAATCATTGGGTGAGTCAGCGTGTTTGATGGCATCGCGGTAAGTGATTTCGCCATTTTCATACAAATCAAACAACGCTTGGTCAAAGGTTTGCATACCGAGTTCACGAGAGCGTTTCATCACGGGCTTAATTTCGTGGATTTCCCCTTTACGGATGTAATCACCAATCAGTTGCGAATTGAGCAAAATTTCAATCGCAGGGCGGCGACCTTTGCCATCAGGGGTAGCAATCAATTGCTGCGCCACAATGGCTCGAAGGTTCAATGATAAATCCATCAAAATCTGCTCGTGATGTTTTGCTTCAAAGAAGTGAATAATACGCTCAAGCGCTTGGTTGGCATTGGTGGCGTGTAGGGTGGCAAACACCAAGTGTCCTGTTTCAGCATATTGAATGGCATAATCCATGGTTTCGCGGGTACGAATCTCGCCAATCAAAATCACATCAGGTGCTTGACGTAGGGCGTTTTTTAATCCTGCTTCAAATGACTTGGTATCAATGCCAACTTCGCGTTGGGTGATGATACAGCCTTTATGTTCATGCAGGTATTCAATCGGGTCTTCGATAGTAATGATATGACCGCGCGAATTCTCGTTGCGATACCCCATCATAGCTGCCAGTGTGGTAGATTTACCTGTACCTGTCGCGCCGACTAGTAGCACGATGCCGCGTTTTTTCATGGCAATTTCATTCAAAATCGGTGGTAGATTGAGTTGCTCTACCGTTGGGATTTTGGTTTCAATTTTACGTAGCACCATGCCCGCACAGTCTTTTTGGACAAAGGCAGAAACACGAAAGCGTGCGGTTTGGTTTTTGTCAACAATGGCAAACTGGCATTCTAGGGTGTCGTCAAACTCTTTGCTTTGAGCAGGCGTCATCACGCTTTTGACCAGCGTCATTGATTGCTCGGGGGTCAGCGCTGACTTGGTGACTGGCGCGATAGTACCATTGACTTTCATTGATATGGGCGCATCGGCGGTGATAAAAAGGTCGGAGCCGTTTTTTTGTATCATTAGCTGCAGTAATTTATCAAGATCCATAACGCGTCTCTCGCATTGGTTTTATAAGATTGTTTCTATCAAACAGTTATCACATAAAATTTTCAGGTTGTTTGGCATATTGGCGCGCCGATTCTTTGCTAATCACGCCCTTATTGACCAACTCGCGAAGGCTTTGATCGAGTGTGGTCATACCATCGCCTGCACTGGTTTGGATGGCAGAGTACATTTGGGCGACTTTGTTTTCACGAATCAAGTTACGAATCGCAGGCGTACCAATCATAATTTCATGTGCGGCGACACGCCCACCCGTTTGGCGTTTGAGTAGCGACTGCGAGATAACCGCTTGCAGCGACTCAGATAACATCGCTCGAATCATGTCTTTTTCGGCGGCGGGGAACACGTCGACCACACGGTCAATGGTTTTGGCAGCAGATGAGGTATGCAATGTCCCAAATACCAAGTGTCCTGTTTCAGCAGCCGTCAATGCCAAGCGGATGGTCTCAAGGTCACGCATCTCACCGACAAGAATAACATCAGGGTCTTCACGTAAGGCAGAGCGCAGCGCGGCGTCAAAGCTTAAAGTATCACGGTGGACTTCACGTTGGTTGATGAGGGATTTTTTTGATTGATGCACAAATTCAATCGGGTCTTCGATGGTTAAGATATGTTCTTTACGGGTTTCATTGATATAGTTAATCATCGCCGCAAGAGTTGTTGACTTACCCGAACCTGTTGGACCTGTGACCAGTACCACGCCGCGTTTGTAGTTAGAGATTTTCTCAAAAATCGGTCCCATACCAAGCTGTTCCATCGTCAAGACCTCAGATGGAATGGTACGAAATACCGCACCTGCGCCCCGGTTTTGGTTAAAGGCATTGACACGAAAGCGCGCCACATTGGGGATTTCAAACGAAAAATCGGTTTCAAAAAACTCTTCATAATCGGCACGTTGTTTGTCGTTCATGATGTCATAAATCAAACTATGCACTTTTTGGTGATCGAGCGGTGGCATGTTGATTTTGGTAATTTCACCATCTACCCGAATCATCGGCGGTAAGCCTGCTGAAATGTGTAAGTCAGAGGCTTTATTTTTGAATGCAAAACGCAACAAATCGTCAATCGATAATTCCTTTGCCATGATAGCGAATCCTACAGGTGGGTAATGAAAATACAAAAGCAGCAATAGAAAAAAGCTGCGGGAAAAAAAGATAGTTATACTATAATCATCCGTCCACAAAAAAAACAGAAAAAACTGACTAGGCATCATAGTTTTTTGTTGATTTTAGCTTATGTTAAACTCAATTGGAAAATTGGGCACACAAGTGCAAAAAAAACGTTACCTTAACCCGGTAGCCATCAAGCCAGTCCACTATCAACAGGAAAAGTTAACCATGCAAACATTCGACGCACAGCAGCCATTGGCGACAAGCGCAACAGATGCTGAAAACCAAGCCTTGATAGCGCGTTGGCAACAGGTGAAAACTGACGTTGCTAGGCTCAATCCAACTGTCAAACTGCTTGCGGTATCCAAAACCAAACCCAACTGGATGATTCGCACCTTAGCGCAGCAAGGTCAGCAAGATTTTGGTGAAAACTATGTGCAAGAAGCGGTGACAAAAATCGCAGCACTCAAAGACGTTACTGCCAACGAGCAGCCATTGGTGTGGCATTATATCGGTCATATCCAGCGTAACAAGACCAAAGAGTTGGCGGCGCATTTTGATTGGGTGCATGGGGTCGATCGCTTAATTATTGCCCAGCGTCTCAATGGGCAAAGGGGTGAACACCTTCCGCCACTCAATATCTGTATCGAAGTCAATATTGACGATGAAGCCAGTAAATCAGGCTGCCAGCCAAACCAGTTACCCGAATTGGTGACAGAGATTAGCCAATTACCCAACTTGCAATTACGCGGACTGATGATTATCCCTGCCAAAAATTCAGCCGCTGCCTTTGTCAAAACCCAGCAATTATTTGAGCAAAACAAGCGCTATCATGCGCATCCTGAGCAGTGGGATACTTTGTCAATGGGCATGAGCGGCGATATTGAACAAGCCATTGCCGCGGGCGCTACCATCGTTCGTATTGGCACCGCCATTTTTGGGGCGAGAGATTAGTGCGAATGATGGGGTAAAAAGACAGCAATTTAACGATTTTTATCATTTTTTACTCAACAATGAAGCAGGGTCTGTTACATATTGACCCTGCTTTTTTTACATTACACCAAAATAAATACAGAGTAATAGGCGTTGATTTAACCCAATGTTGTGTTAAATCAACGATTTTCTTACCGAATTATTGCTGTATACTTTCTATAGGCTTTCTGTAAGCAAATTAGCTTACATTGTAATATTTTTTAACATTTTCTGGATAAAAGATATCTACATTCGAAAAACTTTATTGGTATGATGGCGTTGTTTTACAGAATGTAACCAGTACAATAGTTATGTAATTTTTATCCGTATATCAACTTTTTAGCTTCTAGCAATCAATTTTGATATAGCCCATATACGGATAAAAGTTCTGAACGGATTAAAGCCCTATGAACTTTCTTCAAAAAACTTTATTAACCGCTCTACCTTGTGTCTTGTTAAGCGTAGCCCCAACCGCTGCCAATGCCGACAATGGTATCACAGAATATTTCGGTAGCTTTAACTCAAGCGTTTCTCAAAATCCAGAAGGTGGCTCAAAAGTAGATAGCCTCATTGCAAAAGCCAAAAACTTTATCGGCTTACCTTACCGTTGGGGTGGCACCAGCCCAGCCAGTGGTTTTGATTGTAGCGGCTTTATGCAATATGTTTATAAACAAACCGCCAACATCAATCTGCCACGCACCTCAGGCAGCATGGCGCAAGTTGGTGAACGTATTAACCGTAGTGAGTTAAAACCAGGCGATATGGTGTTTTTCTCTCAAGGTGGTGGTCGTATCTCTCATGTGGGCATGTACATCGGTGAAGGTCGTTTTATTCATTCACCATCAACCGGCAAAAGTATTTCTATTACAAGTTTAGATTCTGGCTATTGGGCAAACAAATTCGTGACAGCGCGCCGTGTATTGGACGCTTGAGTGTAATCAAGAACGTTACTATTAAAAAATATTGTTGAAAAAACCAATAAAGTTAAAACTCTGTAAAATGTTGATCAAGGTAAGCTTAGGCTTGCCTTTTTTATTTGGTCGAGGAAATTTTGATAAAAATAGATAAGTCAAGCCTCATTAAAAAAAATTAAACATTTACCCATTGGTTATTAATAAAGTATTAGAATGAAGCAACAATACCTTATATAATCTTTAGGGTAAGTTAAATGCAAACGACTAAAACTAATCAATGACTGACATCGCTGTTGATTTGTTTAATGCGTAACGCCCTTTTTTAATAGATTTATTGATTTTGCAATAATCCTATGACCCAAACCGCCTTGCCAAGCTTTAAAGAACAATTGCAACAAACGCTAAAATTTTTTAGCTTTAAACCTTCGGTATATATCAATTCGCCAAGAGTCAACGATACCAATAAATTCATGCTGTTTATTATATTGGCGTTGGTTGAGACATTTTTTCATTTAATTTGGTATGCGACAGTTCTTGTCATCACATCGCCCCTAGATATCTTTCCTTTTGCTCAGACGTTCAATCAAATTTTTAATCGCGGCTTGATGATAAATATCACCTATTTGGGACTGGCGATGGTGTTGTTTTGCGGGTATTCACTATGGGTCATCACTCGCATTCCTGAACAGTCAAGACTTTGGCGAGAGTACCAAATCTTTTTTGTAATCATCTATTTGATTTATGAAAATCTTTTTATTGTCTGGATTGGCAACAACAGTGCGCTTGAAGGTGTAATGCTGATTAGTTCCACCGGTCTTGGGATGGTGCTATTAAGATGGCGACTGGTCTGGGTGTCGTTTGTCAGTTGTATTGTTGCGTTATTTATTTTTAATATGAGTAATAGCATGAATTGGTGGCAATTGCTGCCTAGGTTGTATCCAAGTTTAGCAGCGCGTAGTCATTGGCTTTGGGGATTGTCTTTTAGCTTTTTGGTAACCGCCAAGGCAACAGTCACGCTGTATTGTATTTTACAGGGCATGAAAGTCATGAACTTTCAGCGCCGCAAGATTTATGATTTGCTAGAAGCTGATGCGCTCACCAATATTGCCAATCGGCGTACCATTTATAGTTTTTTGAGTTATTTATGGCAACGTAAAAGCGATTGGAATACGCTTAGTGTGATTTATATTGATTTGGACAAATTTAAACATATCAATGATAAATATGGTCATGATGCGGGTGATGCGACGTTGATTTGTACCGCGAATACCTTAAAAAACTTCTTACCGACAGGGACGATGTTTGGACGCGTGGGTGGGGAAGAATTTTGCATCATCTTGCCTAATATGGGGATTGAGCAAGCCTACGATATGGCAGAGCAGCTGCGCCAGGCTTTTGAAAAGCAAGTGGTGAGATATGGCATCTTTGATACAGAAATTCAATTTACCGCAAGCTTAGGTATATCCAGCCTTTATCAAAATCATGGGAGAGATAGCGAGCGTGCGATTGATAATCGCAGTTTTATCGAATATATGCGCGAGTATATGCATAGTTTACCAACCATGCCTGCACTGCCACCTGCCCTTGAGCGCATTATCAAATTCTCCGATTTGGCAATGCAGCAAGCCAAAGCCAATGGTCGCAACTGTGTGGTCAAAGGTCAATGTTATTTATTGATGACGCCAATCAATCAGCATTCATAACTTAGCCTTTATAACCCAGCCTTTAACTGGGCTTTCATGACGTAGTCGTGAGTAGCGAGCTTGCAACAAGCGTATCAATCATCGTCGTTGCAAAACTGCCTGCCGGTAATTCAAAATCTAACACCAATGTCTCACCGTCTTGCCAAACCCATTGTAAGTTACTGGGCAGCATACGCAGGGAGCGGCGCTGCTGCTTTAAACCAAACTCAATCAGACCTTGACTTAGCTGCTGATAAATGGGATTGTCAGTGATGACTGATAGTTCTAATGCGTTAACCTTACCACTGCTTTTTAACTCACCCGCGCCCCACATGGGTGCAGTCAAATGGATATCGCCACTTTGTAGCCTTGATATTATAGTCTCATCTATATGCTGTGCCACAAAAATACTGTTTGAACCCGCCAAATTCATCACATCACCATCAAGCGGTTGGTTCCAGATGCCCAACGCGATACGTTTTGCCAAGATGGCATTGAATAATTCACTACGCGCTGCCGACAGATACAGACTGATTTTATCTTGGTCAAATTTGCGATGAATTTTTTTACCCCTAATTGTATGATGGGTAAATAGTTCGATAGCGGCATCAATATTATTGGCATCTTGCCCAAAGCGCTGCTCGCCAAAATAATTGGGAACGCCTTGGGTTTTGATGGTCGCAAGTTGTTGCTCGATGGCAGCTTTCTCGCCCACTACGTTGCGTAGGGTGATGATAAACTGATTGGCCTCATGAGTACCGCGACCCAGTTTTTTATGATGCCAATGCTGTGCCAGTATTTCTAGGGTTTCATCGCTAGCTAATTTGGTCTGGACAAATTGCTGAAAGTTTTGTTCAGGGGTAATTTTTTCTGGCAAGCGAAGACTAAACCATTGCGTCGTCAGCGCATGACGATCTTTGAGACCCGAATATCCCACATCCTTGAGTGGGATGCCTGCCCATTGTGACAGCAACTTTGCCACAAAATTGGTATTCATTCGGGTCTTTTGAATATGAAGCCAAAGATGTTCGCCTGTATGGCTGCATTCAATGCCTAGTTTTTCATGGACAATAAAATCAGTGGGTTGTTGTTTATAAATAGCGGACTCAATCGCAGGGGTATAGGGTGAAGGCAGTTTTGGCATGCTAGGGTTACTTGTAAAAGGTTTATTTTAACAAACGGATGATTGATAAACCATCTCGATTACAGCAGCGCTTAATTATAGCCATGCTTTATTGTCTTATGCTAATAGGTTAAAAATATGAAGGCAACAACAATGACGTCAAATACGGCTTGAATGCCAAAGTAATAGACAATAAAGTAGTGCTTGCTAAGTTAGGTATGTTGGTTAATTTAGGTGCATTGGGTGGCAAAATCGGTCAGCTGACTTGGCAAAATTTTTAACGCATCCTATGTTTAGCGAATGTGAGTATAAAAAGAGAAAAAACATGAAAGACCCTGATAGCGATATCGATAAAAACGCCGTGCAATTACGCGTTGCCAGGCAACCAGACGTCGAAAATTTGGTAACTTTGCTCAATCGCTGTTACCGCTCAGATGAAGGCTGGACCAATGAAGCGGCTTTAATTGGTGGGATTCGTACCACTGCCGAGGAAATGACAGCCTTGATAGACAACCCCAACGTTTATCTATTCGTGTTTGAAAATCCGCACGATAGCGATGATTTGCTCGGGTGTATTTCTGTGGATTTCTCACCCATTAACCATCAGCCAGCGGCGTATATTGGCACTTTTGCGGTTCATCCTGCTGTGCAAGGTAGAGGCATTGGCGATACGATGTTGTCTGCGGTAGAAACGTTTGCTATCAGACACGCCCACGCCAAAAACTTAACCCATTTACCTTTAACCCATTTGTCCATGTCGATTTTAAGTCATCGACCAGAGCTGTTAAGTTATTATCAGCGCCGCGGTTATCTACTGACAGGGGAGAGGATGGCATTTCCTAGAGACGGCAACAATGGCGACCCCAAACGCGATGAGGTATTTTTAGAGTTTTTGCAAAAACCCATTTAAGCAAATGAAGCGTCCGTCAAATCTAGTAATACAATCGAATAACAATAATCGTCATGCTGAGCAATAAAGTTTTAAGGGTATTTTATATAATGGTTGCAATAATTTTTTACACAATAATTTTAAACAAAAGGAAATCATGATGAAAAGATGTGCCAAAATCTACTCACTAGCGCTAAGTTGCTTGATAGCAGGAACGCTGGCAATGACAGGCTGTCAAACCATAGCGGATAGTAAGTTAGGGATCGTGAACCCGACCCAAGCGGTCACCTTACCGTTAGCCGATGCCACGTTGCAAAATTATCGCTGGCAATTGGTCTCGGTGACTGATTTGTCGGGTAAACCCACTAAACCTGAATTATTTAACCAAGCCAAGCCGCTATTGGTCAGCTTTGATAAAGGTCGTGTCAGCTTTGACAATACCTGTAATCGCATGTGGGGCAATTATAGCCTGACCCATGACAATGTATTGATAAAAAATATCGTTTCCACGCGCATGATGTGTCTGCCAGAATCGCGCATGGCATTTGATGCCGCTGCGCCATCCACACTACAAGGGCAATTTAAACTGACCCAAGATAGCAAAGGCGAACTGATGTTGACGGTGACGGATAAGAGCCAAATCAGTCTATTTAAAGCGATTGCCAATAAAGCGATTGCCAAATAATGGTTTTTATCCTCCGTTGCCGTAAAACCACCGACCTCAGGCAATGGATATAAGGCAACTTAAGCAACTATGCTTACACGCTATAATACTTGCATAAATTTTGCTAAAATAACCCCATGAAAACACTCAAGCTACGCATACGAGATAAACATACAGCAAAGCTTAATAAGTTAAGCGGTTCAGTCAATTTCGTATGGAACTACGTCAATGACTTGAGTTACAAACATCTACAAAAAACAGGCAAATTCTTTTCAGCTTATGATTTGAACGAATACACCAAAGGTAGCGGTGAATTACTGGGCTTGCACTCTCAAACCATTCAAGCCATCAATGAAACCCATGCTAAAAGCCGTAAGCAATTCAAAAAGGCTAAACTCAACTGGCGAACCAATAACCCCAATGCCAAGCGTAAATCGCTTGGCTGGCTACCGTTTAAACAATCGGCTATTAAGCATATTGCCACTCACCAAACAGGCAAAAAGGGCTTAAAATCAACCCTGCAACTAAGTCTAGCCAAAGGGCAGAAACTCATCATCGACCTATGGGACAGCTACAACCTATCGCTTTACCAAATCAACACCTGCGAGATTGTGCAAGACAGCCGTAACCGTTGGTATGCGTGTATCATCGTTAAAGACTACCCTAAAACCACTTGTGGAACTGGTAGTGTAGGCATAGATTTAGGTTTAAAAGACAGTGCCACTACCTCAAGCGGTGACAAACTCACCATTAAGCAAACGTTAAAATATGCCAAAGATTTAGCCACCGCCCAACGTGCCAAAAACAAACAGCATGTAAAGGCAATCCATGCCAAAATCAAAAACACACGCCAAGACCTGATACATAAATTCACCACCCAATTAGTCAAGGACAATGCCCTAATCGTGGTTGGTGACGTTAAAACCACCCAGTTTAACAGTAAAAAAGGCAAACTAGCCAAGTCGGTTTACGATGCAGGTTGGTTTGAACTCAAAAGGCAACTGACCTATAAATGCGAGAACGCAGGTTGCCGTTTTGAAATCGTGAATGAACGATACACTACCCAAACTTGCTCGTGCTGTGGCGATATGTCCAGTAGCTTGAGCGGTAGAGCAGGTTTGCGAATAAGAGAATGGACTTGTGTAAAGTGTGACACACGGCATGATAGAGATATTAATGCCAGTAAGAACATTCTTGCGGTCGGGCTTGACCGTCTGGGAGCAGGAATCCCCTCACTTTAGGGAGGGGAGGAAGTCAATACCAATAATTAAAGTGGGTTTGTGAAAACAATTCATTTGATTACCAAAAGTTTTAGCTGTCACTGTCTGATTTCCCCATGCCCAAACACAATCCATTTTTGCGATGTTAAACCTTCAAGACCCACAGGGCCGCGCGCATGGATTTTATCGGTAGAGATACCAATCTCTGCGCCCAAACCATATTCAAA
Source organism: Moraxella sp. CTOTU48717 (assembly GCF_032057165.1). NCBI lineage: Bacteria > Pseudomonadati > Pseudomonadota > Gammaproteobacteria > Moraxellales > Moraxellaceae > Moraxella > Moraxella sp. CTOTU48717. The sequence goes on along the minus strand of NZ_DAMBBC010000011.1, from coordinate 98,295 downwards.
TCCATCGGCAAAGCGGGTCGATGCATTGACCATCACGCTACTAGAGTCAACTTCACGCATGAATTTTAACGATTTTGAGTAGTTTTCGGTAATAATCGCATCGGTATGGTGTGAGCCATGGGCATTGATATGGGCAATGGCTTCATCGATATCGGCGACTACTTTAATCGCCAAAATCGGTGCCAAATATTCGGTATCCCAATCTGCTTCACTCGCCGCTGACAAATGAGCGGTTAATTCAGCGGTATCGCTCAAGATGGCTAAGGTTTTTGGACAGCCGCGTAATTGCATGGCACTGTCTGCAGCGACAATGGCGCTGGCGATTGGCGGCAAGGCTTGCGCAGCGATTTGGCTATCAATCAGCAGCGTTTCCATAGTATTACAAGTGCCGTAGCGGTGAGTTTTGGCATTGACGCAAATAGCGGTTGCCATAGTCAGGTTTGCATCGCGATCGACAAAGGTATGGCAGTTACCATCTAGATGCTTGATGACAGGGACGCGCGCTTCATTACTGATACGCTCAATTAGGCTTTTACCACCCCGCGGCACAATCACATCGACATAGCGATTCATGGTGATAAGTTCCCCCACTGCCGCACGGTCGGTGGTTTCGACCACTTGCACTGCCGCCTCTGGCAAACCAACCGCTTGTAAACCTTGTTTGACACACGCAGCCAATGCTTGGTTAGAATAAAACGCTTCTGAACCCCCACGTAAGATAATCGCATTGCCAGATTTTAATGCCAAAGACGCAGCTTCAATGGTCACATTGGGGCGAGATTCATAAATCATCCCGACCACACCCAGCGGCACGCGCATTTTACCTAGCTGAATACCCGATGGACGAAAGGTCATATCCGTGACCTCGCCAATCGGGTCAGGTAGCATGGCGACATCTTTTAGCCCCTGTAACATGCCTTCAAAACGCGCATCGGTGAGCGCTAATCGGTCAAGTAGTGCGTCATCCAGTCCTTTTTGTTGACCGTTTTGCATATCGGTGGCATTGGCCGCCAACACCTGTGATTTGGCTTGTTGCAGGGCGTCATAGATAGCGAGTAGGGCGCTATTTTTGAGCGCGGTGTCTGCTTTTGCCAAAATCGCTGAAGCAGCGCGCGCTTGCTGTCCCACGGTTTGCATATAATGTTTGGTATCAGTCATGGTTTGCATAGTCAGTCCCTAATATAATTATCGCTTCATCATAACAACTTCAATCCAAAAATGGAATTTAGAAAGTTTTGACAGATAAAAATTAATGGTTATGACTTAATCTAAAAACCAGTGCTAAAGACCGGCGCCATGAAATAAAGTTAAATAAGAGAAAAAGTTGCGTTTTAGTAGCGTTTTAAGCGAAAATAGACAGTTTTTTTTCACCTATCGTCAAATTTTGGATTGAATATCATGTCAGATGCTATGCCAAACTTACAGCGTCCTGTAGCCTTGCAACTTAACAATATCCACAAAAACTTTGGATCGCTTGAAGTACTAAAAGGTGTATCGTTGACCGCTTATGATGGCGATGTCATCTCAATTCTTGGCTCGAGCGGCTCGGGCAAATCCACCTTGCTACGCTGTATAAATTTGCTTGAAAACCCCTCGCAAGGGGAGGTTTTCTTGGGCAGTGAAGCATTGGTATTAAGACCGAATAAATCTGGGGATTTGGTTGCCGCCAACCAGCGTCAGCTTGAGCAGTTTCGCTCAAAAATGGGTTTTGTGTTCCAAAACTTTAACCTATGGCCACACCGGACTATTTTGCAAAACATCATTGAAGGGCCGACCCAAGTCCTAAAAGTCGCCAAAGACCAAGCCATCAGTGAAGCTGAAGTGCTACTAAAACGCGTAGGACTACTAGATAAGAAAGACGCTTACCCAGAAAACTTATCGGGTGGACAACGCCAGCGTATTGCCATCGCTCGTGCGCTAGCGATGAAGCCCCAAGTATTGCTATTTGATGAGCCAACCTCTGCGCTCGACCCAGAATTGGTCAATGAAGTATTAGCGGTGATGAAATCGCTTGCTGAAGAAGGTCGCACCATGCTGATTGTCACCCATGAAATGCGTTTTGCGCGCGATGTATCAAGCCAAGTGGTGTTCTTGCATGAGGGACGTATCGAAGAAATAGGCACACCCGAGCAGGTATTTGACAATCCGCAATCAGCGCGGGTGAAAGACTTTATGGCAAGCCATCAAAAATAATCCAATCAACCTATCAGCCGTCAATTGCCATGCGATTGGCGGTTTTGTAATTTTAGGCATCAGAAAAAATTTATTTGATTTAATTGTTGCTGCATACGTTTTTCACTTGCAAAAATGTTAATTTATGTTAATTTTAACTAAATTGTAAACTCGCATTTATTTTAGTCGCATTGATTTTAAATATTGAAATCGCTGAAAGCGAAACCTGATATTAAATCGCTTTTTACTCAAAAATTTCATTTGTAAGGAACATCCATGCAATCAACCTTGAATTCAACCTACTCAAAACTCGCCTTGGCAACGGTATGTGCAGTTAGCATGGGATTAACCGCCTGTCAAAAACCTGCTGAAAAAACAGAAGGTGCAGCCGCCAGCCAACCCGCTGCCAGTGCCAGCACAGGCAAAAAAATTCGTATTGCCACTGAAGGCGCCTACAAACCATTTAACTATACCAATGCCGATGGCACGTTAGGTGGTTATGACGTGGATGTTGCCAAAGCCTTGTGTGCCCAAGCGAAACTCGACTGCGAAATCGTAGCGCAAGATTGGGACGGTATTTTGCCAGGCTTGATGGCGAGAAAATACGACGCGGTTGCCGCGGGTATGTCAATTACCCCAGAGCGTTCAGCGCAAGTGGATTTCACCACGCCTTATTTTAAAAACACCATGGTTTGGGTCGCTGCCAAAGGTGGCAAATTCAACCCACAAGCGATTTCAGGGCTAAAAATTGGCGGTCAACGCTCAACCACCATGGCGCAGTACCTTCAAGATAAACTGAGCAAAACCAACGAAATCAAATTGTATGACAACTATGACAACGCCTACATTGACCTAAAATCAGGTCGTATCGATTCAGTGCTGTCTGAAAAAGTAACCGCTAGCGAATGGCTAAAACAAAACAGCAACTACCAACTCGTAGGCAGTGAGATGGATAATGGTGACAACATCGCAATGGCCATTCGTAAAGGCGATCCACTAAAAGCAGAATTTGATAAAGCCTTAGATGCACTACAAAGTAATGGCGAGTTGGCAAAATTACAAAAGCAACATTTTGGTAATTAATTGACGTTGTATCGATCGTTTTAAAATTTACACAATAGATGTGGGTGACCCTCAAATTTTGACAAAAGGTGTTGTTATGAAACAGTTATCGGTTTTGGGTGTATCGTCGTTAGCCATTTTGATGGGGGTAACTGCCTGTCAAAAACCTGCGGAAAAACCGGCAGACACGGCAGCAGCAAGTAACGCTACCACGGCAGCAAACGCAGATATGCCACAGATTCGTATCGCTACCGAATCAAGCTTTGTCCCCTTTAGTTATAAAGATGCCAATGGCAAATTAATCGGCTTTGAGATTGATTTGGCAGATGCGTTATGTAGTGAAGCCAAACTAAAATGTGAAGTGATTTCCCAAGATTGGGATGGACTGATTCCAGGACTACAAGCACAAAAATACCATGCCATCATGGCGGGGATGTCAGACACCGCAGAGCGTCGCCAAGTGGTGGCATTTAGCGACCCATACTTTACCAATAACCTCGTTGTGATTGGCAAAAAAGGGGTAGACAAAGGTGCTGATGACCTAGCAGGCAAATCAGTGGGTGCGCAGCGTTCAACGACCGCAGCTGAGTACTTAGCCAAAAACTTCCCAAAAGCCACCCCAAAACTGTATGACACCCAAGATAATGCCTATCTTGACCTAGAATCGGGTCGTACGGATTTGATGATTTCTGACAGTGCCCCAGCCTTATCATGGTTAAAAACCGCCAAAGGTCAAAGCTTTGAAGTCAAAGGTCAACCGATTAATATTGATGACAAAATTGCCATTGCCCTTCGTCAAAATGATCCATTGATTGGCAAATTCAACACCGCACTGGCGGCGCTAAAAGCCAATGGTACTTACGATAAAATCAGCCAAAAATATTTTGCAGATTTGCCGAAATAAGCCGTTAAATAACTGATTAAGTGTTCGTTTTCTTACAACTCACAAGTAAAATTTTGTCATGTGTTAGACGTTAAAAATTAGGAGTATCAGGTGAAAGCAAATATTTCATTATTGGGTAGCTTGGCAGTGGCAGGTCTAGCGCTAGTGGGTTGTCAAAAACCTGCAGAAAAAACGGCGGCAACAACGGGTAGCACAGCCGCTTCTACAACGGCCAGTAGCAGCACTGAGACATCGAGCAGTATGGCAGGCAAAACCATTCGCATCGCCACCGAAGGCACCTATAAACCCTTTAGCATCACCAAAGCGGATGGCAGTTTGACAGGTTTTGATGTGGATTTTATTCGGGCCTTATGTGCAGAAATGAAAGCCAACTGTGAAATCAAGCCACAAGATTGGGATGGTTTATTACCAGGCTTGATGGCAAAAAAATATGACGTGGTAATTGATGCCATGTCTATCACCCCAGAGCGTCAAGCGCAGGTCGATTTTACCGACCCCTATTTTACCAATACATTGGTATTTTTGACCAAACAAGGTAGTCCTATCAATCCGGATGACCCTGCCCAAATTGACAGCCATACAGTTGCGGCGCAGCGTTCAACGCTATCGACCCAGTGGATGGAAAAAAATCACCCAAAAGCCCAGCTAAACCTGTATGAAGGTTTGGACAATGCTTTTATGGACTTGGCAGCAGGGCGTTCGGATCTGATGATTTCGGATAAAGCCCCGGCCGCTTATTGGCTGACCACGCCAGAAGGTAAAGGGTTTGAAATCAAAGGTAAAGAGATTGATGTTAATGACAAAATGGGTATCATCGTCCGTAAAGGCGACCCACTGCGTTTAGAATTTAACAAAGCGATTGCCACGTTAAAATCAAATGGCACGTATGACAAAATCTATAACCAATATTTTGGTAATGCAACCACTACAACGGCGGCGGCAAGCAACGTGGCCGTTACGGTCTCTAGCAGTACAACGACCACGACGACTGTGGCAAGTACGAGCAAGTAACTCAACCAAGCGCTTGGGTTCAGTCAAAAACTGGGTGAAAAGTCACTCAGTTTTTTGTTTTTTTGATGGTTTTTGATAGGGCAATCACGTAAAATTGCACCCTGCAAAAAACAAAGCAAAAGGTTATATCCATTATCACCTTTTGTCTATGTGACGGTAAAACTGCGTTTTAAGCATTTTTTGGGTAATAGGTCAGCAAACAGAGTTAAAAAGACAGGGTATCAATATTGTGTTAGATCTACAAGGTTTTGGGCAGCTATTATTAAGCGGCGCTTGGGTCACCATCAAACTGGCATTGACTAGTTTGGTCATTGGGCTGATTTTGGGATTATTGGGTGCGACCGCTAAGATGTCACGATTTAAAGTGCTCAACGCCATCGCCACCGCTTACACCACGATTATCCGTGGTATTCCAGAACTGCTGTCAGTCATGTTTATTTACTTTGGCGGCTCGATGTTGATGGGTCTTATTCTATCGCAATTTGGCAATACGGGATACGTGGATGTCAGTCCGTTCTGGGCGGGGGTTACAGCGCTGTCTGTGGCATTTGGTGCGTATGCGACCGAAACTTTTCGTATGGCATTTCAAGAGATTCCAAAAGGTCAAGCTGAAGCAGCGCAAGCGATTGGCATGAAAAAATTTCAAATCCTTTGGCGAGTGACGTTGCCACAAGTGTGGCGTATTGCACTGCCAGGACTGGGTAATTTGTTTTTGGTACTGCTCAAAGATACTGCGTTGGTTTCTGTGGTCGGGCTTGAAGATATCATGCGCCACGCCAAAACGGCAGCGACTTCCACGCAAAGCCCGTTTACTTTTTATATGGCAGCAGCCTTGTTGTACTTGAGTCTGACCGTCATCATCACCGGTGTGATTATGTGGCTAGAATGGGTCAATAACCCAGCAGAGCGTTATGCAAAACGCCTGCAAAAAATCGGCATGGCAAAATAGGGGATTCATCAATGAACTGGAATTGGCAAATTATTATTGATAGTATCCCAAAACTGCTGCAAGGCAGTATTATCACCATTGAGCTTGTGGTGTTGTCGGGTTTATTGGGGTTTATGTTGGCAGTGCCGCTAGCACTGGCTAGGCTGTCGAAAAAACCTTGGGTGCAGGCATTGCCGTTTGCGTATATTTTCTTTTTTCGGGGTACGCCGCTACTGGTGCAAATCTTTTTGATTTATTATGGCTTGTCACAATTTAAATGGGTGACCGAGTCTGTGCTGTGGAAATCGGGTGTGTTAGCGAGTCCATTTTGGTGCGCTATCATCGCTTTTACCCTCAATACGGCAGCTTATACCGCAGAAATCATCCGCGGTGCTATCAAGTCCATCCCCAAAGGCGAGAATGAAGCTGCCGATGCCATTGGCATGTCGTATAGCCAAAAATTGCGCCGAATTATTTTTCCTCGCGCCTTTGGCATCATGCTACCTGCGTATGGCAATGAAGTGATTTTTATGCTCAAAGGCAGTGCGCTGGCATCGACCATCACTTTGATGGATATCACCGGTGTGGCAACGACGATTATGTCAAAAACTTATACTGTTTTTGAATTGTTCTTTGCCTCAGGTATCATTTATTTGTTATTGTCTTGGCTATTGATTGGGATGTTTCGATTGGCAGAAAAACGCATCAATCGTCATCTTTCTTATCAGCCCGTCAGTAATGGGGGCGTTACTGCCTAAGCTGGGCTAAGCTAGGCTAAGCTAGACAAAGAGTTTGGATATATTGGAGGCGTGCCAATGAAACAAGCAGTTATGATATCAAGTTTGCTGATAGGTGGGGTGTTACTCTCGGCTTGTCAACCTGCCAGTGATAACAAGCCACAGCAAAACAGCACAGCAAGTGCCACAGTAGCTAGTATTCAGAGTCCACATCACGTTGCCAGTGTAGCTGCTGCCAGTACCGTATCCCCCCAAGCCGCCCAAAACGGTGCGCCCAAACAAATCAACTGGGCATTGGTGGATTCGGGCGTTAAGCCAGTCGATAAGGCTAGCTTTAAATATCCCTTTGCGCTCGATAGTGAGCCTGTCAAAGCCTATGCCGAGATGTATCATGTGGATAATGAAACCTCCCGCTACAACTTAACGGTGGGTATGGCAGTCAATGAAGTCTTATCCAAAGTGCTCGACCAGCTGGGGACTGCCTATGTGTCACATGAACTCACAGCCGGCAAGAACAGCGCGTTTGTCATCCATACCACCCAGCAAATTGCCCCGAGTCAATACACTTATGTCTTTGCCGAGCCCTTTGCCAAAGGGTTAACCATTCCTGTCAAAATTATCAATGATGGCAAAAAATAACTAACTTGCCATCGGTATATTGACGTTTATTTATCGTTTAAGGAAATACCATGCGTGTGCTAGGACTGGAAACATCCTGCGATGAAACGGGATTAGCCATTTTTGATAGTGACCAACGTCACCAACCCAATCAAGGTTTGGTCGGGCAAGTGCTATATAGTCAAATCGCGCTACATGCGACATATGGTGGGGTAGTCCCTGAACTTGCAAGCCGCGATCACATCCGTAAATTAGTGCCCTTGTTGCAGCAACTGCTTGATGACTGCCAACTCAAAAAAACCGATATCGATGCCATTGCCTTTACCAAAGGTCCTGGACTGGTGGGCGCGTTGATGACAGGGGCATTGTTTGGGCGCAGTTTGGCGATGGCGCTTGATATTCCTGCGATTGGTGTACATCACATGGAAGGACATTTACTCGCGCCGCTATTAGGCGCCAATCCGCCCGATTTTCCGTTTGTCGCGTTGCTCGTGTCGGGTGGACATACTATGTTAGTGGCGGTCAAAGGCATCGGGCAATATGAAATATTAGGTGAATCTATTGACGATGCCGCAGGTGAGTGCTTTGATAAAGCCGCTAAAATGCTAGAGTTACCTTATCCTGGTGGACCTAATATTGCCCGCTTGGCGCAAACAGGCAATCCGTTAGCCTATGAATTACCGCGCCCGATGTTGGGCAAAGGATTGGATTTTTCTTTTAGTGGTATGAAAACCGCCGTGCATAATTTGATTAAAGACCATCCAACCGATAGCCATAATCCTGAGCATGCCCAGACGCGCGCCGATATTGCGGCAAGTTTTCAATATGCGATGGTCGATACGTTGGTGAAAAAATGCGTTAAAGCCTTGCAGCAAACAGGCATGAGACGCTTAGTAATCGCAGGCGGGGTGAGTGCCAATCAACAACTACGAGAATCGCTAGCTGAGGCATTAGCCAAAATCAACGCCACCGTGCATTATGCACCGCCTGCCCTGTGTACTGACAATGGCGCCATGATTGCCTTCGCCGGGTGGCAGCGCTTGAACGCCGGCCAACACGATGAGCTAGCGGTTAGCTGCTTGCCGCGTTGGGACATGACAATGCTGCCTGCTGTCAATCCAGCTAACCCATAACCATCTACAAGGATTTAAAGATGCCATGGCTATGGATAGGACTGGGGGCGGGATTTGGGGCAATACTGCGCTGGTGGTTAGCCAGAATCAATAGCGTACATCCTTGGCTGCCCTATGGCACACTATTTGCCAATGTACTAGGTGGGCTGTTGATGGGCTTTGCCTTGATACTCACCCAAAAGATGCACCCAAACTTACGACTATTTATCACCACAGGGTTTTTGGGGGGACTAACAACCTTTAGTACGTTTAGTGCCGAAGTGTTTACTTTGTTGAATACCGGCAAGGTAGTGCAAGGTTTAGCCTTGATTGGCATCCATGTGCTTTTAACTTTGGTTGCGACTGCCATTGGTTTTTATAGTCTTAAGCTACTAAGTTAAGAGTTAAGAAGTTGTTAAGTTAAGAAGCTGTTAAGTTGAGAAGCAGTTAAATGGTTAATCGCTTCTTTCCCATGCACCGCTAAAAGTCGCAAAGCTTTTCAAGGCTTTGGCAATCAATAAGCGAGTTAAATGCACTTATCTAGTCTACTTATAACGTGCGCAATCGGTCAGTCATCAAATTGTCATGATACTGTCACATTTCTTTGTAATCATATACACAATTTTTATACAAACCGAATTATGATTATTATCATGACAGTTAAATTGGTCAGCATTGAGCTATCATAGTGAAAATAATCAAAGAAAGTTAAATTGTACGGTTCGTGACATTTATTTTATTCAAGCATTTTCATTGTAAACTCAAAAAATGTTTTTAGGAGCTATCCATGCGTTATTCATTATTAAGTGTTGTCGTAGCATCGACCTTAGCATTAACCGCTTGTGGCAACAAGCAAGCAGACAATAAAGCAGCGGGTGCCTCAGCGACGTCAAGCACTGCGACTACAGGCGCGGCAGGTAGCGACAAAAACGCCGTATTTACCATCACAGGTGCAGGCGCCTCTTTCCCACAACCTATCTATGCTAAATGGGCAGGTGAGTTCAAAAACGCCACTGGCGGTCAAGTGAACTACCAATCAATCGGTTCATCAGGTGGTATCAAACAAATCCAAGCCAATACCGTTGACTTTGGTGCGTCGGATGCGCCTTTAAGCAAAGAAGAGTTGGATAAAAGCGGTTTAATCCAGTTCCCAACCGTTATCGGGGGTGTTGTACCAGTTGTTAATATCGATGGTGTTGCACCCGGTCAATTAAAACTAGATGGTGCCACCCTTGCCAATATCTACTTGGGTAAAATCACTAAATGGAATGACCCAGCGATTACCGCATTAAACGCAGGCGTGACACTACCAGATGCGCCAATCACCACGATTTTCCGTTCTGACGGTTCAGGTACAACCTTTAACTTTGCAAGCTACTTAGCCGCTGTATCACCAGAATGGAAAGCAGGTCCAGGTGTAGACAAATCCATTAAATGGCCAACCGCTGCCACAGGTGCAGGTGGTAAAGGTAACGAAGGCGTGGCAAGTAACGTTACGCGTGCCAAAAACTCAATCGGTTATGTTGAGTACGCTTACGCAAAACAAAACAAAATGTCGCATACTCAGCTAAAAAATGCGGCGGGCAACTTTGTACAACCATCGGCTGAAAGCTTTGCTGCTGCGGGTAATGCAGACTGGAAAGGTACACCAGGCTTTAACATTGTATTGACTAACCAAGCAGACCCAAATGCCTGGCCAATCTCTGCGGCAACATTCATCTTAGTCCATACTAAACCAACCAACCCAGAAAACGTCAAAAATACCCTTAAATTCTTTGATTGGGCGTATTCAAGCGGTGATGAACTAGCAAAATCACTGGACTTTGTACCGTTCTCAGCAGAAAGCAAAGCTATCTTCCGTGAAGAGTGGAAGAAAGTTGTAGGGGCTGATGGTAAGCCACTATTTAGCTCAGAGGCTGCCACAGCAACTGCGTCAGCGGCAAAATAATCTCATGATGATGGTTAACAGTTAACAGGGTTAGGCATGTCAAACGATACGTAGAGCAATAAACAAGTTAATGCTCTACGTTTTTTTTTAAATTTATAGAATTAGTAACAGTAAACTAAAATTATTTTTTTGATGGCTGGGTTCTTATGTCAGATTTACACGCAAAACTCGCAAAGCAAAAACAATTAGACTGGTTGTTTGTCAACGCGACTCGTCTTTTTGCGTTTATCGTGCTGTTGTTGTTAGGTGGTATCTTAATCTCACTATTTCTTGGCGCATTGCCAAGTATGAAAGCGTTTGGCATTAACTTTTATACCAGTAAAGACTGGGATACAGGGATGGATGTATACGGCGCACTTGCACCAATCTATGGTACGTTGGTGACTTCTGTCATTGCCATTTTGATTGCGGTGCCGGTAAGTTTTGGTATTGCCATGTTTTTGACAGAGCTTTGCCCCAATTTTTTAAAACGTCCTTTGGGTATTGCCATTGAGTTGTTAGCGGGTATCCCTTCAATTATCTATGGTATGTGGGGATTTTTCGTATTTGCGCCTTGGTTTTCAGAACATGTGCAGCCTTGGTTGATTGACCATTTGGGTGATGTGCCTTATGTGGGTCGTTTATTCCAAGGTGCGCCGATGGGTATTGGTCTGTTCACCGCAAGTTTGATTTTGGCCGTCATGATTATCCCATTTATTGCATCGGTCATGCGTGACGTTTTCTCCATTACGCCAAAGATGCTTAAAGAATCTGCCTATGGTTTGGGGTCAACCACTTGGGAGGTGATGCGATACGTGGTGTTGCCTTATACCAAAGCCGGTGTGATGGGCGGTATCATTTTGGGATTGGGTCGCGCATTGGGTGAAACGATGGCAGTCACCTTTGTTATTGGTAACGCTTATAACGTCAGTCCAAGTTTGTTCCAGTCAGGGGTGTCAATCACTTCGGCATTGGCAAATGAATTTGCAGAGTCTGAAGGCTTGCACCAATCATCGCTACTACATTTAGGTTTCTTACTATTTATCATTACCTTTATTGTACTGGTGATTTCAAAATTGATGCTCAGTCGTATGGATAAAAATGCGGGTACGAAATAAGGACGCTGGGGAATACTATGACTACTACCAACATGAATCGTAATAACGCCATTTACAAACGCCGCCGTCTAAGCAATGCTTTAGGACTGGTATTTGCCGGTTTGTCCATTGTATTTGGCTTGACCTTCTTAGGTTTAATTTTATTCAAATTGTTTTTATCAGGCTCTCATGCGTTATTGACCATGCCTATTTTTACTCAAGACACGCCATCGCCAAACGAAATCGGCGGTCTTCGCAATGCGATTATCGGCTCAATCATGGTGACAGGATTAGGGCTTGTAGTCGGCACACCGATTGGTGTCATGGCAGGTATTTATCTTGCTGAATTTGCCGAAAACAGCTGGCTTGGTAAAGTCACCCGTTTTATGAACGACATTTTGCTATCCGCACCCTCGATTGTGATTGGTCTATTTATTTTTGCGTTGATGGTACAAGGTCGTAACTTCTCAGGTTGGGCAGGTGCAATGGCTTTAGCGCTATTGGTTATTCCTGTGGTGGTACGTACCACCGAAAATATGCTTCGTCTAATTCCCAATACATTGCGTGAAGCGGCTTATGCGTTAGGGACGCCAAAATGGAAACTGGTAACATCCGTTACTTTACGTGCTGCCAAAACTGGGGTGTTAACAGGTATCTTACTGGCATTTGCGCGTATCTCGGGTGAGACCGCGCCATTACTATTTACCGCGCTCAATAACCAATTCTTTAGTACCGATATGGGTCAGCCCATTGCCAACTTACCAAACGTGATTTATCAATACGCCAGCCAACCATACCCTATTTCAAACCAATTGGCTTGGGCAGGTGCGTTACTCATCACCTTGGCAGTATTAACATTGAATATTTTGGCACGTGCGCTCAGTGGTAAAGAGCAATCATCACATTGATGATCAATAGAAGATTAAAACTATTTGCTAGTATCAAACAAAATTTATTAAGGTATTCATCATGACCGCAAAAATGCAAATTCGTAATCTACAGTTTTATTACGGTAAATTTTTAGCCCTTAAAAATATCAACATCGATATCGCTGACAAAAAAGTCACCGCGTTTATTGGACCGTCAGGTTGTGGTAAATCAACGTTACTGCGTACCTTCAACCGTATGTATGACCTATACCCAGGCATGAGTGCCACGGGTGAAATTAACCTAGATGGACAAAACATCTTGGATAAATCGGTGGACGTCAACTTGCTGCGTGCTCGCGTGGGTATGGTATTCCAAAAACCAACGCCATTTCCGATGTCAATTTATGACAACGTGGCATTTGGTGTGCGTCTGTACGAAAGCTTAAGCCGTGCTGAGCTAGACGAGCGCGTTGAATGGGCGCTCAAAAAATCGGCACTATGGAATGAAGTCAAAGATAAACTTAAAGCATCGGGTCTGTCATTGTCGGGTGGTCAGCAGCAGCGTCTGTGTATCGCCCGCGGTGTGGCAACCCGTCCTGAAGTATTGCTACTAGACGAACCCACCTCGGCACTTGACCCTATCTCAACAGGCTCAATTGAAGATTTGATTTCAGACCTAAAAAATGATTACACCATCGCCATCGTCACTCACAACATGCAGCAAGCGGCACGGGTGTCTGACTATACCGCGTTTATGTACTTGGGCGAAATGATGGAAATGGGGGATACTGATAAAATGTTCACAAACCCAGACCGTAAAGAAACTGAAGAATACATCACGGGTAAATTCGGCTAGGTTATTTTGTTATTAGGCGATCTGCGCGTCATTTAGTCAATCACAATACCTCGCTACTTTGCTGCTGCGGGGTATTTTTTTGCCTAAACTTCTAAGCACAATCAAAGTAAAATAAATATTGATAACGATTCTCATTTACACTATAATTCGCAAATTGTCATTATTTTTTTTATTATTTATTCGTGTTTACTTTTAAGGATGTTTTATGTTGAGCCGTACTTTTACCTTATCAATATTACCTCTAGCGATATCTGCATTACTATTGACGGCTTGCCAAAAAACCGAACAAAAAACCGACGTAGCACCTGCTGCAAGTGCAACGACTAACGCTTCTGCAGTCACAGCGTCGGCGCAGAGCTCAGTTGATTTGAGTAAAGAAACGGCGGAATACAAAGCTTGGGTACAAACCCAAATTGATAGCTTGCTCGCCGATACCCAAAAATTTGTCGCACTGCTCGAAGCGGGTAAATTAGAAGAGGCGAAGGCGTTATACCCAAAAGTACGCATGTATTATGAGCGCTCAGAGCCGATTGCTGAAAGTTTTGGCGACCTTGACCCACGTATCGACAACCGTGAAGCCGACCTTGAGCCCAATGAAGTATGGACAGGGTTCCATGCGATTGAAAAAATCTTGTGGACACAAAATACCACCAAAGGCACTGAAAAACTGGGTAAACAACTGATTGCAGATGTCAAAGAATTGCACGCCAAAATTCCAACGGCAGAGGTCACAGGCGACTTGATGGTACAAGGTTCAGTAGATTTGCTCAATGAAGTATCAACAAGCAAAATCACCGGCGAAGAAGAAATTTTCTCGCACACAGACTTGTATGATTTTAAAGCCAATATTGAAGGCGCAGAGAAAATATTTGCCATTTTAAAACCAAAAATCCAAGCCAAAAACCCGGCGTTAGTCACGGAGCTTGAGCAAAAATTTGACGCAGTCAACCAACTACTTGCCAAACACCAAGTCGGGCAACAAGATTATAAATCCTATAAAGAGCTAACCCCTGCAGATACCAAAGCGCTAGCCGAAGCAGTGAATAAACTCGGTGAACCCTTAGCGCAGATGGGCATTGTATTGCAATAAGTGAAAGGTGAAGCAAAAAATTGCTTCACTTTACGGTTTTAGGGTGGAATAAAAAGGTCAGTAGCAAGTTAGGGGCAGTATGAAACATAGTGAATTAGATAAGCAAGCGCAAGAAACAGGGGTGGGATTAAAAACGTCAAATCGTCGCAGTTTTTTACGCCAATTTGGTGCGCTCAGTGTCGCAGGCGCAGGTTTAGCCGTGTCGGCCTGTCAGCAAAAACCAAGCGAAAACTTACCTAACTTGCAAGCTTTGGATAGTAATCAGTCCAAAGATAGCGATAAAAACGAAAATCCTAAACATGCTGGTAGTGATGCCAATACTACCAAAAATAGTTTTGCGGATGTCAAATATGATTTTTATGGCGAACACCAAGCAGGCATTACCACGCCGTCACAGCGTAATATTTATTTTTTGGTGATGGATTTACATACCGATAAGCTTGATGATGTCAAACAGATGTTCAAAGACTGGACAACCTATGCGGCCAATTTGACGCAAGGTAAAAACATCAAAGCGTACGAAAAAAACCCGTTTGTGCCCCCAACCGACACAGGCGAAGCAGACAGTATGGGCGCGTACGGATTGACGTTGACCTTTGGGATTAGCCCAAGTTTTCTAAAAAAAATGGGACTTACCCATAAGCAGCCCAAAGAATTCCAAGACTTGCCCAAGTTCCCGCGCGATCAATTACGAGAAAATTTGACGGGGGGTGATATCTGTATTCAAGCCTGCGCCGAAGATGCCCAAGTGGCGTTCCACGCGGTACGGCAACTGGTTCGCCAAGCGCGTTCTAATATTACCATGCGTTGGAGTCAGTCAGGTTTTGTTGGGTTTGATACCGGTGACCATACGCCCCGTAATTTATTCGGTTTTAAAGACGGCACTGCCAACCAAAGCACCATCAAAGCTGCGGACAAAAACTTATGGGCGGACGCGCCTGATTGGATGAAAGGCGGCACTTATTTGGTCACCCGCGTCATTCAGATGCATCTTGAAACTTGGGATCGCACCTCGCTTAAAGGTCAAGAAGATACCTTTGGTCGACATCGTGATAGCGGCGCGGCGATTGGACAAAAAGGCGAATTTGACACCTTTGATGTGCACGCCAAAGACGCGCAGGGTAAAGCAGTGATACCTGAAATTTCCCACATGGGACTGGCAAAAAGCACAGGCGTGGAGATGCTACGCCGTTCGTATTCTTACAGTAGCGGCATTAACCCAGCCACGGGGCAGTTTGATTCAGGGCTGCTGTTTATTTCATTTCAAAAATCGCCCGAGCAATTTATCATCATCCAAAATGCCCTAGGTCGTCTTGATAAAATGAATGAATACACCACCCACATTGGCAGTGGGCTATTTGCTTGTTTCGGTGGTATTCCGCAGGGTGGCTATATTGGACAAGCATTATTTGAAGCTTAAGGTTAAAATGCAACCTGCATCAGTTAAAAATAGACGGTTCAAAACACACGCTTAAAAATAGGCGGTTCAAAAAACACGCTTAAAAACAGACGGTTAAAAAGCTACTCATGAAAAACATCACCCAAAAAACCCTGCTAAGTTTTGGCCTAGCCAGTTCGCTGCTCATCACCAGTCAAGGCTTACAAGCGCAGCAACCAACGCCTGCAAGTGCACAGATAGCGACGCAAGCCAGTCAACCAGCCAGCAAAAAGTTGAATTTAAGCCCTATTTTTATCAACCTATCCGACGCGATGGCAGCGATTAAAGCCAAGGATACTTCAAAAGCCAAGGATACCCTTGCGCAAATTCAAACAGCCTTTGATGCCATAGATGCAACGGCAAAAAATTCCACACTTGGGCAACAGACAAGCCAAGCAATTGGGCAAGCCATCAGCAACCCCACAGAAGCCAATTTATCAGCCGTGTCAAATGCGTTATATGCCTTTGAAAAAGAACAAAATCCTGTGGATTACAGCGCGAAGCGAAAAGAGTTTGCCAAAAAAATGGTACCGGCGTATGACAATCTTAATCAAGTCATACAAGGTGCAGCAGCGACAGATGTCGAAGCATTACGGGCGGCTTACAACCAGTTTAATGCAGTTTGGCTAGGTAATGAGCGGGTCGTGCGCAATACCAGTATGGGGCACTACGGCAAAATCGAAACATCCATGGCGCTGATGCGAGTGGCGATTGAAACGCAACCCATTAATATGGCGCAAATCAAAACCCAATCTGCTGCGCTAAAAGACGCCATCGACAGTTATAACAAAGGTGACGTAGCCGCTGTACAAACCACACAAACAGTCACCTTGGCGGATAGTATCCAGTTACTGCGCGATGGTTTACAGGCGTTTAAAACAAACGACGCAGCAACTGGTCAAGCCAAGTTAGGCGAGTTTATTAGTATATGGCCAACGGTCGAAGGCGATGTTAGTACGCGTAACCCCAGTTTATATAATCGGGTGGAAAGTCAAATCCCGCTAGCCATGGCGAAGGGGCAAGACCCTAAACAGCAGCAAACACTGCAATCGATTATCAATGAATTGGCAGCAATCAATCCAACAGCCCAATATACCGCGGTTGACTCGATGCTGATATTGCTTCGAGAAGGGTTGGAAGCCTTATTGATTGTCATCTCGCTGTTATCGGCTTTAACCGCTGCCAAACAAGTCAAAGCCAAAAAATGGGTGTATGCTGGCGTGGCTTTTGGCTTACTTGCCAGTATCGCAGGCGCGATGGCATTACAGCTATTATTCCCTGCGGTGACTTCTGCCGCCAATCGTGAGATGTTTGAAGGGGTGATAGGCATCGTTGCGGTCATTATGATGATTGGCATTGGCGCGTGGCTGCATAGCAAATCATCCGTCCAATCATGGAACGCTTATATCAAGCGTCATATGGGACAGGCCATGACGGCAGGTAGCTTTGTGTCGTTATTTGGATTGAGCTTTTTATCCGTGTTTCGAGAAGGCGCAGAGACCATATTGTTTTATGTCGGTATATTACCCAATATCAGCATGAGTAATTTCTTAACTGGGATTGGTTTGGCGCTTGTAGCACTGGCAGCAGTGGCTTGGGCGATGCTAAAAACCTCAGTTAAATTACCGATTCCACAGTTGTTTAAAGTCTTAACTTGGGTGATTTATTTACTGGGCTTTAAGATTTTAGGTGTCAGTTTGCACGCCCTGCAATTGACAGGGTATCTGCCGATGACCGCCATGAGCCGCTTGCCCGCCATTGAATGGCTAGGATTTTACCCAACGCTACAGACATTTTTGGCACAAATCGGCTATATTATTATCCTTATTGGTATCAATCTTTGGATGAAAAACCATCAACGTCAGCAAACGGCTGCGGTGGCATAACTTTTCACCAAAGAAAATCAACGGCATAAAAAAATGGGTAAAACTTGTTTACCCATTTGGTTGTAGCGCCTAGTTCATAACGCATAGTCTAAACTAAGCTATAGACTATTATACTACGCCGTTTTTTCGATACGCTCGCGCTGGGATTGACCTTGCCATAAGCCTTCTAGGTCATAAAACGTGCGGGCTTGTGGCATCATCACATGCACCACCACAGCGCCCAAATCAATCAAGGTCCAATCACTGGTGCCTTGACCTTCCACACCAATCGGATTAAATCCTGCTTGCTTCGATTTCATCGCGACATGGTCGGCAACCGCTTTAAGGTGGCGGGTAGATGTCCCTTCGGCAATCACGATACGCTCCATGACTTCAGTCATATCAGCAACATCGAGTACGGTAATGTTTTTGGCTTTTAGATCATCCAAGGCATCTTGAACGATGTCAAGGCAAGTGGTTAACTGTTGGTGGGCAGGGTGTTGATTGACTAAACTAGCAAATTGGGTATCGGTCATAAATGCGTGGGTTCCATGGATTGGGTCATAATGATTAGGTTATAAGAGTAGCTTAAAATAGGATCATGACAATCCTAAAAAAAGTGCGCTATTTTAACAAAAATCTAACACACAGGTTATCAAAAAATGTAAATCAATATCAGGCTACATGTGGGGCATATAACTGATGCTCAACAATATACCGATAAACTTGACTCGGTAAACTTAGCCGCGCTTGCTGTCGTTGCCGAGCTTCTACGCTGTATAGCCAAGCTCTGATATCACTACTGGCGATATCAGGCACGACAAACTTATCAATATAAATATGGTTAGTGGTTTGATTTATCAAGTCTTTTGGCGAATGAATGATAAAAGGCACTAGCCGATTATCAATATTTATATTAGGGGGTTTATCCGTATTGGCCAAAGCATTTTGGTTTAAGTTTTGGTGTAAAGTGTGGCTTAAATTGTGGCTAAGGCTGCCCAAGGCAGGACGGGGTAGCACCCATAGATTGGTCAGCGAAAGCAGCTCAAAGCCGCGATACCATTTATCAAGTTGTTCAACACTGTCTTGCCCAAGGACAAAAATCAGTAGGTCATTGGGATAACGCTGTTTAAATTCACTCAAGGTATGAAAGCTATACACAGGCGGCTGACACTGCAGCTCAGTCTTATCAATCGACAAAAAAGGCACATCGTCAATCGCAAGCGCAAGCATTTCAAGGCGCTGGTGGTTGGAAGTTGGCTGGGTTTTTAGGGGCGAACCTGCGGTAGGCAATAATTTGGCGATGATATCAACGTTGGGGAAGGCGCGCATGAGCTCATGGTACACATGCGCAATCATCTGTAAATGCGCCAAATGTACCGGATCAAATGAGCCACCCAACCAGACACGAATACAGCGAGGCATTGTCATAACCACAAACCCAATATAAATTTAGGGTAAAGAAAACTAACATCCTTCATCATCACTGACACATCTTACGGTTGGTTTGGCGGTTCATCGGTTGGTACATTGCGCACAAAAATTACTTTATGCTGATTGTCATTGGGGTAGCGCTCTTGTACCTCAAAATAGCGCGGATAGGCACGTAGAAAATCACTGAATTTGTTAAAGTTAAACAAGCGCGCATCAAAATCGGGCTCGACTTTTAGCAGATAGTTTTTGACAGGTGCGATATTTGCCCAGCCTTGGTCATCCGCCATACTTGAGATGGCAAGCTTGACCAAAGTGATGGCGACATCCACAGGCTTCATCTGATTACCTTTAGTGGAGAACAGCATATCAGCAGAGTCATAAAAATCTACCGTCGAAGGGGTTTGGTTTTCTTCAAAAAACTCAAGATAAGTAAAACGGTCACAGGCTTGCACAAAAGGCTTGGGCGTGGTGCTACGACCAAAACCATACACCAATAACCCTTGCTCACGAATACGCTGGGCAAGTCGGGTAAAGTCGCTGTCAGACGACACCAAACAAAACCCATCAAAACGCTCGGTATACAACAAATCCATCGCATCAATGATTAAGCTTGCATCGGTAGCATTTTTACCCGTGGTGTAGCTAAATTGCTGGATCGGCTGAATAGAGTAGCTCAGTAACACATTTTTCCAGCTGTTTAATTGTGGGCGCGTCCAATCACCATACGCGCGTCGAACGCTACTAATCCCGAGCGTGGCAATTTCAGACAACAGCGCATCAAGATGATTGACTGACGCATTGTCAGCATCAATCAATACGGCAAGTCGGGCGTCAACGCTCGTTGAATAGTTCTGCGAATGTGCCATGTTGGTCACCCAGCGATAAAGTTAGATGTGGTTGAGCGACATTTTACCATAAAGCAATTTTTGGGCATAACAGATTGTGGCGCACTAGCCTAGTGGTGGGAAAATAGCCTATTCAGCGAAAAATAGGCGAGTGGTTGCACAGTAGCCTTGCATTGCATTTAAGCTGATATCCTGTGTGACAGGCAATTGTGACAGACAACAAAAAGGTGAGTGTCAAACTCACCTTTTTTTAAATATAAACGCTTAAAACTCACCGCTATCGGCTTGAACGGCTGTGAGCGCAATGGTATAGACAATATCTTCAACCAAGGCGCCACGCGACAAGTCATTCACAGGCTTATTTAAGCCTTGCAGCATAGGACCGACGCTTACCACGTTAGCAGAGCGCTGCACCGCTTTATAAGTGGTATTGCCAGTGTTCAAATCTGGGAAGATAAACACATTGGCTTGACCTGCCACCAGCGAGTTTGGCGCTTTGGACTTTGCCACGCTTGCGACACTGGCAGCGTCATATTGTAACGGCCCATCAATGAGTAAATCAGGTGCTTTGGCTTTGGCGATTTCGGTGGCTTGACGCACTTTATCCACGTCTGCGCCTTCACCTGATGAACCCGTCGAGTAACTAATCATGGCAACTTTGGGTTCGATACCAAACGCTTTGGCAGATTGGGCGGATTGTAGGGCGATTTCAGCCAACTGTTCTGCGGTAGGGTCTGGGTTGATGGCACAGTCACCATACACCACCACTTGCTCAGGCAGTAGCATAAAGAAAATTGACGAAACCAGTGAATACTGCGGCGCTGTTTTAATTAACTGAAACGCAGGGCGGACGGTATTGGCGGTGGTATGTACGGCGCCAGATACCAGACCATCGACTTCACCCAAGTGCAGCATCATGGTACCCAGTACGACGGTGTCTTTGAGCTGCTCACGGGCTTGTAGTTCATCGAGTTTGCCTTTACGGCGCTCAACCATAGGCTTGACGTACTTGTCAATCAAGGTCTCTGGGTCAAGAATCTGCAGGCCTTCAGGTAGGGTGAGCCCCAAGTTCTTGGCAACCTCTTCGACCTCACTGCGTTTGGCAAGTAAGATACAATGGGCAATACCACGATTTTGACAGATGACCGCCGCTTCAACCGTACGTGGCTCATTGCCCTCAGGCAATACGATGGTTTTTTTGGCGGCTTGGGCTTTTTTGACCAAGGTATGACGAAAAGCCGAAGGCGAGAGTTTGCGGTTGTTGTTGCCTTGACTAAAAGTGGTTTTGATCCAGTCCAAATCCAAATGCGCGGCGACAAAATCGGTGACTTCACTGGCGCGAGTGGTATCATCTGCGGGGATTTCATGGCTGATGTGGTTAAGTTTGGTAACAGTATCAAAGCTGTCAGTGTCAACCAGCATCACAGGAATCCCTGTTTTTAGAGCGGGGCGACACAGATTGATAATCTTTTGGTTCGGCACGATACCGCCTGTCAGAATAAGACCTGCTAGCGGTACACCATTCATGGTGCTAAGCGCAGTCGCCAAAATCAAATCGTCTCGGTCGCCTGCCGTCACCAGTAAGTTACCACGGGTGAAAGAATCTTCAATATTGGCAACGGTACGCGCAACCAGTAAAGTATTGAGCACACGACGGTTTTTGGCGTCGCCTTCATTGAGCCATTTGGCATCAAGCTCACGAGCCACATCCCAGGTACGGGGGACACTTAAGGTGTTACTAAAAGGCACTACGCCAATCAAGCGAAATTTATCGGAGTCAAAATAAGGCGAGTGGGATTTAATCGCCTGTAACTGCTCCGCTGCCAAATCAACTTTGGCTTTACCCGGCGCGACGGGTGCTTCATCATAGTGGTTGTCCACGTTTTTGACGCGCATCAAAATCGTGCCTAATGTGCGCTCGCTTGCCATACCGCCAAAATCACGGGCAAAAATATCTAGCTTGTCTACCAAACTATCAGGGTTTGCAATATCGCCACTACTGACCAAGATGACTTTGGCATCTAGCGCGTTGACGATGGCTAAATTCACCAATTCCGCATAACTTGAATCATTGTCGGCAGCCAGACCTTCACAGACGATAACGTCATATTGCTCAGCCAATGCTTGGTGTTTGGCAACCACTTCTTCCATCAAGTCATCTAACTGACCATCCCCAATCACGCGCTCTAAGCGGCTACGGTCAATGGATGTTGGCGGGTTTAAGTTAAAGGCATGTTTTGCAAGCACACTTGAGCTGTCATCACTCTCATGATTGGCGGTGGTATTTTGGCTAAAGGGTTTTAAAAATCCTGCTTTTAGCCCGATATAATCCAGTGCACGGATAAAACCCAAACAAGCTGAGGTCAAGCCAATGCCGCTACTGGTAGGCACAAATAAAATAGTTTGCATGATAGTTCCTATTTGTTATTTTATTCAAACTAAAAACCCTGATGGGTCATCAGGGTGAGAGGGTTTATAAACCTAAGACTTCTTTGGTTTCTTTGGCGATTTGGTATTCTTCATCGGTCGGAATCACCCACAATTGCAGTTGGCTGTCGGCTTGGTGGAAGCTACCTTCTACGCCACGAGAGAGCGCGGCATTTTTGTCAAGGTTCGCTTTGATGCCAAAATGCGGCAAGTTTTGTAAGATTTTTTGGCGAATTGAGGCGCTGTTTTCACCGATACCGCCGGTAAATACCAAGCCAGTGAAGGTCGGTAATGCACAGCTGAGAGAGGCGATATAACGGGCTGCCTTATAACAGAAAATTTCGATGGCAAGTTTGGCATCTTCGTTGCCTTCGTTGGCGGCTTGCTCCACCGTGCGCATGTCGCTTGAGATACCTGAAATGCCCAACAACCCGCTTTGTTTATTTAAAATCGTATCAATTTGGTCAAGGCTATAGCCCAAAATACGGTGTAAATGAATATGCAAACTTGGGTCAACATCACCACTGCGCGTACCCATGACCACACCTTCCAGCGGGGTCAGACCCATGCTGGTGTCCAGACTTTTGCCATCATACACGGCGGTTAACGAGCAACCATTGCCCAAATGCACCGTAATCCAACCATTGGCTTGGTTGTGAGGGGCTAGGCTGTCAGCGCGGTGGCTGACATAGGCGTGCGAGCTACCATGAAAGCCATAGCGACGGATATAATGCTCATTGTACAAATCTTTTGGAATGGCGTAGCGGTAGGCTTTGGCAGGCATGGTTTGGTGAAAGGCGGTATCAAACACGACCACTTGCGGCAAATCTGGGTAAATTTTTTCCACCGCCTCAATACCTAAGGCATGGGCAGGGTTGTGCAGGGGCGCCAATACTTTTAGCCGTTTGACTTCCGCCAAGACATGGTCATTGACTTTTTCGGCATGAGAAAACTCACGCCCGCCATGCACCACACGGTGACCCACGGCAACGGGTTTGTAAGCGGCTAATAAACCTAATATTTTTTGCAGCGCCCATTGGTGATTAGCGCCTGCCAAAGAGATTTCGACTTTTTCCCCATTGAGGTCAGTGTGTTTGATACGCGCTGTATCTAAGCCCAAGTTCTCCGCAAGACCGGCAACGCGCTCGCTGCTGTCATTGCTTAATAACGCGTATTTGATTGACGAAGACCCACAATTAAGTACTAAGATCGGATTTTGCATGGCTGTTCCTTTAGACAAGATCTTGTGCATTCCTTGCAACAAGCCCCTTCCTAACTGGATTAAATTTTAAGCTATCCTTGCCTTCAGTAATTTATTGTAGATTAAAAAAAATGTATTGTGGTAATTTTTTGCCAAATTTTTGTTGTCATCATTATAGCGAAAAAGCATACCACAACAACGATAGTTTCAACAGAATGAAAAATTAACAAAAATCATCGATTTAACGCTCATCTTTAGTAAGGTGAGAAATAAGGTGAGATAATTGCTTATAAAACGCAAAAACAGCTACAATAACCCCATCGCAAATTTTATTTTTACACTTATTTTTTTCTTAAACTTAAGGGCATTCATGCAAATTTCAAAACTATCCGCAACAATGACCGTGCTGACGGTGATGTTGGCAACTCATATGCTGACAGGATGTGGGCAAAAAGGGGCATTATACCTACCCACCAACCATAGCCAACAAGTAGTCGATGCTGCCGCCAAACCGACTAGCACCACTGCCAATGCCTCTGATACCAAAGTCGATGTCAACATCCAAGATCCCAACGTCATGATTGATAATAGTGCAGCCCCAACGCCGCAATCAGCGCCTCACTCAGCGACCACGCCATCGGTGCCATCTGTGCCATCGGTTGGAGGTAAAAATGATTACTGATGATGCAGCTGCAAGTTTAGCGATCAACCCGACCGAACACGTCAAGTCAATCAACTGTCTGAGTTATGATGGCACTGCCTTGATGATGGATGGCGTCAGTCTTGCGGATATCGCAAAGACCTTCGGCACACCGACCTATGTGTATAGTCAGCAGTCGATTTTGGCAGCCTATAAAGCTTATGATGATAGTTTTACTGAGATTGAGCATCAGATTTGTTATGCGGTAAAAGCCAATAGTAACCTTGCGGTATTAAACGAACTTGCTAAAGCAGGGGCAGGGTTTGATATTGTTACAGGGGGCGAGCTTGCGCGGGTTTTGGTTGCGGGCGGCGACCCCAAAAAAATCGTATTTTCAGGACTTGGCAAAACCGCCGAAGATATCCGCACTGCCCTTGAAGTAGGGATTGCTTGCTTTAATGTCGAATCAGAAGCTGAGCTGTACCGCATCAATGCAGTGGCAGGCAAACTACAGCAGCAAGCGCCAATTTCGCTACGCGTCAATCCCAACGTCGACGCGCAAACCCATCCATATATCTCCACAGGGCTCAAAGAAAATAAATTCGGCATTACCCATGAAGATGCGCCCCGTATCTACCAAATTGCCCATGACTTACCGCACTTAAAAGTCGTCGGTATTGATTGTCATATTGGCTCGCAGTTGACCCAAGTTCAGCCTTTTATGGATGCATTGGATAAAGTCATTGAGATGATTCACGCACTTGCCAAGCAAGGTATTGCGCTTGAGCATATTGATTTGGGGGGTGGCTTGGGTGTGCAGTATATTGACGAAGACGTTGCAAGTATTGAAGAATTTGCGCAGTTACTGTTACCAAAACTGAAAACTTTAGGCTTAACACTCTATTTAGAGCCAGGTCGTAGCATCGTTGCCAATGCAGGTGTATTGTTGACCCGCGTGGATATTTTAAAACCTACCGAACACAAAAATTTTGCCATTGTCGATGCCGCGATGAATGATTTGATTCGTCCGGCACTTTATCAGTCAGAGATGGCGGTCATCCCCACACAGTTGAACTCACCGGTTGAACCCAAAGTATGGGATATGGTCGGGGCGATTTGTGAGACGGGCGACTTTTTGGCAAAAAACCGTGTGTTAGCGTTGGCTGACAATGATATCCTAGCCATCACAGGCGCAGGGGCGTATGGGTTTGTAATGTCGAGCAATTACAATAGCCGCCCTCGTGCTTGTGAAATCTTGGTCAAAGATGGTCACGCTCATGTGATTCGCGAGCGTGAAACGGTTGAGAGCCTTTGGCAAAAAGAAAAATTGGTAGATTAAATCTATCCTATAAGGTTTGCTGGCTTTGCTGGCAACGCTAAGCCTTATTTGTCCCGCTGAGCCCAAAACCTTAGAAACTGAAACCAAAACCTTAGTAACCGAGCCCAAATTTGCTTGACTTGCTAAGGTTTTTTTGTTCCTCAATTACCTTATAAAAAATCAGCTATCATGATAAGATAGCGTGCATAAATCAAAATAATTTTAAGGAATAACAATGTTAATTGAATTTACCAAAATGCATGGACTGGGGAATGACTTTATGGTCATTGACCTAGTCACACAGCGACTTCACTTGACCAAAGAGTTGGTAGCGTTGTTAGGGGATAGACACTTAGGCATTGGCTTTGACCAGTTGCTGATTGTTGAGCCGCCAAGCCGCCCTGATGTCGATTTTCGCTATCGTATTTTTAACAAAGATGGCAGTGAAGTGCAGCAATGCGGCAATGGCGCTAGATGTTTTGCCCGCTTTGTGCAGGCGCGTAAATTGTCATTTAAACAGCGTATTCGGGTGGAAACCGCCAGCGGTATTATCACCCTTAGCACCGATGATTATGGCTGGGTAAAAGTGGATATGGGAAAACCAAAATTCGAGCCCGATGAGATTCCTTTTACCCCCAAAACCATTACTAAAGTTCAAAACTCATATCGGCTCAATGTGGATGGTACGCCTGTGACACTCTATGTCGCCAATATGGGCAATCCCCATGCCGTCATCAAAGTAGATGATGTATTGACCGCTGAGGTGGAAAAACTCGGTAAAGCGATTGAGAGCCACCCTGCATTTCCTGAGCGTGTCAATGTGGGGTTTATGCAGGTGATGAATAATCGCCATATCCGTCTACGCGTCTATGAGCGCGGCGTGGGCGAAACGCAAGCCTGTGGTACGGGCGCGTGTGCTGCCGTTGCCACAGGGGTGCGTGAAGGCTGGCTAGATGAAGGCGTGGATATTCGAGCCCAGTTGTATGGCGGCAGTTTGGTGATTCGTTGGCAAGAAGGCTATCCTGTGTATATGACCGGTCCTGCGACCTTTGTGTACGAAGGGGTGTTTAGTCCTGAGGGTTTGATGGCAGGTGCGGGGCTGAAATTTGCGCCGGCGCAATCAAGTGAGGAACATCGCTCAGATGAGGGACATCCTTACCATGAATAGACCCCAACCTCGCTAACCGACACTATGCCAACTAGCCGTAGCCTAAGTCAAGGCAAAAATAGTCAAGGGAAAAATCAGCGCAACCGTGTAGGCAAATCAGCAAACGATGATTTGCCCACCCACTTAACGCCGCATGAGGAAGTGACTGCGCTCAACACGGATGACCAAGCTTTGGTAGATCGCTGGCTTGCTGAGCTAAGTAGTAAGCGTTATAGCGCGGCGACTATCAAAAGTTATCGCCAAGCGCTACAGCCTTTTTTGGCGTATTGCTATGAGCAACAGACCGAGCTTTGTCACATCACCCGTCAGCAGTTGTCAGACTTCCTAATTCAACGATTGGATGTCGATAAAATATCCAAATCCAGTAGTCAATATGAACTGACCGTGTTGCGTCAACTTTATAAATGGTTGATTGCTCAGCAGCTGATGACACTAAATCCCACCACGACCATACGTCTCAAACGCGCCCCGAGACCCTTGCCCACATTACTTGATATCGATATATTATCCCAGTTATTAGACCAAGCTGCGCCAGAAGATAGCCATGAAGCGCGGTTATGGATTCGCGATAAAGCCATGCTAGAATTACTGTATGGCAGTGGTTTACGGGTTGGCGAGCTAGTGGGACTCAATATGTCTGATATCGACAAATCACAGCGGCTGTTACGAGTACTGGGTAAAGGCGGAAAAACGCGCATCGTACCGATTGGCGAAAAAGCCTGGCAGGCACTCATCAACTATTTGCCGCATCGCTCGCTGTGGGTGGAGGAGCAAGACCCTGCGGTATTTGTCAGTGAGCGTTATGGGACGCGTATCTCAACGCGCACCGTGCAGCTGCGTATCAAGCTACAGGCTAAACGAGCAGGCATCGCACAAGACTTATACCCGCATTTGCTAAGACACTGTTTTGCGTCACATATTTTAAGTGATAGTGGTGATTTGCGTGGCGTTCAAGAACTGCTAGGACACAGTGATATTAGTACCACACAGATTTATACCCATTTGGATTTTGGGCATTTATCGCAAGTGTATGACAAAGCGCATCCCCGCTCACGACGATAGCGCACAATAGTAGGCAGGTTAAGCAGTAATATTAGGCATGGAAAAAATATTAAGCCTAGCCACCTTAAGCTTAGCCATATTAAGCATTTACCGCGCGAGTCAAATGCTCAGAAGTACGGCGAAGATTAAGGCTCAAGATAATCGCTAAGCCACGCAGCATCTCAACACCGATACGAGGATAATCTGATAAAAGTCGCTCAAAGTCAGCGCGGGACAAGGTGACAAGCGCACACAGGCTGGCGGCTTTAATGGTAGCGGAGCGAGTTAATAAATCTAACAGTGCCATTTCACCGGTACTTTCGCCCGCCCGAATTTCACCGACTTTAATTTCTACCCCTGAAGGGCTGTATTTAATGACTGATAGCTCCCCAATCAGCAAAAACGCCATAAAATCGCCATGCTCGCCTTCCGTAAATAATACTTCTTGCGGACTCAACTGTTTAAAATGCAATGAGTTCTCGACCACTTGAAACATATAAGGATCAAGACGGCTAAAAATTGGGCTATTCTTTAAATATTCAAAAAGTGGATTATCCATTTTTCGCTTAAGGGTCGTTAGATATTATTTGCTATGATATTCAATTTTTGACATTCGAGCAACGCAATATTCTGCCGAGTTATTTGCTGCGCATCCGCATCAAAGTCAGCAAAAATCACGCTCGGCGCTTGTTGGTAAAAGGTTGTCTTATCAGCAGTTTGGTCAAGCTGTTGGCGATTATCTGACTTAGGCAGCCAGCTTGCTGCTTTGGCGGATAAAGGTAAATGCGCTAAATTGTTAGTGATATCAAAATCTCGGGTTACTGCATCATTTGCTGCGTCGGTTGCTGCATTGATTTTTTGTGTCAAAACGCGCTCACCATCACTGCTGATAAATTCGCTATGCCCCCAAGTGCTGCGAACGTTGCTAGGCGCTGAGGGATTGACCACATGGTCACCCGTCTGACCTGCGCCAATGACCATGCACTGACTATCGAGCGCCCTTGCGGTGAGTAGCGCATGCCAATGTGCTTTCCCTGTTTGGTAGGTAAACGCCGAAGGCGCGGTCAATATATCTGCGCCTAGTTCGCGTAGTTTGACCGCAAGGGTGGGGAAACGAATATCAAAACATACCATCATGCCGACCTTGCCAAACTCGGTATCCGCCACAATGAGCGCATTACCGGCTTCGAAGGTTCTACCTTCATCATAGTTGCCTGTGCTATCATTGACGGTGGCTTTGAACAAATGAATTTTGTCATAGCGCGCTAAGCAGTCGCCAGCAGGGTCAAATAATAGTGAGCTTTGCCGAAGTTTGCCGTCAGCCACAGGCGTACCATCAGGTCGATACGGGCAGGGCAAGGTTCCTGCCAGCAGATACACACCGTAGTGACGGGCAGCCTGTGCCGACCAAGCTTTTAAGGCATCAAAATATTGACTGGCAAAACCCTGTTTGCCAAAACAAAAAGCGTTTTCTGGCAAAATCACCATGCGGGTGCCGCGTTCACTGGCAATTTTAATACCTAATTCAATAGATTGAAGATTTGCTAAGATATCGGTCTGGCTATTGAGTTCAATAATCGCAAATTTTGTCAGTTTTGTCATGGTTTGATTTCGTAAGCAAAAAATTTAGGGAAATTTGTGGGTGCTGCAGCTAAGTAAAGCTAAGCACAGTTAAGCTAAGTGCAGATAATTAATATACGGCTGAATGTCAAAAAATACTAGCATATCTTGTTGAAACAATACTAAACTAGCAACCTAGCAGAGCATGAACACACCATAGACACACCATCTAAACTAACCTCATTAGAGTAAGGCTTAAAAAAACGCGTTATGAAAATTGGTATTGGGGCAAAGCTAACGACGGGGATGACACTCACCCCGCAAATGCAGCAGGCAATTCGCTTGCTGCAATTATCGAGTCTTGAGCTTGAACAAGAAGTGCAGCTTAAACTCGATAGCAACCCTATGCTTGAGCGTGAGGAAGAGTGGGAGACGTCTTATGACGACGCCGATAACCTACCCGATGGCGAAAAATATCCAGAACAAGACATGGATAACGACTATGATGATGACTATCAAGTAGAAGGTGTTGCGTTGTCTGAAGTTGATTGGGATGACTATACCCATCATGAAACTGAGGGGTTGGAAGATTATTTAGCGTCGGATGATGTTTATCCTGCTTCTGCTAGCGAAGATTATCCCGAGCACAGTGAACCTTCGGCAGTGCATGAGTATGCAAGTCATAGCCCAAGTGATAGTTACAGTGACAGTGACAGTTATGGGGACAACAATAGGGACAGTTATGCAGACAGCGATTATCGCTATGATGAGGAATTTGGCTTAGACAGCATTGATAGTAGCGAGCATCTTAGCAGCCAGCAAATCGATATGCCTGTGGATGCGCAGTGGGATGATATCTATAGCTATGAATCTTCGGCAACCACGGGCATTGATAGCGAAGACAGTCAGGATGATTATAAGCTTGCCACGCAAGGAAACATTCAAGATTATGTCCGTTGGCAACTGAATTTAAGACGGCTCTCCACCATCGATATGCTGATGGCGGAGTATCTGATTGATAGCATGGACGAGCGCGGTTTTATCACGTTATCGAATGATGAGCTATTTCAAAGTTTTGATACCATGTTGTCATTTTATCAAGTTGAAAACGTGGACTTGGCGCTTGAAGACATTGAACTTGTGGTTAAGCAAATACAAAACTGCGAGCCACTGGGCGTTGGTGCAAGAAATTTGGCAGAATGCTTGCTGATTCAGCTCAATAAATTGCCGAGTGATACCCCCTCTTGGCAAGCAGCCAAGCAAATTTTGATGCATTCAGAGTTTTTTGCCAACAATAACATCAATGCACTGCTTAAATCATCCAATCTTGATGTCTCTGAGATTCAGCCTGCCCTTGCCTTATTGCGCACATTAAACCCCAATCCTGCACTGTCTTATGAAAAATCACAGCGCCAGCTAGATAAAGGCATTGAAAGCTACGACATTCCTGATGTCATTGTTGTGCAGCGAGGGCAGCATTGGGAAGTCAGCCTAAACCCAGAAACCTTGCCAAAACTGCGTATTAACCAAATGTATGCCAAGCTTGTCAGTCGCAATGACAACAGTGAACAAGGCGTCTATCTAAAAGAGCAGTTGTATGATGCGCGGCTGTTTATCCGTAGTATCGAAGAGCGTAATCAAAATCTACTAAAAGTTGCAACCTGTATCGTCAAACGTCAGCAGGCTTTTTTTGAGCAAGGCGTCATGGCCATGCAGCCGATGGTACTCAAAGATGTGGCAGATGAAGTGGGCCTACATGAGTCAACCGTTTCTCGCATCACTACCAGCAAAACCATCGTTACCCCCAAAGGGCTATTTAGCCTAAAATATTTCTTTTCCAGTCAAGTCAGTAGTGATGAGGGGGAAGGCGTTTCTTCAACTGCTATCAGTGCGATGATCAAGCAAATGATTGAGGCAGAAGACCCCAAAAAACCGCTATCTGATAGTAGTATTATGAAGCACCTGCAAGATAAAGGCATTGATATTGCCCGTCGTACCGTGACCAAATACCGGGAAGGTATGAACATCGGTTCTTCTACGCAGCGTAAAGTGCGGTTTTGACCGCAGTGTTGGGCTTAGAGGGTCAGTCAAAATCCTCTCTAGCTGAATTCTCAAATTTAACTAAGCCGTCAAATATAACTAAATTTTTAAATTTAGCTCAACTTGCAAGTTTAACTCAACGCTCGAACTGTTAACAAATCTCTTGGTATTTTGCTAAACACCAATGATTGATAGCATGCCCACCTTTTTGCATAATGGATTCATAAGGGATAAACCTTTGACGCAGTAACATGGCTCTTTTAGCAACTTATCTTGGTACACGGGTATGCTTGAACACTATAATTTGATTTTACTTTTTTTAGGGTTGGCGTTTTTAATCGGGGCATTTTTTCCTGTGCTACCGCGCAAGCTTTCGATATCCTTGCCTATGCTACAAATTACCTTTGGCGCACTGCTAGGGTATTTTTTTATGGGGCTGCCTAGAATTAATCCGCTTAATTATGGCGTTCCTATCGAAAAAGTTACAGAAGTGGTGGTGCTGATTTCGTTGGTCGGTTGTGGTATCAAACTTGATAGTCCGCTCAATTGGAAAACTTGGCAACCGACCTTAAGGTTGTTGGTGATTGTGATGCCAGTGGGTATCGCCGCGATGGCATTGATGGGGCATTATATTTTTGGACTCAGTATGGCGGCGGCTATTTTGCTCGGTGCGGTGCTAGCGCCAACCGACCCTGTGCTAGCGGCAAGCATCCAAGTCGGTCCACCCAACTCCGAACGACAGGAAGATGTGACCCGATTTACCCTCACCTCAGAGGCGGGTCTCAATGATGGACTGGCATTTCCGTTCGTGTATTTAGCGATAGCCATTGCTACGGCAGTGTCTCTCAATCAAGGTTTTGGTGTAGAAGATTGGCTGCATTGGTTGGGTTATGATGTGTTATGGCGAATCATCGCAGGGGTGGTGGCGGGTTACTGTGTCGGTAAGTTTTTGGCAAATTGGCTATTTACTAAGGCATATCCCGATAAAGTCGAGCAAAGTTATATGGTGTTAGCCTTGATGTTACTGGCTTATAGCATCACAGAGTTTGTGCATGGTTATGGTTTTATTGCCGTATTTGTCGCCGCGTTAACCCTTCGGCGCTCAGAATGTGAACATGAATATCATGAAGGCTTGCATGATTTTGCTGAGCAAATTGAAGGTTTGCTGATGTCGCTCGTGATGGTATTTTTGGGACTGCTAGTGGGTCAAGCGTTAGCGAGTGATGTTACTCTTAGCTGGCAAGTGTATGTGGTATGTTTGGCGTTTATATTTTTGATACGTCCCATCGTGGGTTATTTTAGCCTAGGTAAACTGGGGATGAGTCGCAATGAACGCTGGGTAACGGCAGGACTGGGCATTCGTGGGATTGGTACATTGTATTATATTGCCTATGCGATGAATAAGGGCGTATTTACCAGTGATGAAGCGCTAAAAATTTGGGTGATTTGTGTGGTAATGATTGCGATGTCGGTTTTTTTACATGGGCTAACCGCCAACCGTTTATTAGCCATGACCAAAAATTAGTGTAATGCAAAAATAAAAAAGCGGGTGAGTTACCCGCTCCTTTTACGCTGATATGATTAGCCACCACCCACCGCTTGCACTACTTCAATGTTCATACCATCTTGCAAGGTGACATTTGCCAATTGGCTTTTTGGAATCAATTCACCGTTGATTTCAACAGCAAAACGACCTTGGGTTTGCCCCATTTCATCCAATAGTTGTAAGAGATTTTGATGTAACGTTTGTTTGACGTCACCATTTAAAGTCACTTGTGGCATTATTTCGCTTCCTGTTTTGTTACGCTTTCTGTCATGGTTAAATAAGGTTAAACTGATGAAGTGTGCTTAGCAACACTAATCGCAAGCCAAATCCATGCGATAATAAACAGCGTGCCGCCAATCGGGGTAATGGCACCGAGCCATCGTGGCATGCCCAAAGCCATCAAATATAGTGAACCTGTAAAAAACACAATACCCAGTTGCATCACCCACGCGATAGTAGGAGAGGTGAGGTTTATACGCAATAACATACCAACAATCAACAACCCAAGCGCGTGATAAAAAAAGTATTGCGTACCAGTTTGCCACCAAGCCATTTGCTCGGCTGACAAACGCGGTTTAAGCCCATGTGCGGCAAACGCCCCACAGGCGACCGCCACTGCCATATTTATCGCACCAACACTTAACCAATTCATGACGTTTAATCCAACTGCAAATGGGTATTGGCTAACATGGCTTCTTTGATTTTATCCATGGCATTTTTTTCAATTTGGCGTACCCGTTCCGCGGAGATATTATACTCCGCCGCCAACTCGTGCAAGGTCGCTTTTTGCTCATTGAGCCAGCGCTGCTGTACAATATCCCGCGAACGATCGTCCAAATCTTCCATCGCTTCCATCAAGGCTGAATTGTTATTTTCTTCCCAATCAGCATCTTCTACCATATCGGCTGGGTCAGCCGCATCTTCTAAAAAATACTGCGGTGCATAGCGACCTTCGTCTTCATCATCACTTTGTGCTTCAAACGATGCATCATACGAAGTCAGACGGCTTTCCATCTCTAGCACTTGCTTGACAGTAACATTTAAGTCTTTGGCAATCGCTTCGGCTTCTTCCAGCGTTAACTGGTTGTTGGTTTTTTTCAGTGAGCGCAAGTTAAAAAACAGCTTGCGGTGCGCTTTGGTGGTCGCGACTTTGACGATACGCCAGTTGCGAATCACAAACTCATGGATTTCAGCTTTGATCCAATGCACCGCAAAAGACACCAAACGCACGCCTTTGTTTGGGTCAAAGCGTTTCACCGCTTTCATCAAGCCGACATTGCCTTCTTGAATCAAGTCACCTTGTGGCAAACCATAGCCAGAGTAACTGCGCGCAATGTGAATCACAAACCGCAGATGCGACATAACCAGCAGTCGTGCTGCTTCTACATCCCCTTCGTCAGTATAGCGATGCGCTAGCTCCTGTTCTTGCTCTGCCGTCAAAATAGGAATTTGATGAACCGCGTTGATATACGCGCCTAAATTTACCCCAGGCGCAGATAGCGCAGTCGGCATGGTAGGAACAAGGGCATTGGTCATGGCTTTCTTTTGACGGGATCGCGATGCAGTCTTACGTGGTTTTTCAGCAAACTCATCGTCATAGTCGTCATCATCCTCGTCCACCAACTCATCATAGTCATCATAACTATCAGGGAGCTGTGCAAGGTCGATATCGTCGTCGCCTAAGCTATCAAAGTCTGGCTCGTCAAATTCATCGAGTTCGTCGTCATCGATGTCATCAAATGCAGCGTGTGGATCGTCACCCAGCTTAGCGTCAAGCTTGGTCGATTTTTTTGCGTTGGCAGTCTTTTTTATTGTCGTTGTTTTGGTCTTTGTAGCCATGAAATAGCCTGTCAATTGTCCTTTAATTTCTGTTATTTAGTATGCCTTAAAGCCAGCTTTTTTGTAAGAGGCGTTTAGCAATTTTTGGTTATGATCGAGTGAAAGATTGTGTCTGTTGTATTTTCAGACGGTATGATTGATGTGTGCTGTACGAGTGTATATCCGGCATGCTGACAAAAAGCTGCGATGTCACGCTTGCTGTTAGGGTCGGTTGCGGTCACATACACCGCATGACCCAACGCGGTCTTTTTTAGTGCCATTTTAAGTTTAAGCAGCGGCATCGGGCAGGCGAGTCCTTTACCATTTACATAGTGCTCAATTTGAGCATTGATGTTGAGATTGTTATGTTCGCCTGAGCGAAACAATCCCCAATCTTGGCAAAAGGCGTCATCTGAGAGTAAGGCAGGATTTAGCGTAATCTGAGAAGAATCCGTCATGGTAATAAAATCGCTACTGGAAAATTTAAAGTGTGTTAGGTGGTTATTATAGGCTAAATTACAAGTGTAGACGATTGAGATAAATCAAAGTTAGCATTATATTTTTGAAAATCTAACCTTTATCCTGTACTTAGTGGTCGGTAGATTGC
The DNA here is from genome assembly GCF_032057165.1 of Moraxella sp. CTOTU48717. Classification (NCBI taxonomy): domain Bacteria; kingdom Pseudomonadati; phylum Pseudomonadota; class Gammaproteobacteria; order Moraxellales; family Moraxellaceae; genus Moraxella; species Moraxella sp. CTOTU48717. The sequence continues at coordinate 62,964 of NZ_DAMBBC010000011.1, read as the reverse complement.
AGCAAGATATCATTACAAAATTTGGCTTTTTAAAGCTGCTGAAATTTGTATATTGAGCAGTATTATTTAGCATTTGCCTTTTTTTTAAACACCATTTTTTAACCACCATTCTAAGCTAATTCGCTGTCAAAGGTCGCGCATGCCCATCAATCCATTTGCTGGTTATTTATCTGCTAGTTATTTATTAAGAAAAACGCTCATAGTAGCTATATTAAGTACCCTATCAACAGCGGTTTTTGCGTTAGATAACTTCTCCTATCAAAGTGCGCCTGCTTTTAATCCAGTCATGATTGCAAGTGCTGAGCCTACCAAGGTGAATAGCCAATTAGCCTCTATGGACAATGGACAAGCGCTCATCGATACCGAGCAAAATCGCCAAGTCGGTGAGTGGGCGCTTCGACAAATCAACGGCAATGCAGCGCTGATAAAAGACCCTTGGTTGCAGCAATCGCTTGAACAAATTGTGTGGCAAATCAATGCGGTAGCAGGTCTCAACGCACCCATGGGGCTAGTGATTATCAATGACAAGCAAATCAATGCCTTTGCAGTACCGTCTGGGCTTATCGGCATCAATGTCGGTTTGTTGGATAAAGCTAAAAGTCTGGATGAAATAGTGAGCGTCGTCGCGCATGAGATTGCTCATGTCAGCCAGCGCCATTATCAACATCGCAATGATGAAAAAACCAAACAGCTACTGATGCAGGCAGGCGGTCTTTTGGCGGGCGTCGCAGCATCCAAAGTCGGGGATGGTGATGCCGCTGCCGCTGTCATGCTAGGCTCTCAGGCGATGTCTGCCAACGCTGCTGCTTCCTATAGCCGCGGTCAAGAGCGAGAAGCCGACCGTATTGGCATGCAAATCATGAACCAAGCGGGCTATGACGTCAATGCCATGCCCAGTTTCTTTGCCACCCTAGACCAACAAAACCCTGTCAAAAGTAACACCTTGATTCCCAGTTTTATTTTAAGCCATCCGCTCACCGCAGATAGAATCAGTGAAGCAAGGGCGCGAGTCGCAACTTACAAGCGTGATAGCCAAGCTAATATGGCATCAAACCGTTATCAATCTATTCAACAGCAGCGTGCGCAACTGTTTGAACAAATCCAGTGGCGTGCTCGCTACTATGGCTATCTAGTAAACAAAGCCGATTTGGAACAAGGGGCGAAAACCAGTGAAGGTGCCAAGCTTGCGCTGATTAATTATTATCTTGATAACGGACAACCCAAAGCGGCACAAAGCTTAATGCAGGATTTTGACAAGGACATCAATACGCTCGCCAATCCCCTAGCAGTCGTGACATTTAGCCAGTTAGCGGCGCAGCAAGGCAATGTCGATGTGGCAATCGCTAAATTGCAGCAACTCGCTTCTGTGTATCCTGAGCGCACAGATGTGCCACGCTATCTAAGTGACATTTATTTAAAATATCGACCTACTGCAGAAAGTGGTCAAAAAGTATTAGCGCTGCTTCAACCCTTATCCAAGCAAAATCCCCGTGACGTCATGGTGTGGGATCGATTACAACAAGCCAGTCAACTACTTGCAAAACATCGTAGCGGCGATGAGCAACTGATTCATCGCATCAATACGTTACGCTATCGCGCGTATAGCGAGTTATGGCGCAATGAGCTAAAAGACGCGGTGACATCACTCACCCAAGCCAAATCGTTAGCAAAGCAGCTACCTAGTAACCAATCTTTGCTAGCACTGCTGAATCAGCAAATCAACCAAGTACAAGACGCCAATCAGTTTAAACCATCTTAACGATTAGACGGCTAACGTAGGTTCATTATCCGTTGGCTCATCCTGCTCCGGTAGCGCCAACCAACTGGCAAGTTTCAGTGACAGTTCTTCGAGACCAATTCTATCTTGGGCAGAAAATAATTGAATACTAAACGGCAATTTTAATTTATTAAGCTGATTGCGGGTTTGCTGTAACGTGTTTTTGGCAGCACCATATTTGAGCTTATCGGCTTTGGTTAATAGCACATGAACCTCAAGCTCACCGTCTTTTGCCCAGTGTAGCATTTGCTCATCAAAGAATTTTAGTGGATGGCGAATGTCTGTGAGCAGCACTAAACCTGCGAGGCTTTTACGCGAAATTAGGTATTTTTCCAGCTCTGACTGCCATTCTTTTTTCATCGCCTCGGGCACGGCGGCATAGCCATACCCTGGCAAATCCACCAACCGCTGATCCAAATTGCCCATATTAAAAAAGTTAATCATTTGGGTGCGACCTGGGGTTTTGGAGGAGCGGGCTAACTGGCGCTGCTGGGTCAATGCATTAATGCAAGAGGACTTACCAGCATTTGAGCGGCCAGCAAAAGCAACTTCGCGACCCGTATCGGCAGGACACAGTTTGAAAGTAGGGGCAGACAGCATAAATTGGGTTTGATGCAACCAGCGTTTTGCCGCATCACTATCGTCAGTAATCGCAGTCGGCGCAAGGGTGTTAGTAAAATCCATCATCAGCACATAATCTTAATGTTAAAGCGCTATTGTATCAGCAAATACCCATAACCCAAAATTTTGAGCACTTGCTACCGCTGTTTTGTGAGATATTTTTTGTAGTGAAACCCGCTTGCCAACCTGCAAATGACTTTTACATGATTATCGAGTTATGGCATAATAATCAGCCATATCAATTATTCGATTATGGTTTTAATCATGACTGTCACTGTAATCGACAAAACCCTCGGTGTTTTAAAATCATTTAGCTAACTTAAATGCCGTATTAGCCATATGATTAGCGTTCATTAATAGGGTAGCCTACAAATTTTGCAGACAAGCGCATGGTTGTCTTGCTATAATATTGTAACTTAGTAGATACATTCACCAGTGTTAAAGCAATAAATATATATGATGATAACTGGGTGTTGCTTTGATATTGTAAGTAATGCCTTTGTCGCTAGCTCATTGTGAGTCATAACCAACACGCTTTAGTAGGAATTGTTACCGATGAAAAAAATACTCACTGCCGCAAGCCTTTTAATTGCCAGCGTAAGCGGTTCTGCAGCTGTTACCGTACCAAAATATGACATTGCCAAAGGTAAGGTTATTGCTGAATCAGTTTGTGGTGCTTGTCATGGCGTCAATGGTGTTAGTAGTGTTCCTGCACAGCCTAACCTTGGCGGACAAAACGTTAAGTATCTCTATAAACAGCTAACCGAATTCAAATCAGGCGCGCGTGTCAATCCTATTATGTCATCGCAAGTGGCAAAATTAAATGACCAAGACCTGGCGAATGTGGCAGGTTATTATGCAAGCCAACCACGTTGGGGGGTAGGTTATGCCAATCCTGCTTACGCTCCCGTGGCACAAAAATTGTATTATGGTGGTAATAGTACACGCGGTGTGATTCCTTGTGCAGGCTGTCACGGTGGTAAAGCCAATGGTAACGATTTAGCCGCTTTTCCACGTATTGGGGGTCAGCATTCAGCCTATATCGCGACCCAATTAAAACTATTCCGGGCGGCAGGTCGTGAAGACGAGGTGACCGACCCATCACAAGTGCGTGTGAATGATGCAGCTAAGAAAGGCGATAAAGGCATGATGCAAATCGTAGCCTCAAAATTATCGGATAACGATATCAAAGTATTGTCTGACTATATCAGCGGTCTACACTAGCATCTATTGAGGTATAATTTAGCCAAGCTTAGCGCTTGGCTTTTTTTATTGTCTAAAATGACCTAAAAGAATCGTAAATTCTAGTGGTAAATAAAATTTTGGCAAAAGGCCAGGCATAAAAGCAGGTATAAAAAAAGAGCCACCGAAGTGACTCTTTTGTATGCTCGCTAACGATTAGTCGTTAACTTTAGCAACAACACCCGCACCTACAGTACGGCCACCTTCACGGATTGCAAAGCGTAAGCCTTGGTCCATTGCGATTGGGTGGATTAGCTCTACGTTCATTTCAACGTTATCGCCAGGCATTACCATCTCTGTACCTTCTGGTAATTGGATTGCGCCAGTTACGTCAGTGGTACGGAAGTAGAATTGTGGACGGTAACCATTTAAGAATGGGGTGTGACGACCACCTTCTTCTTTTGATAGTACGTATACTTCTGCGTCAAATTTGGTGTGTGGTTTGATTGAACCTGGTTTAGCCAATACTTGACCACGTTGTACGTCTTCACGTTTGGTACCACGTAGTAGTACACCACAGTTCTCGCCTGCACGACCTTCGTCTAGCAGTTTACGGAACATTTCAACGCCAGTACAGGTGGTTTTTGCGGTTGGTTTGATACCAACGATTTCAATTTCTTCACCAACTTTGATGACGCCTGATTCTACACGGCCTGTTACTACAGTACCACGACCAGAGATTGAGAATACGTCTTCGATTGGCATTAAGAATGGTTTGTCAATCGCACGTTCTGGTTCTGGGATGTAGCTGTCTAGGGTGTCAAGTAGTTCTAGTACGGCTGGTTCACCGTATTTGCCTTCGCCACCGTTTAGGGCTTCTAGGGCAGAACCTTTGATGATTGGGGTGTCATCGCCAGGGAAGTCGTAGCTTGATAGTAGTTCACGTACTTCCATTTCGACAAGTTCTAGTAGTTCTTCGTCATCAACCATGTCACATTTGTTCATGAATACCATGATGTATGGTACACCTACTTGGCGTGATAGTAGGATGTGTTCACGGGTTTGTGGCATTGGGCCGTCAGTGGCTGATACGACTAGGATGGCGCCGTCCATCTGTGCGGCACCAGTGATCATGTTTTTAACATAGTCAGCATGGCCAGGACAGTCTACGTGTGCGTAGTGACGTGCTTGGGTGTCATATTCAATGTGTGAGGTGTTGATGGTGATACCACGGGCTTTTTCTTCAGGGGCTGAGTCAATTGACGCGTAGTCTTTGGCTTCACCACCGTTGTGTTTTGCTGCTACGGTCGCAATCGCAGCTGTTAGGGTTGTTTTACCATGGTCAACGTGTCCAATGGTGCCTACGTTAACGTGTGGTTTAGTACGTTCAAACTTGGCCTTTGCCATAATTTAATCCTCTTTTGTTAATATTAACCTAATGCTATTAGGTCATTTACTTTATTATCAACGCTTATAGGTTATGAAAATTTGACCCATTAAATTTAACAGGTCAAATTAGCTAACTTATAATTTTTTTCAGTGTCGAATAGGATAGAAGAATTTGATTGGGTTTAACCATCAAATTGCCCATCAAATTTATTCGTCATCATCTTTATGAGTGAATTTTTTGATGATTTCATCAGCAACGTTACGTGGTGTCTCAGCGTATTTTGCAAACTCCATTGAGTAGGTTGCACGACCTTGAGACATTGAGCGTAATTGGGTTGCATAACCAAACATCTCGGCTAGTGGTACTTCCGCACGGATTTGTTTAACGCCGCCAAACATATCATCCATACCTTGCACCATACCACGGCGACGGTTTAAGTCACCCATGATATCACCCATGTAGTCTTCCGGTGTCTCAACTTCTACTTTCATAACTGGCTCAAGTAGAACAGGGTTTGCATTCATAAAGCCTTTACGGAAGGCCATAGAACCTGCCATTTTGAACGACAACTCATCTGAGTCAACGTCATGGTATGAACCATCATACAGTGTTGCTTTAATACCAACGACTGGGTAACCTGCAAGAACACCATTTTTCATACGTTCTTGAATACCTTTGTCTACCGCACCAAAGTACTCTTTTGGTACCACACCACCAACCACTTCTTCAGCAAATTCATATTCTTTGCCATCAGCCGTGTCAAGTGGCTCAAGACGTAACCATACGTGACCGAATTTACCACGACCACCAGTTTGGCGTACGAATTTACCTTCTTGCTCAACGGTGTTACGAATCGTTTCACGGTAAGCTACTTGTGGTGCACCTACGTTGGCTTCAACGCTAAACTCACGTTTCATACGGTCAACAAGAATTTCTAAGTGCAGCTCACCCATACCGCTGATGATAGTCTGACCAGATTCCTCATCGGTGTGAACACGAAATGAAGGGTCTTCTTTTGCCAAACGGTTAAGCGCGATTGACATTTTTTCTTGGTCAGCTTTGGTTTTTGGTTCCACTGCCAATGAAATAACAGGATCTGGGAATTCCATGCGCTCAAGCGTAATGATATTGTTTTCGTCACATAGCGTATCACCTGTGGTTACATCTTTTAGACCTACAAATGCAACGATGTCACCTGCACGAACTTCATCCACTTCTTTTTGTGAGTTAGCGTGCATCTCAACGATACGGCCAATACGCTCACGTTTCATTTTCACTGGGTTATAAACAGAGTCACCTTGTTTAGCAACACCTGAATAAACACGGACGAAGGTTAAATTACCCACGTATTTGTCATTCATGATTTTGAACGCAAGACCAGCAAATGGTGCATCATCCGATGATTCACGAGTCGCTTCAGTTTCGGCTTTGTCATCTAACACACCTTTGATCGCATCAACGTCATTTGGTGCTGGTAAGAATTCGATAACCGCGTCAAGCATACGTTGTACGCCTTTGTTTTTAAACGCAGTACCACAAAGCATTGGTTGAATTTCGCCCGCTAAGGTACGTGCACGTAAACCTGCTACGATATCTTCACGTGATAAATCACCTTCTTCTAGGTATTTATCCATCAACTCTTCTGAAGATTCAGCAGCTGCCTCAACCATGTTGTTGCGCCATTCATCGACGATATCAACCAAGTTAGCAGGAATTTCTGCATATTCAAATTTCATACCTTGAGAAGCGACATCCCAAATGATGGCTTTCATTTCTAGAAGGTCAACAACCCCTTCAAAAGTATCTTCTGCACCGATTGGCACAACCACAGGCACAGGATTACCACCAAGACGTTGTTTTACTTGGTCAACAACGCGGAAGAAGTTTGCACCTGTACGGTCCATTTTGTTTACGAACGCAAGACGCGGTACTTTATACTTGTTCGCTTGACGCCATACTGTTTCTGACTGAGGCTGTACACCACCAACCGCACAGTAAACCATACATGCACCGTCAAGTACACGCATTGAACGTTCTACTTCAATGGTGAAGTCAACGTGGCCGGGGGTGTCAATGATGTTAATGCGATGCTCTGGGAATTGATGACCCATACCAGACCAAAAACAAGTCGTTGCCGCTGAGGTAATAGTAATACCACGCTCTTGCTCTTGTTCCATCCAGTCCATGGTTGCAGCACCTTCATGCACTTCACCTAGCTTATGGTTTTTACCTGTATAAAACAAAATACGTTCAGTTGTTGTCGTTTTACCCGCATCAATATGTGCAGAGATACCGATATTACGGTAGCGATTTAAGGGTGTTGTACGTGCCATAGTTAATTCCTAAGGACTAAAGATTAAAATTATTCCATTATCAATAAACAGTTATGTCTTAAAATGAATAATAATTAGTTTTAACGTTTGATTGAAAGATCGACAACCAACTAGATAAAAGAAAGCCTTACTCTTGACATAAGTGCTGTATGATAAGAGCTTGCCATGACAAATGCATGACAAGCTTCTTTTTCAATATGCAATATTGGGCTAAATTTGCAAACTTCAAGTCACCCAATATCATCTATCTATTATAAGCTAATTGCTACCTAGGTGATAGCAATCAGTATCAATTAGAAACGATAGTGTGAGAACGCTTTGTTTGCGTCAGCCATACGGTGAACTTCGTCACGTTTTTTCAGTGCATTACCTTTGCCATCAGCTGCGTCTAGCAATTCACCTGCTAAACGTAAAGCCATAGATTTTTCAGAACGTTTTGCAGCCGCATCAACTAACCAACGCATTGCTAATGCAGTACGACGGGAGGGACGTACTTCCATAGGAACTTGGTAGGTAGCACCACCCACACGGCGAGCTTTTACTTCCACCATTGGGCGAACTCTTTCTAACGTATCTTCAAAAAACTGGACAGGATCAACGCCCGAGTTTTTTTCTACAACACGGTCTAATGCACCGTATACGATTGATTCTGCAACTGATTTTTTACCGTCAACCATTACATGGTTAATGAATTTAGCAAGTGTTTTGCTACCAAATTTAGGATCTGGTAGGATTTCACGGGCAGCGATGACACGACGTCTAGGCATGATAATTTCCTTGTGTATTCAGGGTAGTCTGGTAGCTAAGCGGTTGCTTTTCACCAGCCTTACTGCATAGTATTGTAAAACTATAATCAACTATGCAAACAATGTTAAAAAATGGGGTAAAAAACGGCTAAAATTATGCTTTAGGACGTTTTGCGCCGTATTTTGAGCGGCCTTGTTTACGATCTTTTACGCCTGCACAGTCAAGTGCGCCACGAACTGTATGGTAACGAACACCTGGTAAGTCTTTTACACGACCACCACGGATAAGTACAACACTGTGCTCTTGTAGGTTGTGACCTTCACCACCGATGTAGCTTGACACTTCAAAACCTGACGTCAAACGTACACGGCATACTTTACGCATCGCTGAGTTTGGTTTTTTTGGTGTGGTAGTGTATACACGGGTACACACGCCACGGCGTTGTGGGCAAGCTTTTAATGCTGGCACTTTTGATTTTTCAGTAATGGTATTGCGACCTTTACGAATTAATTGATTTGTAGTTGCCATAAGGCACTCTCTCCCGTTTGTTGTCAAAAAATCTCTAAAAACCGCTGATAAGCTATTTTTAGGACAGCGTATTATAGAGATTTTTGTTGGTTTTATCAACTAAAAAATTACTCAGATGATGTAGATGGTGATTGTTAGAAAAATTTGAAAAAAGTAGGGGAAGGTAAACTATCAAACATCGTGCTTATCGAGCACAGAGTATCTAACACACTGTGAATATACATCACAATAGACTAAAATAAAAAAGACTAAAACTAAAAGAACCAATGCGTTAACTTTGAAAACCTTAAATAAATTATCGGTTAAAAGTCAACGCATTGGTTCTAGCTCATTTATTACTTATTGTTATTATTCAATGATTGCAAAAAATTCAATTTAATGACGATAATTTTAAATAATTGTACTTTTAAATTTCTTATTTTTTTTATAATTTTTTTTAAACTAACAACGTGATGTACTGACATTTTATTTTTATTTATTGGGGTTATCATCGTTATTGGTTATTAAGCTTGTCATCCGTTGTTAAAGCTATTTTGCCAAATTTAAGCGGGTTAGTCTTTTTAGGTTTGGTGAATAACGTTGATATTGATGGTTAAAAATGTGACGTTGCTGACGGGTTGTGTAAAAGTTTGTATAACATGACTTAAATTAACAAGCTTTATAGTAAATAGTAAATAGTAAATAGTAAATAGTAACTAGCCTTAAATTAGTCAGCACTAGCTATAGCCAATAAAAAAGGCAAAAGCCAAACAGCTAGCTTTTACCTTGGTATATTAATGCAAAATTATTCTTCAGTCATATGGGTCAACTTTGGCGCGGGGGCAAATACCGACATCGCAATTTCAATCACTTCATTGATAATAATATTGTTGTAAGCCGTACCCAAGCCAACCGCAGTGAGTGGAATGACTTTATGTAAAAAACCGAAATTAAACTGCTCAATGTTGATATTAAACTGCGTCGATAGTTCTTCTAGTTTGGTTAATATCCCCATCGCTGATTGGCTGTCTTCTTCGGCAAGTACTGCCGCTCTATACTCTTCAATTGACTGGTCGGTCATCGCTTCAAATATACCCAAACCTGCGAGCAAAGTTTGCTTCTCTTGCAATTTATTGAGATCCACTTTAGCTAAAATTTCATAAGCGATGGCGATACCTTGTTGTCCCGTCAACGGACGGTTATAAATTGCACTGATTTGGAAAATCGTCCGCAAACACACCGCCAACAACCACATTGTATCTACCAAAATACCGGGTAAACCCGCCAAGTTACTAAGTCCACCCAAGGTAGCTAAAGCACGGTTTTGATCGCCAATACTACGGGCTAGGGCTTGTCGTTCACTAGCAACCAAAGTGTCTTTAAAACGCGCATCACGCGCCAAATCAAAATTCGCCCAATTTTGCGACAGTTTGCCGACTTGGGAAAAAACCGCATCCGTTGCTTTATCAAAACTTGTCTTGGGGATTAGTGAGGTGGCCATTTTGGTATAGCTGCCAAATGGGGTTTTACCAAGTAGTTTTTTTGATAGTTTGGGAATATGCTCATGAAACGCGTTTTTATCATTTGATAACGCTTGTTGAAGGCTATCAAAATCAATATCCGCTAAGGGTTTGGTTTGTATCGTATCTTTTGCGCTCAGTTGTGCTAATTTGTGACCTAGGGCTTCAAAAACACGGCGGCTAATAGAAGTAGAGGCTGACATGAGAGTTATCCTTAAGATTATGCTTTTTTATTGGAAAATACTGTCGTAGTAAAACAGCGTAAAGAAAGTGACCGCACTTTTCAACTTTAATGCGTAAAGAGACGTTACACAATGATATCTTTTGTCGATTTAGTTGAATGTTGTGCGTGTAGCTATATTGGATTAAGACAACATAACTAACCATAGTCGTGGTCTAAGAAATATTTTGTAACATTTTTGGGGAAAAACTAGGCAGGTGAAATTCAGAGGGGTACAATAGCGTGATATTTATCATCAATTGATTAAACCAAAAGGAATGGTATATGCAGCGCGTTGTAATCACAGGGGCAGGACTTATCTCGTGTATTGGTAATGACTTAGCCACAGTCAGCGAGTCGCTACAGCAAGGCAAATCGGGCTTGGTATTCAATCCGATTTATCAAGAAAAAGGCTTTAAAGCCTGTGTCTCAGGTAGTATTGATGACGATAACCTAGATACCTCGCATATCGATCGCAAACTTAAACGCTTTTTGTCAAAAGCCAGTTTATACGCCTATCTAAGTGCGCTACAAGCAATCGAGCAAGCAGGATTGTCATTAGCAGATATTGCTCACAATACCAATATTGGCGTGGTAGCAGGTTCGGGTGGGGCATCGAGTGCCGATGTGGCGGCAGCGGTCGATGCAATGCGTGAAAAAGGCTTGCGCGGTGTCGGCGCCATGGCAGTGCCAAAAACCATGGCAAGTACGGTATCAGCCAGTGTTGCAACGGGGTTAAAGATTGGCGGGGTTAGCTACTCTATTGCCTCAGCTTGTGCGACCTCAACGCATTGTGTGGGTCATGCCATGGAGCTGATTCAATTGGGTAAGCAAGACATCGTGATTGCAGGGGGCGGCGAGCAAGAAGACTGGACACAATCTTGTATGTTTGATGGTATGGGTGCGATGAGCACACAATATAATGACAAGCCGCAACTCGCCAGTCGCCCTTACGATGCAGATCGAGACGGCTTTGTGATTGCCGGCGGTGGTGGCATGGTGGTGATTGAGAGCCTAGACTCTGCGAAACAACGCGGCGCGACTATTTTGGCAGAGATTGTTGGCTATGGCGCAAGCTCTGATGGGGCGGATATGGTGGCACCCAGTGGGGTAGGTGCGGTCAACTGTATGAAACAAGCGCTTAAACAAGCAGGCTTAAACTCCGTTGACTATATCAATACTCATGGCACTAGTACGCCGATTGGGGATATCACTGAGCTTGAAGCGATTCGCCAAGTGTTTGGAAGTGAGTTGCCACCGATTAGCTCGACCAAATCAATGACAGGTCATAGCTTGGGTGCGGTAGGGGTGCAAGAATTGATTTATTGTTTATTGATGCTCAATCAAGGCTTTATTGCGCCCAATATCAATATTGAAACCTTGGATGAGAAAGCCACAGATTTTGATATCGTCCGTGAAACGCGTCAAGTCAATTTAAACACTATAATGACCAATAGCTTTGGCTTTGGTGGTACCAATGCAAGTTTAATCATCAAAAAGTTTGTTGAATAAATACTGATGGACGATCATAATTGATAAAAATAGGCGATGACAGTTACCCGATTGTTATCGCTTTTTTGACGCTAAATATAATCATAAAGGTAAAGCATGTACCCAATGCCAAGTTTACAACATCTTGTGCCCTCTCAACTCATCACCCTGTTACAGCAGTTTAATACGACAAATAATCAAGCAATCTATCCGCTTTGGCTCAATAACGAGGGTCAAAATGTTATTGGTTTATTGCCCAAAACAATATTTGAAATACATTCTCAAAATCAGCTATATCAGCTTACCCAAAATCGTCAAAATTGCTCATTCGACGATTTTGGGTACTGTGATACCGTGATTAATACTGGGGCTGATACTGCCACTAATAGGGCAGCTAAGGCTATTGATATTGGCGAATTAACTGCTGCGCTTGAGGCTTATCAACAGCTATCACTTAAGCAGTCTGCTATCCAACATACGGCTAATGTGGGCTACCAAGATGGCTTGATGGGATTTATTAGCTACGATTTATCAGCGCATCATTTAGCAAATGCAAACCATGTGCAAGCAAGTGCAACTCACGGGGAAGCCAGTTACTTAACGCCCAATCAGCCGCAGCTATTTTTGGGACATTATGATATTTATTTGACCTATCAGCACCAGAAGTGGCATTTACATACCACCACTGAGGAAGCCATGGCGCAAGCCGTCAATATCGAAAACTGGCTAAATGATTTAGTCAGTGACGCCCAGCTTCCTACACCAAAGCCGCTTAGCTTGTTACCTTTATGGCAAAAATCTGCGTATAAGCAAGCCTTTTACAAAGTCCAAGACTACCTAACAGCAGGCGATTGCTACCAAATTAATCTTACTCAGTGCTGGCAAGGTCAGTTGTCCAATCAGCAGTTGGTGGATTATCTACCAAGCTTGCATTACTCGACTAACGCCCCGTTTGCAGGCTATCTTGGGTTAAACAATTTTGAACTACTAAGCTGCTCGCCCGAGTTATTTTTTACTTTTGCCAACAATGCCCAAGGCGAAAATTGCATCATTACCAAACCGATAAAAGGTACACGCCCACGTGGACAAAATGTAGCCGCTGACCAAGCCAATAAAAAGGAACTTGCCCGTAGCGAAAAAGACATCGCCGAAAATGTCATGATTGTCGATTTGCTGCGCAATGATTTGGGAAAATATGCCAAGACTGGAACGGTAAAAGTTCCAAAACTGTTTGATATCGAAAGTTTTAGCAATGTGCACCATATGGTGAGCACTATCACCGCCACCCTCAAAGATAACATCAGCCCTTGGACGGTATTGCTTGAAAGTCTGCCCGCGGGCTCAATCACGGGTACCCCCAAAAAGCGCGCGGTAGAAATCATCAATGAATTGGAAGCCAAACCGCGCGGGGCTTACTGTGGTACCATGGGGTATCTCAATTTTGATGGCACAGGGCAATGGAATGTGCTGATTCGTACGCTACAAGCTTCAGATAGTAATGTCAGTCTGTGGGCAGGCGGCGGCATCACGATTGCGTCAGACTGTGATGCAGAATACCAAGAATGTTTTGATAAAGTAGGAAATTTACTAAAAATTTTGCAAAATGACGGTTAACAAAATTTGCCATCAAGTGCGGTATTGAGTTCAGCTGCACTGATGGGCACGCTTTCGTCCTCAAATGGATTAAACACTAGCTCAATATCATAAAAGGCGATATGGGTATCCACAATCGCCAATTTTTTGCGACCCAGTTTTTGGCTAAATGCCAATAACTGTGCTTGATGAGCAAAGCGATAAGTCACCACCTCGCCTGTCTCGATATTTTGGCATTTGATAAAAAACTGCATGCTAGGGTCACTCACAGCGGTCAAACCAAATTTGTTAAGGTATCTAGTAAGCGCTGATTTTGTTCTGCCGTACCGATGGTGATACGCAAATAATCGCTAATTTTTGGTTTGTTAAAATGACGAACAATCACCCCTTGCGCCCGCAATTTTTCAAATACCTGTATGGTTTCCCCCATTAAAGCAGGTGGTTTGGCAAACACAAAGTTGGCTTGTGAAGGCAAGACAGTAAAGCCTAATTGGGTCAAAGCTTGCGTGACATCATGGCGTAGTGCGATGACTTTTTGGTTGCAGGCAACAAAATAATCGTTATCTTGTAAGCTGGCAACTGCACCTGCTTGGGCAAGGCGATCTAGGGGATAGCTGTTAAAACTATTTTTATAGCGATTTAATGCTTCAATGAGTGAGTGATTGGCAAACGCCATGCCGACACGCAGCCCTGCTAACGAGCGAGACTTTGAAAAGGTTTGGGTCACCACTAGGTTATCATATTTATCAATCAAACTGACGGCAGAGGCATTGGGTGTGTCTGCAAAATCGATATACGCTTCATCAATCACAATCACCGCATTGCGATGTTCTTGTAGAAGTTTTTCAATATCCGCCAGCGGCAAAAGCACCCCAGTTGGTGCATTGGGATTGGCAATAATAATACCACTACACGGGCGGCGATAGTCATCAACATCAATGCTAAAATCGGCTTTGAGCGCAATGGTCACCAAATCCACGTGGAAAGTATCGGCATACACAGGATAAAAACTGTAACCAATATCAGGGGTTAATACCGAACGGTCTTTGACAAAAAAACAAGCAAAAATATGCGCCAAAACTTCATCAGAACCATTACCGACAAAAATTTGATTGGGGGCTACCTGATAAACTTGTGCCATCACCGCACGGAGTTCATCGGATTCTGGGGCGGGGTAGCGCTTTAAATGATCGGCTTGATTGAGCAAAACTTGTGCGATGGCTTCAGCGACTTTGGGGGAGGGTGGAAAAGGGTTTTCATTGGTATTAAGCTTACACAGATTGTCATGCTTGGGCTGTTCACCCGGTGTATAGGGCGTTAGGTTGCGAATCAAGGTACTCCACAGTCGAGTGTTAATTTCGGGTGTTGCATCTGCGTTTGAAGTAAGCGTATCCACCATGACAAATCCTTACAAGATAATCAATGTGTTAAATCAATGTGGCCAGTCAATTTGCTAAGTCAATTTACCAAACCAATGCGCCAAAGGCTGGCACAAACAATACATAGTAGCATAAATTGGTTAAAAATTTATCTACCGCAGCCCACTAATATCATAAAATTTGGGCTCAACGGTTGAGCAAGACGGATAGACAGTGAATTTTTAGCCGTTATGTGAATAAACCGTGCGCTGGCTTGACGAATATGTTAAAAGATAACCTTTTAACTCAAGCCCGTTAAACTAAGCCCGTTAAAATAAGCTTATTAAATCACCCGTGCTAATAGATTACCTAGTTAAAATTTTGGAAGATGTATGAAATTCTCAGCGTCGCAATCGAGCGAGTCGAATATTCCCCCTGCTGCTAACGCGTCTCAGATGTCGGTAGCAACTGCCCCGATCAAGGCATTAATTATCACGGTAGTCATTGCCATTTTATTATTGGCTATCAATATGCGCGCGCCCATTATTGGGTTTGGTGCGGTAGCAAAACTGGTTCAGCAAGATTTGGGGTTAACGACCAAAACCATTGGTTTGATTGGTACGATTCCTGTCATGGCATTTGCATCGAGTTCGTTTGTTGCGCCTATGCTGTCACGGCGGATTGGCTTAGAAAACACCATGATTTTGGCAACCAGTTTGCTTGCTATCGGTATTTTTGTGCGGGTGGCGCATCCGCAATTAGGATTTTTGCTAGCGGGTACGGTGCTGCTATCGTT
Organism: Moraxella sp. CTOTU48717; assembly: GCF_032057165.1. Taxonomy (NCBI): domain Bacteria; kingdom Pseudomonadati; phylum Pseudomonadota; class Gammaproteobacteria; order Moraxellales; family Moraxellaceae; genus Moraxella; species Moraxella sp. CTOTU48717. The sequence goes on along the minus strand of NZ_DAMBBC010000011.1, from coordinate 47,429 downwards.
GGCGATTTCACTCGGCAATGTATTAATCCCGGCCGTCATCAAAAAATACACCCCCAATCACATTGGGCTTGTGATGGGAAGCTATTCGATGTTTTTGTCGGTGTTTGCTGGCTTTGCGTCAGGCATTGCGATGTGGCTTGTCAGCTTGTCCAATTGGCAATTTGCACTGGGGGTATGGGGCTGGGTCTCTGTGGCAGCGGTAGCGGCTTGGCTAATGGTCGCCCATTTGCGGCTTCGGCAAAAAATTAGCAGCCATGATGCTCAAGTCATTAATCAAGCGGTTGCCGAAGCAGGACAACTAAGCCGAAAATCAGTCTGGAAAATCCCGATGGCATGGTGGATTAGTGCGTTTATGGGTTTGCAATCACTAATTTATTATACGCTCGCCAGTTTTTTACCGTCGTTACTCATTGATAAAGGGCTGAGCAAAGCGCAAGCAGGCAACGTGGGCATGGTGTTTCAATTGGTCGCTTTTCCTTCGATTTTACTGTTGACTAAATGGGTCTCTAGCCAGTGGAATTTACGCACGTTAGCGTTGCTTGCCGCAGTGGGAAATTTGGTGGGCGTGTTTGGCTTTGGGTTTTTGCCCTTACAAGGCTGGGTATGGGTTTGGAGTATTGCATCAGGCTTTGGATGTGGGGTGATTTTCACCTTATGTATGATGATTTTTACCTTAAAATCAAAAGATAGCCAACAAGCCGCTGAACTGTCGGGAATGGCACAAACCGTGGGTTATAGCATCGCGATAACCGGTCCGATTGTGACAGGGTGGCTTAAAGACTTGAGTCATACTTGGACGTTATCGATGGGGTTTTTAACCATTTTAATGGCGCTTAATTGTGTGTTTAGTTGGTTGGCAACGCAAAACAAAGCGATTGAATAGCGAGGAAAAATTCGTAATAACCTTGCGCGTTTTACCCCGTATTTTTATGTTAAAGGCTTGTGTATCTTTCAGCTAAATTGAGTAAAAAATCCTGTTTATTGCCAGCTTTTTATCTATACTGTGAGCGTCATTACCAATGCAATTAAATAACTGCAATAGTGTTGGTAATGCTCTGTTTTATCCTTAACAACTATATAGCCAATCTTGGTAGCCAATCATAAGATAACGTTGTCTAGTCAAGATTAGCCATCTTATAAAATTAGCCACAAAAAAAATCATCAGAGGAAAATAACATGTCAAACGATAAACGTATTTCAGACGCAATGGAACAAGCGCTAAACAAGCAAATGATGGAAGAAGCCACACAAGCGCAAGCATATATTGCGCTCGGTAGCTGGGCGGAAGTGAACAATTACCCAGGCATTGCAGATTTTTTCTACAAGCATTCCGCTGAAGAACGTAACCATATGTTCAAATTTTTAGCCTATATCAATGAGCGTGGTGGCGAAGCTAAAATTGAAGCAATTCCTGCACCGCGTGATAATCCTGTCAGTCTTGAAACCTGTATCGAAGACGTTTGGCAACATGAGTTAGAAAATTCAAAAAAAATCTATGCACTTGTGGACCAAGCCATGGCAGAGCGCGATTGGGCAACGTTTAATTTCTTACAATGGTTTGTCAAAGAACAAATCGAAGAAGAAGCGTTAATCAATAATCTACGTGATAAATTTGCCTTGGCATCAAAAGATAAGGCGGATAATCAAAGCTTCTATGAGTTGGATAAAGACATGGCATCAGCCTCTCAAGAAGGTGATTTGCCGCGTGAAAAATCGGTGGAATAATTTTTGCCTGCATAAAAAAAGCTGAGAATCAATCTCAGCTTTTTTTGTATTTCATTATTATTTAATTTCAGTTTTTACTTCAGTGTGAGCTTAGCTTTGTGAATTAACTTTTTAAACTAACGTCACTGGCATCGACTGGCAATTGATTGGGTTTTAACGCCACAGGCTGTGATACCAAAGCGGCTTTAAATACTTCATCAATCGTTTCTACTGGCTGGATGCTTAAGCCTTGTTTGACATTGTCAGGAATATCAACCAAGTCACGCTCATTGGATTTTGGAATCAACACGTGTTTGATACCGCCACGATGCGCTGCAAGCAGTTTTTCCTTCAAGCCACCGATACGTAACACTTTGCCGCGCAAGGTAACTTCACCCGTCATGGCAATATCGGGGCGAATAGCAATACCCGTCATCGCAGAGGCTAACGCAAGCGTTAACGCAATACCGGCAGATGGACCGTCTTTGGGAGTCGCACCTTCTGGCATATGCACGTGGATATCTGTGCCTTTGAGCTTATCATAGCTGACGCCTAAGCTATCAGCACGGGCACGAACTACCGTCATCGCCGCACGAATCGACTCTTTCATCACATCGCCTAGTGAACCTGTAAAACTCAGTTCACCTTTACCCTGCACGGCAACCGCTTCAATGGTCAACAGCTCACCACCGACTTGGGTCCAAGCCAAACCTGTGACGCGACCGACTTCAGGTTCTTGCTCCGCCAAGCCATAATCGAATTGGTATACACCCAAGTAATCAGCGACATTTGAACTATCGACCGTTAATTTGTGTGCCGCGGTTTTATCTTCCGCTTTGTCTTTGCCCGATGATTCAACGTTTTGTTTCACCACTTTGCGGGCGATTTTGTTGATTTCACGTTCAAGGTTACGCACACCTGCTTCACGGGTATAGCGTTGTACAATTGCTTTGAGTGCCTCATCGGTGATATCAATTTCAGTATCACTTAAGCCATTTTGCTGAATCGCTTTTGGTACTAAGTATTTATCGGCGATGCTGATTTTTTCATCTTCGGTATAACCTGGCAGACGAATCACTTCCATACGGTCAAGTAACGCAGGCGGGATATCCATACTATTGGCGGTACAGATAAACATCACTTGTGATAAGTCTAAATCCATATCCAAGTAGTGATCGTTAAAGCTATGATTCTGCGATGGATCTAACACTTCAAGCAGCGCTGAAGCAGGGTCACCACGAAAATCTTGCGCCATTTTATCGATTTCATCGAGTAAGAATAGCGGATTTTTTACGCCCACTTTTGAAAGTGATTGTACGATTTTACCTGGCATAGCACCGATATAGGTACGTCGGTGCCCACGAATTTCGGCTTCATCTCGCACGCCGCCCAATGCCATACGGATAAACTCACGACCTGTCGCACGGGCAATGGACTCACCTAAAGAAGTTTTACCCACCCCAGGCGGACCTACTAAGCAAAGAATCGGACCTTTTAAGGTATCCACGCGAGATTGCACTGCCAAAAACTCCAAGATGCGGTCTTTCACGTCTTGTAAACCATAATGGTCAGTGTCAAGCACGTCATGGGCTCTATTGAGGTCGATTGAGACATCACTGGTTTTGTTCCAAGGGGTGTCTAAAATCCACTCGACATAGTTGCGCACGACCGATGACTCAGAAGAGGCAGCAGGCATGGTTTTGAGTTTACGAAACTCATTTTCTGCTTTTTTACGCACCGCTTCTGGCAAATCGGCTTCCGCTAAACGTTTTTCTAGCTCAGCAATGTCGTCATCGTCATAATTTTCACCACGTTCTTCATGAAGGTCAGAAAGCTCAGATTTTATCGCTTTCATTTTTTCATTTAAGAAATACTCGCGCTGGTTGTTTTCCATCTGGCGACGGACCGCTTCTTGTAATTCTTGCTCGATATTGTGCTCGGCACTTTGCTGAATCAAATAGTCTGACAACTCTTTGATATGCGCAGTCAAATCATCGACTTCCAAAAAGTTTTGTTTAATCGATAAATTGAGTGAGACACGCGTCGCAATGAAATATACCAACTCTTCAAGTTGGGTGATACGCTCAGCCACACGAATTAACTCGCGTGAGTTACGTAGGCGGTTTTCGGCATATTTACTAAACAAAGCAACTAACGCTTCTTTGTGCGATTTTTGCGTTTTAGCGCTCATATTCACGGTGATAGGCGCTTTTTCAAAATCGGCCAGTAATACCGCTTCTTCCTCATCGGTGTCTTGGATATCGACCAATTTGGCACGGTAAAGACCTTCAATCAGCACTTTGATGCAATTTTCGTCATTTTCATGTGGCATGGTATTGACGACACGGCACACCGTACCATATTCGAATAGATTGCTGGCATCAATGTCTTCAGATAGTGAGTCTTTTTGTGCCACCACCAATACTTTATTGTCAAATTCATTTTGCGCAAGCTCGACTGCTTTGACTGAGGGCGTACGACCCACAAATAAAGCAATTTGCATTTGTGGATACACCACAACGTCACGTAAAGCTAACAATGGTAGCGTAGTGAATTCTTGCGACTCAGATGATTCTGGATTTGTCATTAAAACATCATCTTGCATATACTATGTCCCCTTAAATAACACAACAAGCAACTGACCATTTGTGAGCAAATGATGGCTTGCTGATAGACTTAAAAATATAAATGGCGTCAATGCAAAAAATTGCAAGGCTGGTCACACAAAGGGGAAAAAAACGACCAGCCAAGGGCAATAAATTGGTAACAAAGCGCTGAAAATAACCACCGCAATCGTGCACTGAGCCTAATGCCGCTGTAATATTGATTTATATTTATCTAATTTTTTAGGCTAGTTGATACGTGTTCAATTTATGCATGTCTAGCTTATACGTATCTAAAAGTCGTCCAAGTCTTCAGAATTCACTCGGGTAAAGGCATCAGCTTGGGTTAAAAGTTGCGTTAATCTAGCGGGATTCATGACACTGGCAATTTCTGAATTGCTTAATTCACCGCTTGATGGGTATAAGGGTTGATGGACTTGGCTAGTGTCGGTATGGGTATCGCTATCAATATTAATCTCAATATCAGCGTCATTGTCGGTTACGGAAGGTGAGGTCATCACCACATGTTGAAACAGGGAGTTGTCATTTTTTTGCATGGGATTGTTCCACCAAATAGCGTCGGAATATCCATAGGTTACTCGGCGTGATAAGGGCATCAAGCGTGATATCCCAAGGATTAGCATTTAATTTTTCAACCAATTGAAAATCATAAGCCCAGCCAATTTTAAGCGGTTTGTTTTTAGCCTTGGCTAAGGTGCGGTCATAGTAACCGCCACCCATCCCCATACGATTGCCAATTTTATCCGCTGCCACTAACGGCATAAACAATACATCAAGCGCCGCGACGTTAAGCATTTTTCCTTTCTCAGGTTGGCGCATACCCAGTGGGTGTTTGGGTAGGCGAGATTGTCGCCAAGTTTTTTGGCTAAATTGGATAAATACCAGCGGCTGATGTTTGCCGGTGACGACAGGTAAATAAATACGATAACCGCGCTGTCTCGCCCAATCCATCAGCGGTTGGGTAGGCATCTCCCCAAAGGCATCGGCAAAAATCCCGATCTTGACGTTTTTGCCAGTTAAAGCAGGATGCTGTAGTCGATTTAAACTTCGTCGTGCTTGATAAGCGACGCGATTACGGTGGCGCCTGGATAAGCGTAGACGTTGTTGACGTAACTGTTTACGCAAGTGATGAGAATTCATAGATTCATAGCGATGATGTAATGGTTATAGATTATAGTTAAGCCATTGATAATAAAGCATGATAATAAATCAAAATCAAAAAAAAGCCAAATGGCTGATTTGGCTGATTAGGTTTAGTTGCTTAGCTATTTCTTTACTTATTTATTTGCTTAAACACCCAAATATCCTACCGCTAGTGTATAACCCATAACAAGTGTCCACTAATTATTATTACCTGTTATGCCACTACCTTTGAAATCGTTGAAAAATAAAGCATTTTTGCGGCCTGTAACACTGAATTTTAGTAGCCCTACGGACTCAAACTTAACCAGCAGCGCCTGTAAAAGATGATATGATTGCTGATAACGAGGATGACGGTTTATGTATACGTCTTTAAATTTTTATCTCAAGTCCAATTACCAAAGTTTGACTTGTAAGTTAGCTAGTTTGTAGTTTATGTTGCATTTTTTTTAAATTGCCGTGTTAATAACTTAGGAAAAATTAATGGATGCACTCAGTATGTTGCTTGAAGATATACATTTGTATCAAACTCAGTATCACTATATACACGCCACTGGGGAGTGGTCGTTTGAGTTAGATAAAAAAGATTGTATCGTGTTTTATTTGATTACCACAGGTGGGATCAGTATTAAGGTCGATGATGTATATCGCAACGCACACGCGCGCGATGTGGTCATGGTGCCAGGCGGCAAAAAACACCTTGTTTGTGGTGTGGGGCAATCGGATATCCCATCAATTGACATTGCCCCGTTATTAAGCAACCAGACTGTTGAAACTATCAACTTGGGTAAACCTGCGATTTCTAGCAAAGGTGATGAGCCAGCGCAAACAACTGAAATGGTGGCGATTGTATGCCATTACGATCGAGAGATTACGCGCCCGTTACTCAGCGCTTTACCAGAAATTTTGCCAGAAAGCGAATCAAAAGATGAGCAAAAAATGATTATGCTTGAGTTGGGTGTCAAATTTTTGGCATTAGAGTCTGAGCAGAATCGACTTGGTAAAATGACCATTATCAATCGTATCGCCAGTATTTTGATGATTGAGTGTGTGCGCAACTATATTGAGGATTTGCCTGAAGCGACAGATAATTGGCTAAAAGCTGTGAAAGACCCTTACCTTGCCAAGGCGTTGGCAGTCATGCATGATCGACCTGAAACCAATTGGACCATTCATAAGCTAGCTGAAGTCGCCGGGATGTCACGCAGTAGTTTTGCCGAACATTTTCGTGAGGTGGTGGGGGTGCCGCCGTTGACTTATTTAACGGACTATCGACTTCGTCTTGCGGCGCGTTATTTACGGCTACAAGAAAATAGCATCAGCCGTATCAGTGAGTTAGTGGGTTATGCCTCCGATAGTACCTTTAGCCAAGCATTCAAACGCGTCTATAAAATGTCACCACGAAAATATCGCCAGTCGTTTCGAACCGATGATGTGCATTTTGCTGACAGCTTGAGCGAGGAATGAGTCAGTAGTCGAGAACCCTGAGTAACCACAAAAAAGCAGGTTTGCTGCGGTTTTGTGGTTATTCCCATTTTTATAGCAAGTTTTATATCTTATAGCGAGTTTTATCGCAATTAAGAATGATCAGTCTATTTTCATAGCAATATCTGTTAGGTTATGTCGACAGGGGTATGATATAGTGACAAGCACTGTCCCATATATTATCAGCTGTGATTGCCAACATGGAAACTTCAACTACCAAAGGTCAACCTGTCGAAGCACATGGCTTGCACATCAAGCCCAATCCAGAAGACCCTGCGATGGACCATCGTGGTATTAACCCAATGGATGTTACCAGTCAATACACCGCCGTGTTTCATGCCCAAGAAAACGCGGTGACCCAGTATTTTGAGCACTCCCATCCCAACCAACTGTTATTTTATATCTCCAGTAAAAAATCCCAGTTTATTGAAACTAAAAAACTGCAAGTCGCCAAATACTTAAATATGCGCGATAATGTTGGGCTGATGCAACTGCAGCATTTGTTCAATAATTTACATATTGTTGATGATTTGGTGATGTCCATTAGCCATCATTTACCGCCGCAGCGACCGATTGGTTGGCAGCTTGTCAGCCAAAACAAAAATTTAATGAACCTGCCAACCGTAGGCTTGATGCCATCATCAGCTGAATTTCGCGGTCTTGAGCATAGTTTGGCGGCGACCGTGATTCAGTTTTTGGGGGTGGCATGCTATCACAATGACCGGGGTTATTTTGTGGGGCATATTTTAGGTTATCTATTTAGTTGTTATTATTTTGCCCATCTCGGTGTCAACTATTCGGTCACCCCATTAAAAGAGGCAGCGATTCCCAATTACCCTTACCAAGTCATCAATGTGGCAGAATTGGTGAGACTATTGCAATCACTCGATGAGTCGCTCAAAGCGCAAGTTTATCAATTAGCCATCTATTGTGCGCAAATCAGTGAATACGCCGTTGACAAACGAATCGAGAAAATGCTGATTACTGAGGTCAATAGCTTTAACAAACAAGACTTGCGCGATGAGCTATCGGTGTTGGTACAATATGATTCCAATGAAAACGAGTCTTTATTTCAGCCTATTAAGCCTTTAAAATAACGCTAATCTTACCCGTTGGGAACTCACATGCCCGCATTTCAGTACAAAGCCATGGATACCCAAGGCAAGTCACACCAAGGTATTCTTGAAGCCGATTCTGCTAGGCTAATCCGCCAACAACTGCGTGATAAAAATTTACTGCCTGTCGAAGTCTCACCTGTACAAAAAACCGATGTCAGTCGCAACCGATTGTGGCAAAAAGGGGTGGGTGCGTATGATTTGGCATTAATCACCCGCCAATTGTCGGTGTTATTGGCAGCATCGATACCGATTGAACAAGCGTTACAAGCGATTGCCAAACAAAGCGAAAAACCGCATGTCAAAGCGTTGATGCATGGCGTGCGTGCCAAAGTATTGGAAGGCTATAGCCTAGCGAGCGCGCTACAAGACTCCGGTAATTTTCCAGCAATTTATATCGCCACCATTGCCGCAGGTGAGCGCTCAGGGCATTTGGATTTGATTTTAAACCAGTTAGCCGATTACACCGAAAATCGCTTTGCCATGCAAAAAAAGGTACAAGGCGCGATGGTGTATCCGATAATTTTGCTGATGATGGCAGTGGCAGTGGTGATGGGCTTGATGAGCTTTGTCGTGCCAAAAATTGTCAAAGTGTTTGAACAATCTGAGCAAGCGCTGCCATGGATCACCCAAGTGGTGTTAGCATTGTCTAATCTTTTAACCCAATGGTGGTGGCTGATATTAGGTGGTCTAATCGGTGGGGTTTTTTTATTTGTGAAGTTTATTAAAACGGCGGCAGGCAAAGCCACTTTTGACCAATTTGTCTTGCGGTTACCGGTTTTTGGTAAATTATCGCGAAATCTGAACGCCTCACGTTTTGCCAGTACGTTAGCGATTTTGGTACGTTCAGGGGTGCCATTGGTGGAAGCACTGGCCATCGGCGCGGCAGTCACTACCAATACCCATATCAAACATACCATCGCGCGCGCCACAGAAAAAGTCACCGAAGGCGCGAGCCTATCAAGCCAGCTTGAGCGCAGTAATTATTTTCCGCCGATGATGGTACAAATGATTAAAAGCGGCGAGAATTCAGGCGAGCTTGATGACATGCTGACGCGTGCAGCAGCGATGCAGCAAAATGAAGCCACCAATATGATTAGCACGCTATTGTCGCTACTTGAGCCGCTGATGTTGGTGCTGATGGGCGTGATTGTCATGACCATTGTGATGGCAGTGATGCTACCGATTATCAATATGAATGATTTGGCAGGGTAAACCCTAAAACCGCCAAATAATTAATCGCTAAATAATTAATGGCTAAATCATCCGACAAAATTAACCAAATCGGTATGCAAATTGTCAAAAAAGCCGTGTAAAATCCTAACACCTTATCAAAAGCGCTAAAAATCTAAAAAATGGAAATTCGTATGTGTTGTGCTCATGTATCAAAAAATCGTCAAGCGGGTTTTACCTTAATTGAAGTCATGGTGGTGATTGTCATTTTGGCAATTTTGGCAGGTCTGGTGGTACCCAAAGTGGTGGGTCAAAGTGACAAAGCCCGCGTCAAAACCACCGAAACGGCTTTATCCAACACCTCAAATGCCATTGATATGTTTAAAGTGGACAATGGTCGCTATCCCACCACCCAAGAAGGCTTAGAAGCCTTAAATAAGCCACCACAAGGCGCCAAAAACTGGCCAGAGGGCGGGTATATTAAAGGCGGTTTCCCGAAAGATGGCTGGGATAATGAGCTACAATACGTTATCCCAGGTACCGAAGGCAGAACCTATGATTTATTCTCATTGGGGGCTGATGGCAAAGAAGGCGGCGAAGGACAAGACGCAGACATTTTTGCTAAGCTATAGTTTAGTGCTGTTACTGGGTTAACGAAATCAGAGTCACGCACTCTGATTTTTTTTGCTAGGTTTTTGGACAGGGATTAGCTAAAATTAGCCGTCATAGTATAATTACGTGGCTGAAAACGTATAAATCTGAAACGTATAAATCTGAAACGTATAAATTTAAAACCTATGAATTTGAAACGTATGAGAAGTTATCTTTGAAAAATCTACCCCCTATGCCCACGCCCTTATCTTGTTTTCGAACCGTGAGTCGTCATGCCTCTTTACTTGGCACGCTACTGGCTGTCACTAGCCTCACTATGCCAAGCGCGCAAGCGATTAGTTTAAGCGAGGTTTTTGGCGGCAGTGACAATCCCAGCTTGACCGTCAAAGACAAGCCGCTACCAGTATATGAGGCTTTTAAAGTCTATACTGAGCAAAAAGGGCAAGTAGTGACCATTCATGTGGATGTCAAAGCAGGCTATTATGCGTATCGGGATAAGTTAACCTTACAATTGCCTGACGGGGTAACAGCGACGCCGCTACAATTTAGTGCAGCACCGACCTACGTGGATGACCCGGATTTTGGTCGGGTGCCTGTGTTTGAACAACCCTTTACTGCCACAACCACCTTGAGCGCGGATCAAGCAATCACCTCACAACCTGCTACAGTCAAATGGCAGGGCTGTGCCAAAGTAGGGCTTTGCTATCCCCCTGAAAAGACCAAATTTGTCATCACCCAATTGGCCGCTTCCACCAAAAATGGCGCAAAAAAATCAGACGCAATGTCGTCAAAAACCGCCCAAGCAAAAGTCACCAATACTGTGGCGACGACCAGCGATGCCGCCCCGACAACGACTCAGCAATCTGCTAGCTTGACCCCTGCTAAAACCGTCGATGAGGCAACTAGCCCACCGTCTGCCAAACCAGCGATTTCCGGTGGCAGTACAGCCGCAGCGGGGCAGCAAGTCGCATTGACCCCAGTGACCGATGCTTCAGCCACCGATGTCTTAACCACAGCGCAGTTAACGGCATCCGCCCCTGTCGTATCTATGGCATCGTCTCAACCTGTCCAAACAACTGTCATGACTAAACCCGCGGCTGCATCGGCGGCGGCAACGAGTTTGACAGCTAGCGCTAGCAATCAAGATATTTTTGGATTGACCAAGCATAGCGGTGTTGCGTTATTGCTGTTGTTTTTAGCGGGATTGGGGTTAGCTTTTACCCCTTGTGTGTTACCTATGCTGCCGATTGTAGCCAATATCGTTGCCCGTCAACATCGTCCATCTGCCAAAAAAGGGTTATTACTCACGGGCAGTTATGGTTTGGGTGTTGCCACCAGTTATGGCATTTTGGGCGCAGTGATTGCGTTATTTGGGCAATCTTTGGGTATATTAAACTGGCTACAAAACCCTGTTATTTTGCTAATTTTTGCAGGGCTATTTATCGTGCTTGGACTGTACATGTTGGATGTCATTCGCTGGCAACTGCCGCATGCGCTTCGTGTTAAGTTCCAAAAAATCAGCCAAATTGGGGCAAATCGACTGGGTAGCTTAAGTGGTAGTTATTTGACGGGCTTGTTCTCTGCGCTGGTTGTCTCCCCTTGTGTGACGGCACCCCTTGCAGGTGCGTTGGCAGGTGTGGCAGCGCTGGGTGATCCTGTGATGGGGTTTGCCGCATTGTTTTTATTGGGGCTTGGGTTATCCACACCGCTCATTTTACTGGGCGCCACCCAAGGTAATTTTATGCCAAAAGCAGGCGAGTGGATGAACTGGGTCAAAACTAGCTTTGGTTTGCTGTTATTTGGCGTCGCTTTATTGATGATAGAGCGTATATGGCTATCAAGCTGGATGCTGATGCTATGGGCGCTGTGGTTTGCTGTGATTGGCTTATGGCTGTGGCGCTGGCAGGGCAAAAAAGGTCAATTACTCACTCAAGCACTAGCATTGCTAGCATGGATTTGGTCAGCGTGTCTTGTGATAGGCACTGCCTCAGGTAGTCAAGATAGTTGGCAGCCGCTTAACAAGCTTGTGAATACCTCAGCGCAATCGGCATTCACGGCAACAAAGACCACCCAAACGATTACAATCACTAAACTGTCAGAGCTTGAACCCTTGCTTACGCAATATCCAAAGCTAGTCGTCAATGTCACCGCAGAGTGGTGCATTGAATGTCGTATCATGGATAAAACACTTTTTGTCAACCCGCCGCAAAGTTTAGCCAGCTGGCAAGTTGTCAAACTCGATGTGACTGACAATACGGCGGATAGCCAAGCAATCTATAAACAACTAGCCGTGTTCGGTCCGCCTGTATTGTTGTTTTACCAAAACGGTCAACTGGTAGCAAGACAAAACGGTGCAGTCAAACGCTCTGATTTTGAGCAACTTTTGTCCCAATTAAATTAACTCTAAACTCAGTTAAAGAAAATTCAGTTCAAGAAAACAACTCAGTTCAAGAAAACTCAGTTCAAGAAAACTCAGTCAAATGATTCATTGACCCATTCAACCATAAAGGTTAAATAAAAATTGAACTATCACTTAGCAAAGTCTATAGCCATCCCGTTAACTTTCGGGATGCTAATTTTTGTCACTGGGTGTTCCCATGCAGGCAATGCCGACCAACAGCCAAGCCAAAATCAAAGCCAAAACCAAAGCGGAAATAGCCAGTTAGCAAGCCCAAATTCACCGTTAGCGAACTCAAAGTCCAATCAAGAGACGACTAAAAATTCAGCAAGTTATACTGACAAAAAACGTCAGGCAACAAATATTCAATGCAACAACGCCGTCATTAATCAAGCTTATCAAGCCAAAAATCCCAGCGTTAAACGACAAGTTTTAGGATGCGGTACGGTGATTAAAGTGCTAAAAGACGATAATGAGGGTAGCCGGCATCAAAAATTTTTGGTCAAAATTGATAACTACCCAAACATCACGGTGTTAATTGCCCATAATATTGATTTGGCACCGCGCATCGAGGATATCAAAACCAAAAATCCCATTCGTTTTTATGGTGAATATATTTATAACGACAAAGGTGGCGTTGTACATTGGACACACCGTGACCCCGCTAGCCGTCATCAAGACGGTTGGCTTGAGTATCAAGGTCAGCAGTATCATTAGAATTACCCATACAAGCACCCATAGAAATACCAATAATTGACGAGCCAATAGTTGATTGAAACTTTACTTTACTGTTAAAAATTATTATGCATTTGTTAACTATTTGTCATCAATTTTTGCTATCATGAACGATATTTTTGTAAGAAGGTCAACCTATGTCACAACTTACGCTTTACCGTACCGCTTTATCGCTTGCTATACTAGCCACACTAACAGTTACAGCAACGGCGCAGGCAAAAACTTCAACAAAAGCTTCAACAAAATCCTCAGCAAAAAATGCAACAAAACCCTCAACACAAGATTCAACAAAAACTTTAATAAAAACAACCGTTATTCCTGTCGACGAGCAAACGCTGCTAACCTGTTCAAAAATCACTGACAATATCGCGCGGTTGGCTTGTTTTGACAAGATAAGCGTTGGTAAAATCGAACCCGAAGCCAAGGCGCCCCTTGATATTGCCAAAACCTTGAAAGTGAGTATCAAAGAAGGTAAAGCAGTGCCCGTGTTAGCCGTGGATCAAACGACAACCGTCACGACTCCCACTAAAAACGAGCAAAAAAAACTGGATCATTTGGTACCCAACAAGCTTGACAAAACCATCTTAAAACAAGTGGGGGTGACTGCAACGGATGTGGAAAAATATACGCCACTGAGTGTGTTATATGACTTGGATAAAAATGATCCCAAAGGGATACTGACGATACGTCCACATTTGCCCATGTATGTCATGCCGCTTTGGTACAACGCGACGCCAAACTATGATATTCATTCACCCACCCAAGATCATGTTCGCGCATCGAAAGATTCTCTTCAGCATCTAGATAGCAAGCTGCAAATTTCAATGAAAACCAAGCTTGCCCAAGATGTGTTTGATACCAATGCCGATGTGTGGCTTGGCTATACCCAGCAGTCTTATTGGCAGGTGTACAATGGTAAGTATTCAAGACCTTTTCGCAGCTCAGATTATCAGCCAGAGATATTTTTGACACAGCCTATCAAGGGTAATCTGCCTGGAAATGGGTCATTAAGAATGTTAGGCGCGGGGCTCGTGCATGAATCAAATGGACAATCAGACCCGTTATCCCGTTCTTGGAATCGTATCTATGCGATGGCAGGGACGGAGTGGGGCAAACTCACCGTGATTCCAAGACTGTGGCTCATCGCATATGAAAACAGTAAAGACTCGGATAACCCAGATATCGGGGACTACATGGGCTATGGCGATGTGCGTTGGTTGTATCCGCTCAATGACCAAAGCACAGTCGGCGGTGTGATGCGTTATAATCCAAGTACCAATAAAGGCGCTATACAGGTGGACTACGCCTATCCATTGACAGGCGGCATGAAAGCGATTTTACAAGTATTCCATGGCTATGGTGAAAATATCCAAGACTATAATCATAAGAGCACCAATGTTGGTATTGGTATCATGTTCAATGATTTTAAAGGGCTTTAACTGCGTTTATGGCAATCATAGCCCCCTTGCCTTGGTGGCGATTGCCCTTTGCCATGGCGCTGGTATATCAAGCGAAAGCTCATCACCGTTGCCAACTATGTGGCATCAATGACTGCGCTGCAGCAGGCTTTGATAAGTTAGCACCGCGTCATCATGACCATTGGTTCAATCGACAGCAATTTCTTTGTCAGCCATGCCATAGCCGGTTTGCATGGTCAGCGTCATGCTTTACTTTGCAATTGAGCCAAACGTCACTGCGTGGCGTAGCCAGCAGCTACTATCAATATCCCCTCAATCAAATCATGCTTGGGTACAAAAATGGGCAGCAGTTACATCATCTGCCCGTTTTGGTTCAAGCTATCAGACAGCTTAATATTCCCAAAGGTTGTCATTCCAAAAACTCTTTAATTATTAAAGTGCCAACAAGTTTACAGCGCATTCGGCAACGCGGCTTCGATCCGCTTGCCATGTTAACCGCTTATCTAAGCTTTCATTGGCAAATCCCTGTTTTTACGGGTGTGCAGCGATTCGAGCGACCTCACCAGCAGGGGCTAAGCCGAGAGGAGCGTTTGGATAATATCAAAGATGCGTTTTCTCTAACAGATATGCCTCCTAGCAAAAATTTGATTTTGTTTGATGATGTGGTGACGACAGGCGCCACCTTGTCTGAATTGGCTAATCTACTCACGAATTATCACCCATCTTCCCATATTCATGCGTATTCAGTCTTGCATGGTAAGGTTTTGCATTAGGTCCTGCTTGTGACTGTTTTGCGACCAAAGTTGCAACGCCATACCGTTAAAGCTCGCAGATAAAGGCGGGCTACCAGTGGGTTATTGGAAGGATTCTTTAAAATACTAAGCTAAAAATGATTTGATAATACGTGAGCGCCCTTTCGTCCTAATTCGCTTAGCAACGATAAGTGGCTCAGGTAAACTATGGGTAGTAAGCTTTAGGTATGACAATTAACAAAAATACTGCGATAATAGGTATGTTTTTTGCTTTAATGTTAGAATGGTTTGTGCTAGTAAACATGGTATGATAGGTCGTTTATCAAGGGGTATGGGTGGGTATCGTGATGAAAGTTTTGAAAAGACAGTATCATCGTGACCGAGACCAAGGTTTTACGCTGATTGAGCTTGTCATCACCATTGCAATTATAGCTATCATTGCGGCGATGGCAGCACCTAGTATGCAACGACAGATTCAGCAAGCCAGAATCAAAGATGGGGCAAACATCATTGAAGCTGCGCTAAAAGATGCAAGAACCCAAGCAATGATTGCTCAGCGATCTACTAGGGTAGTGCTAACCAATAGCTCATCAAGCAAAAAAATCACTGTATTGTATGTAAAAAGGTCGGCAACAGATGCTGATGAAATGCTGTCTGACTATACGCTAGACAAAAATTTGACGATTACCGCTAGCCCGAGTGCCTTAACTGCAGTTAGTTTTACCCCTTATAAAAAAGCTTACCAAGGGGACACCGGAACGGGCACTGTCACAGATAGCTCGACCAATTTTTCAGTGTGTTATGGCGCTGGGTCTGATAAATATACCATCATGGTCGATGCAAGCAGTAATATTGTCACTAGCAAAAATGGGACGTGTTCATGAACTCACAAAAAGGCATTGGCTTAATAGAAGTGCTGGTGGCATTGATGTTGTTAGCAATCGCGGTGCTTGGATTTACTGCGATGCAGATGACCGCAGTCAAAGCTACCGATGAGAGCTTGATGCGTACCCGAGCATTAACTGTCATGCGGGGTGGCGCAGAAATGATGCGAGCGAATCCTGCTGGCATCGCTAAATTTAGTGATGCATTAAATTCAAGTGCGGTGACCACTGCTATTATAGTGGATGGCACATCTATTACCAAAGATAGTTGTATGACAAACAATAGTACTGTCCCAACGCCTTGTACGATAAACCAAACAGCGACGAAAGATGCGCTAACGCTAAAGCAATATGCGAATGATAATGAGTTAACTATCTCAATGGTGACTTGTCCAGGCACGGGTACAACAACCACTACTACGACCGTTGGCACTGTCACTACGACAAGAACAGTCTCAGGCCAGGCGCGTCAATGTTTTGTAACTAGCTGGGGTACAACTACAGCGACATTAGGATCGGGCAATAATGACTGTGCCAATACAGATGGTGTTTACAACTCTGGTGCACAGTGCTTTATTCTGGAGGCTTATTG
The DNA here is from genome assembly GCF_032057165.1 of Moraxella sp. CTOTU48717. Classification (NCBI taxonomy): domain Bacteria; kingdom Pseudomonadati; phylum Pseudomonadota; class Gammaproteobacteria; order Moraxellales; family Moraxellaceae; genus Moraxella; species Moraxella sp. CTOTU48717. Next base: position 30,797 of record NZ_DAMBBC010000011.1, on the reverse strand, counting down.
ATGATGTTGACTTCTAATCGTCACTACACGCCTCAATTAGGTTTTACCCTTGTCGAACTCATGATCTCTATTGTCTTAGGATTGCTGATATCGGCTGCCGTTATCCAAATTTATCTAACCAATGTCAGAACGACTACAACACAAAAAAGTGGCAGTGAGCTGCAAGATGCTAGTATTTTTGGACTTCAGCAGTTAGAAGCTCACATACGTTTGGCAAACCTTGGAAACTCAGTAAATAAAATAACGGATACCACCGAAAATGGCGGTATCGTGTTATCCTTAAAAAATCTAGGGGTGACTGATACAATAATACTCCCTTTTTTGACGCATACCGCAGGTGATAAAGGGTTTACTAGTACTTCAAATATTAATAATATCAATAGTGACCAACTGACTATACAGTTTACCAATACCACAGGGCAAACGATGTCAGATTGTGAAAGCGTAGATATCCCTCCAAATACAAAAGTGATTGAGCGCTATTTTGTGCGACAAGTGACGGGTGACACCAGTACAGGGGCAGTCAAAAATCTTGCCTTGGTGTGTGATGCAGGTAGAATTGATGGTGCAACGATTACGGATTTAAGTGCAAATTATAAAACGGGTGGTAATGAACTGATTACGGGTGTCGATCAATTTAAAGTGTTATTAGGTGTTCAAGACGCAACCAATAGAATCATGTACTTGCCAAGCTCTACTTATATCAGTCTTACAACATCACCGCATCCATCGATTGTGGCGGTGCGTGTTGGGCTGATAGTGAGAGGTAGTACGCCTATTGTAGGTAGTAGTGATAAAACTAGCTTTACATTATTAGGTCAAACCCATGAGTTAAAAACAGACACCACACGCAAACAATTGGTACGTACTACTTATGAGTCAACCACACTACTACGCAATGCCCGTGTTATTAGTGTGACGCCTTAGTATTCACCATTATTTATCCTATTTTCAGCCGTTTTTTAGCAACTTGAGATGTACAGTATGCCGACCAGTATGCCCAATCATTGCCATACCAAACTCGCTAAACCACCTGTAGTGCTGTATCGCCCTAATCAGCAAGGAGCGGCTCTGATTGTGGTGTTATTATTTTTGGTGCTAATTATGTTGGCAGGTGTGATGGCAGTCCGCCGTAGTAGTACTGATTTAAAGACAGCAACCGCCGACCAAATCAACACACTTTTATTACAATCTTCTGACAGTGCCAATCAAAAATTAGAAAATATGCTGAATGGCAGCCCTAGTTCGCAAGAGTATAAAGATGTAATGAGCGTATCGGGTGTGTTTGGACACTTTTTACTAAACCCAGACAACCAAGGCAATGAGTTCATCTATTGTTATAACCCGCGTACGCGCAAATACTTGACCAGTAATGCCACTATTTATACTTCCACAGGTGGGACATGGAGTGGTCTTAATAATGGTATCTGTGATTATAACAGCCCAGCAGGATACACCAGTGCCCGCCATACGGTAATGACACAGATGAGCGTATCAATACCAGTAGGGTCGAATGATGATGAAGTATTCTCCAATGTGGTGATTGGCAAAGAAGTAGAAAACCGCTCTAGTAAAAAATTTAAATTTAATATTCGTGCCACCTCCGTATTGCCAGCTTTTAATCCACCCAAAGATAGTAGTAATACCAGTTGTCTTACCAAGTCCAGTGTGCCAATGGCCGATGGTAAGATTCCACTATTAACTTGTTTGCATGATGCAGGTACACCAACCAAGATGTTATATGAGCAAGCTGACGTTGAGAACAACTCCGAAGGTATCAAATGTATCACTTATGGCAGAGGCTCGCTTGACACAGCGTGTCAGCTGTCATGATGAAAGCCTTCGTTGACCTAGGTTTGATTATAAAGAAAGGATTGATAATATGAAAATTACTAAGCGTCATCCGTCTTCTGTTCAGCGGTTATTACCATCACTAAAATATCTAGTGGTGGCGATGGCATCTATCGGTATCATGCCACTATCACAGGCAGATGTGGTTCAAAAAAATGTTGGGGACTTGGAGATTTATAAGGCGGCTGAAGGTGGTAAAGTTACCATTACTATGATGCTTGATACCTCTGGAAGTATGGGGCTTACACAGTCAAACGTGGGTTATGAGGCATGTGATTTACCAAGTGGTGTGACTTATTCCTCTTATAGTTATGAAAATTCAACAACTACACCAAGTTATAAACGCTATTTTTGCAAGGTTACGAATAATATACCTAACTACTACTATTATAAAGATTCCTCAGGCAAGTGGTTTCAATGTGGTAGTACAAGTGATGGTTCTACTTCCAAAACAGATTGTAAAATTCCACTAGAAGCTGCCCCCACTACAACAGGTTTGACTAATACTAGTAATTACTTTTATAAAAACAAGCAATTCTATGACCGTATTACGAGGCTCAAAGATGCTATTTTTACGTTAATGGACAGCACTGCCTTAGATTCTAATAAAGTCTCAATTGGAATTGGACAATTTTCAACACAAAGTGATAGTAATAATGAAGCGTTCACCGCAGATGGTATCAGTGGTAAAATCCTAGTGCCAGCAGCATTGCTAGATGATACACAGCGTCAAAAGATAAGAGACGCGATTGCCGGATTGACAGCCTACAATGGCACACCTTCAGCCAATGCCTATGCAGAAGCAGGTGGCTATATGATGGGTGAAACAACTGCCTTATATAGCCAACTATATTTTGTGAGAAGTAATAATAATTACGCTAAATGTGATAGTTGGGTAGGTGCAACTTGTAATAATTGGAAGGGTTGGTATTCCAATTTCATCCAAGGTACAACTGTAAAAGGCAGTAGTGGTACACTGTCTGGATACAATGGTAACTATTATATGGGTACCCGTTCGGATAGTGGCTTTCCCAACTCATATGCCGATGCAAAAAACTCTGATAAATATAAAACCCCATTAAGTAGCACAAATTCCCAATGCGATGGACAAGGCATCTATTTCCTGACTGACGGTGTGCCCAATAACAACAGTGATCCTAGTGGACTTATGAAACTAGCCTTAGGCAGCAAAGGTAATGATTTCAATATTCCTTCTACAGGAACGCTCACTGGTAGTAGTGATTCAGGCTGGAATGCGATTAGTGTTTTTGCCAAAGCATTGCGCACTAAAACCAGCAACCCTATGGGATTAAATATTAAAACAGCAGTGGTAGGTTTTGGTTCGGATTATAATGTTTCTGCCTATAACGATATTTTAAAAACGTTAAAAATGCCTGTACTGGATCAAGTGACTGCTCTACCGGTAAAAGATTCTGCAGGCAACTATTTATATCAAGATAAAACTGCCAAATACTTTAATTGTAGTCTTTTGCCAAGTGGTGATATCCGAAATACTTGTAACTGGGGCGCTAAATCCAATCCCTTATTGTCAATAGGGGTAGGCGGCTATGGTGAAGGCGGCTTTTACTCAGCCCAATCCACCGAAGATGTCATTAATAGTATCGTTAACTTTGTCAGTGACCTTAATCAAACCATTCCTGCGACTCCATCAGGCACCATAACCATCCCTGATGACCCCTACCGTGCTGATAGTCAACTTGCAGTCGCCTATTACCCAATGGTCGAAGCAAAAGTTGCCGAAGCAAGAGCTATCTGGCCAGGCAATGTCAAGAAATATAACTTAAATCAAGGTACATTGTATGGCAAAAATGAACAGCCATTATTCTCCGATGCGGCAGGCAACCTAGTCAAGACTACTCAAGACTTATGGAGCGATATAGACTATCAAAATAGTAATAACTCAGTCACGTCAGGTGGTTATTATGCCCAGCTAAACACCCCAAATACAGGAGTGAGCTCAGTGCGCACACTTTATATTGAAGATTTAATAGCCACAGGCGCAGCCACTACTAAGTTACGGAAATTTGCGGTCAATACCAACGGTAAGTTGACCCTAGATGGCAATTTAATCACTACCAGTAACACATTTAATGACACCAGTACTTACTCCCTTGATAACGTCGCAAAGCTCCTTAATTTTTTGGGTTTTAGCAATGTATCCTTTGCTACCACAGGGACAGATGTACAAAAATTAAGCGGACTGACACTGACTACTGCTGATAATGCTACATCTGCCACAAAGGTAGTAGGGGCAACGCTGCACTCAGCACCAACCGCCGTTTCTTACTCAGCGACACTAGATGATGATGGGCGCGTTACTGATACCCGAGACGACTATGTGTTGTTTGGTTCGATGGAAGGCGCACTGCATCTGGTGAATGCCGATAATTATGGTAATGGCAATGGCGGTAAAGAGGTATTTGCTTTTATTCCTCGTACTATGTTGCAAAACCAACCGTATGCACTTGAAAAAGACTCAACGAAAATTAACTCGACAACCTCTAGTAGCATTGGTGCTCCCGTGGCAGGGATTGATGCCCCTTGGCTAGTCACAGCCGACTACAAATATGACTTCTCCAACAAAAAAGTCAATATTGATAACTCAGGTAGTGGCAGTACCCAAAAAGGTGTTTTTGCGTATGGTGGGCTAAGGTTGGGTGGTACAGGACTCTATGGACTTAATCTGAACAATTATAGTACGCCTAGTATTGTGTTCAATATCACCCCAACGACCGCTGGATTTGCTGATATGGGACAAATTTGGTCAAAACCTACCAAAGCAAAAATTAAGACCACAACGAGCAGCACGGATACGGGGACAGACGTGCTGATTTTTGGTGGTGGCTATGATCCTTGTTATGAAGCGCAAGACTTTCAAGTAGGCGCCACATCGCCAACTACTGCCGAAGCAACAGCCGATGCAGCCCTTGCCGAAGGCTCGCGTAAAAATATCAAGGTCTGGTCAGACAGTTGTAAGACCAAAGCGACGACCAAAACTGCGGGCAATGCCGTCTATATGATAAATGCCAAAACAGGGGCACTTATTTGGTCGGCTACTAAGTCAGCTAACAGTGTAGGCGCGAACACCACCAATCCTTATCTTAATAGTAGCATTGTAGGTGGTATTACCACACTAGACCGCAACAATGATGGCTTTGTTGATCATATTTATTTTGCAGACTTGGCAGGGCAAGTGTTCCGTGCAGATTTCACCAACGCAGGTGATAGCATCTATGAAAAGAATTCGAGTGGTAACTATGTCGGTACTAAACAGACGGGCTTTGCTGGGCAGCGTATTACTCGCTTGTTACAACCAATTTATCCTGTCGCCAATACCACAGGTGCCATCACTGCCAATACCAATGCCAAATTCAACCTTCGCCTATATGAGCGTCCTGTGGTGAGTTTTTATAGGAATGAGCAAAAAAACAATGCGTTGTTTGCGCTAGTAAACGTCATTTCAGGTGATCGCAGTTCTCCACTATCAAAAATACGTACAAGTAGCACTAATGCTGATCGTGTGTATGGTCTTATAGATACTGATATCACCAAGGCAAACAGTATATTCTTTGCCAAAGATTTTACGACCACCAACACCAACAAACAGACTGTTGTTGACCTGAGTGATAGTGACCTTACCAATATACCAACGGCTTTAGGTACTACCATACCTGTGCCAAGTGCTACTCGTACCACAGCAATTGGCAATATGACATCGGGTAGCAAAAAAGGCTGGTATTATCCGCTAACGCGATTTGATGGCTATAGTAATGTATTGTATAACAAAGGGGTGGGCAAGTCCGAAGTGGTGAATAGTATGCTCTACACGACCGTCTACAATCCAGATATGTCTTATGGTACAGCCGATCCTTGCTCTGCTAAAGTAGTGGGAGGCTCAGAGAGAGAACTATACTGCTTGCCATGGGGTATCTGTACCGATGCCGATTCTAAAACAGGTACAGGCGGATTTTTGCGGGCTGGGCAAGGCATTCAAGAGTTGACTTTGGGACCTTATAGCAGTAATAAAACAAATATCCGATTATTGATTGGTAATGTCATCTTGGCAGATAGAGCCAATAATCGCTTTGATTATGGCACAGATAGCGGCAAAGATAGTAGTTTGATAAAAAGTAATCAACTGGCTGGTGGCAATACATTAATCACTCAGCAAGGCGGCGATGGCTCAGCAGCTGAGTATCTGTATAGAGAACGCTATACGCTAACACCTAGAACTTGGTATGAGACTTTCAGATAAAGGAATCACTATGCGGCAGGTGCAGTCAGGGTTTACCTTAATCGAATTGATGGTAACAGTAGCGATGGTGGCTATCTTAGCAGCTATTGCGATACCATCGTATCGCCAATATACCATCAAGAATGCTGAAGCTCAAACCCAAGCGCGGATGAAGCAACTTGAAATTGAGTTAGAACGTTGGCGCAGCAAGGCATTGACTTATAAAGGATTTATGCCCCAAAAAGCGACTGGTAGCTCGATAAGTTATACATTTGATGCCAACAACAAAATCATTAATGTACCTGATAGTACCAATACGCGGTACACTATCAAAGTATTGGACGGGAGCAGTACGGCTAGTAAAGAAATTACACTGGTAGGCTCGGATTCAGCGACTACAGTCGATAGTGCAACAGGCGCTAGTTGGGTGATGTTTGCAGAGCCTAGCCAAAGTTTGGCAAATTATGGGGCGTCACGACTACTAATGACTAGTGCAGGTCGCCAATGTAAAAATAAATCGTCGACGTTTAGCTTAGAAGCTACATGTAACGAAACAGGGTCAGTAAAATGGTAACTTTAATGATAACAGCGAACCGTACATCCAACAAAGGCTTTACCCTAATTGAACTTATGATAGTGGTGGCTATCATCGGTGTGTTGGCGGCGATTGCTTATCCCAATTATCAACGCTACGTCATCAAAACCAAACGCACTGATATGATGACAGAGATGCAAAATATCGCCTCGCAAATTGAATCACGTAAACTGGCACAAGGCAGTTACACGAACGCAGGCACAGGATTAGATGGGAGTTTCCCTAGAAGTGGTACAGCATTATATACTATCACCCTAGCACCCACCCCCCTCACTGACCGTTGGACAATTACAGCCACACCTATTAGTTCATCGCAGATGGCAAATGATGGTACGCTCACGCTAAACGCGCAAGGGATAAAATGCCGAAATACCTCATGTGGTACAGGTCAAGAGTGGAATAACTAGCTTATCAAGCTAGACATTGAACAATTTTTGGCAGCATGGACAACATTCATGTTGGTTGACATAAAATACTGACAAAGATTGTCATATCTTTGACAATAACATATGGATAGATGAATAAATTGTGATGGTTAAAAAAACTTTACGCTTAAATAATTTTTGGTATATTAAGTCAGTGTGAAATTAGTCGCCAAGTAGAAGGCATATTATTGTTAACTTGGCTAAAAAAAGAAATTGGCACACAAACTGCAGTGATTGTATTACCAAGGCAAAGTGATGGTTAGCCAAACTTTGCAGATTGACTCATTTACTTGGATGACAGGCTATATAATTAACTATATGATTAGGTTATCCATTTTATACACTCAAAAATAGGAGTTCATTATGAACGCTCAAAAAGGTTTTACCCTTATCGAATTAATGATTGTTATCGCGATTATCGGTATTTTGGCTGCGATTGCTATTCCAGCATATACTGATTACACTACCCGTGCACGTGTTACAGAAGCAGTTTCAACTGCTGCTTCGATGAAAGCCACTGTATCAGAAAATATTATGAATGCTGGTGGTACTAGTATTCCTAGTACCGGTAACTGTTCAGGAGTTAAACTGATTAATGCTACTGCTGGCGGAGTAACAAAAAATGTTGCATCCTCTACGTGTACTGATAGTACTGGCGTAATCTTAGTTAATACTACGGAAGCAGCAAAATCAGTTCCTATTACTATGACACCTACTTATACAGGGGGTAATGTAACTTGGGTATGTTCTACTACTGAAGCTATGTATAAATATGTACCTTCGGAATGTCGTAATCCTACTACAACTTCTACGACTTCTACGACTAAATAACTCTAGTTGAAGTATATAATACAGTTACTATAAATGTTTAAGTGTTTTATAAAAAGGGCTAAGTTTTAGCCCTTTTTATTTTTGGTGAGGAAGTGAAATTATAGTGTGTAATTAATTTTAATGCTAAACTACCCCGTTTAGCATTTTTGCGTTTAAAGCCCACGAAAAACACCATGCTACTATCGACATCAAACCAAACCCTCAATCAAGATATTCGTCTATTTACCCTATGGATGGGCTTAGCCATTTTGACGTACCTCATGCCTTGGCACTCGCCGCTCGGTCGAGATTTTGTCGTCAATGCCACCGCATTTGGGTTTGTGAGTTTGGCAATCGCGGCTTTTTTTTGGCAAAACCCGATTACAAAGGTTAGCAAATCTGTACTTACTTGGTTGTTGCTAGCGCTATTGATTGTATGTCAGCCACTATTCAACTATATCGCTTACCCCGATGCGCTGATATTCCCCGTGACAAGCTTGCTGGTGGTGGCATTGACCGCGGTCGTTGGGACAAACATTGACAATAAAGCGAATTTATTAAACCGCCTGTTTATTGCGGTATATCTCATGGCAATCATCACCTTTATGATTCAAATGATGCAGATGAGCGGCTATCAGATTGATTATAAAGGCTGGGTGATTGCGCGTGGTAACGCCAATGGCGGACGCTATGACGGCAACTTTGGACAAGCCAATCACGCAGGCTACGCGTTTGTGCTGGCGCTGTGTGGGGTGATTTATCAACTGCAGCAGTCGTTTCAAGAAAGGTTAAATGCACCGCAGTGGCTGATGGGTCGATACCGACAATATGCGCGGTTTGGCTTGATGGTATTGTTTGTGATATTTACCATCGGACTTGCCTTGACCCAAAGTCGGGCAGGTCTGGTGATGATGCTGGCGGTGATTCCCATTTTCTTTTTGACCCAGCCGATAGCGTGGAAAAGCAAATTATCGGCTAGCGTTTTTGGTCTTGTCGTATTTGTGCTGTACTACATGGGCGCAAGCTGGCTTAGTAATTATAGCAGCGCCAATCAGCTTGGGGCGGTGAGCCGTATGGCGGGCGGGCAGGGGAACCGCTCGGCGATGAGCGAACGCGCCATGATGATATTTCATGACCATGTGCTCACCGGGGTCGGCTGGAACAACTACATGGGCGCAAGCGTTGATTATGCCCAATATTTTAAATGGCCAGAGATTGCCGACCATTCGCATAATTTTGCCACCATGATTTTGGCGGAGCTAGGGGTGTTAGGCGCGCTCTGTTTTGTACCGATTGTTTGGCTACTGGTGCGGGCGATTCATCTGCGCCATAGTAGCGAAAGCGCGATTGCACTGGCGTTTGTCATTGCCAGTATCTTGTATGCCAGTGTCGAATACCCGTTATGGTATTTTCGTTATCTCGCGGTTTTTGCCTTATTTTTGGCGTTGATTGATCAGCCCAAATGGCAACTTGTGTGGCAACCCAAACTAACAAAAGCCCTGTCTGTTGTCATGCTTGGTTTGGCAATGTTATCAGGCTACTATATTTGGCAATATTTTCATCTTAATTATTTGGATTATAATCGCTTTATCAAGCATACCAATCATCTAAACCAAGATGTTGGCATTCAATACCAAAATGAGGTGTTTGGCTTTAGCGCGTATCATGACCGTATCCTTGCCATGCAAGTGCCGATTAATCGCCATCAGGCAAGCGTCAAAGAAGCCATCTTTGAAGAGGTGCTAAATACCGATTCTTCCCAGTATAATATATTAGCTTATGCACAGTTGTTAGCCTATAAAGGTGAAAAGCAAGCGGCATTAACCCATATCAAAGCGGCTTGTGTCATGGTCAAAGATTTGTCGGATTGTGACAATGTCGAGACCGATTTGGGTAACCTTGCCAAACAAGATCCTGCGACATTTGCAGCTTTATACCGTGAGTTTCAACAATGGCGTGACGCCAACCCTGAAAAAACAGGACTTAAACCATAATGCAGCGGGTAATTTTCTTGTTATGGCAAAATCTTGTATTCCGCCTCATCGTGGGCTGGTTGGTTGTGGTGGTGTTGCCCGCCTTGCTGATGTGGCGAATGCGCTTTTTGCAGGGGCGCTGGCTCATTACTGAATTTAATAGTATGGTGTTAGCCACCTTGGGTGTCTTGCTAGTTACCCTTGGTCTGCGCAAACTCACCCAGTTTCCAGGTCAACGCTCCATCAGCTTTGTGTTGCCAACTTTATTGTTGGTGATGATGCTGCTAGGCATGGTGATTATCGTTTTTCGGTTGCCGTATTCGCTGTATTATTTTGGCTTATCGGGTGCAATCGGGGTAGTGTTTTTCTTTTTATCATTTTTACTTGAGCAAAAAGCGCATCAACCTTATATGGCGTATATTCCACTGGGACATTGTCAAAACTTTGAAGCGATTTTTCAAATCCATTGGCTGCGCCTTGAAAAGCCGCATTTGGATGCCATACAATCCAAAAAAGTGCAAGCCATAGTAGCAGACCTGTCATCGCCTGCACTCGATGAAGATTGGCAACGATTTTTAACCGAACAAACGTTACAGGGCAGACCGGTGTATAATAATCGCCAAGTGTATGAGTCTTTGACGGGTCGTCTGCCGATTCATCATTTGTATGAAAACGAATTGGGTTCATTGCTGCCATCGCAAACCTATTTATGGTTTAAACAACTGATTGATATTATAGCGATTTTATTGGTCTCGCCTTTTGTATTGCTGATTGCGCTGATAACTGTCATTGCGATACGGTTGGAAAGTCCAGGTAAGGCCATATTTGTCCAAGAGCGGGTCGGGCAAGGCGGCAAATTGTTTAAAATTTATAAATTTCGCAGTATGCGCTTTGACTCAGAAAAAAACGGGGCAAAACTGGCGCAACAAAATGACCCGCGTGTGACTAAAGTCGGTAAATTTATTCGTAAAACCCGTATCGATGAACTGCCGCAATTTTTGAATGTGCTTAAAGGCGATATGAGCCTGATTGGACCGAGACCCGAACAGCTAAGTTTTGTCAAAACCTTTGAAAAAACCATCCCTTTTTATAATTATCGACATATCGTCAAACCCGGTATTTCTGGATGGGCGCAGGTCACACAAGGCTATGCTAGTGATACCGATGAGACAGCGCTTAAGGTACAGTACGATTTTTATTATATTAAACATATTTCTTTTGCATTAGATATCTTGATTGTGCTCAAAACCATTCAAACCATGCTGACAGGTTTTGGGGCTAGATAAACTGCGACAAATAACTTTAGCCATAATAGGTAGTGCACTATGTTAACCAATTCAACCATTCTAGTGACAGGCGGAACAGGCTCATTTGGGCATACCTTTGTGCCGATGACGCTTGAAAAATATAATCCCAAAAAATTGATTATCCTCTCGCGTGATGAGATGAAACAGTGGGAAATGGCAAAACTGTATCAAGGCGACCCGCGTGTACGTTTTTTTATCGGTGATGTGCGTGATAAAGACCGTTTATATCGCGCGCTTGATGGGGTGGATTATGTGGTACATGCCGCAGCAACCAAAATCGTGCCCACTGCCGAATATAATCCGTTTGAATGTGTTAAAACCAATATCAACGGGGCAATGAATTTAATTGATGCCTGTATTGATAAAGGGGTGAAAAAAGTCGTTGCCTTATCGACTGACAAAGCATCTAGCCCCGTGAATCTGTATGGCGCGACCAAATTGGCGTCGGACAAACTGTTTGTCGCAGGCAACGCCTATTCAGGGGAGCATGGCACACGCTTTTCGGTGGTACGTTATGGCAATGTCATGGGAAGTCGTGGCTCGGTGATTCCGTATTTTCTATCAATTAAAGACAGTGGCGTGCTGACCATCACCGACCCGCGTATGACCCGTTTTATGATTTCGCTTGAGCAAGGCGTGGAGCTGGTTTGGCATGCATTTGACGACATGGTGGGCGGCGAAATTTATGTCAAAAAAATTCCTTCTATGACCATGCCAGATTTGGCAACTGCCGTTTCTGCCACTGCTGAGCAAAAAATCATTGGTATTCGTCCTGGCGAGAAATTGCATGAGCAAATGATTAGTGCCGAAGATTCTTTTCATACCTACGAATATCCTGAGCATTTTAAAATCTTGCCTGCGATTAATGGCTGGGATGAAACGCCTGAGCGTATCAAAGATGGTGTTAAGGTGCCAGAAGGCTTTGTGTACGCCAGTGATAATAACAGTGAGTGGATGACAACTGGGCAGCTCCAAGAATGGATTGAAACCAACAAAGCAAAAATTGGTAAAATTTAAACGCTAACCCTTGATAACAAACCCACTTAATAACGAACCCCTTGGGCAAATATTATGGCAAATCAATTTATCCCTTATGGTCGTCAGCATATCACCCAAACTGATATTGATTCCGTGGTCGCTGTGCTACAGTCTGATTTTTTGACCCAAGGTAGTCAAGTACCAGCGTTTGAAGAACGCGTCGCTACCTATACGGGGGCAAAGTTTGGCGTGGCGGTGAATAGTGCGACGTCAGCACTACATATTGCTTGTTTGGCATTGGGGCTTGGTCAAGGTGAAAAGGGTAAAGACGACTGGCTGTGGACGACGCCGATTACCTTTACCGCATCCGCTAACTGTGGATTGTACTGTGGTGCTAACATTGATTTTGTGGATATTGATCCGCTAACGCTCAATATGTCTATCAACGCGTTAGCAGAAAAGTTACAGCTTGCCGATGCTGAAAACCGCTTGCCAAAAATAGTCATTCCCGTGCATTTCACCGGTGAACCCTGTGATATGGCGGCCATTCATGCGCTATCGCAACAATATGGCTTTAAGGTTATTGAGGATGCCTCTCATGCCATTGGTGGCAAATATCACAATCAACCAATTGGCAATTGTGAGTTTAGCGACATTACCGTCTTTAGCTTTCACCCTGTCAAAATCATTACCACCGCAGAAGGTGGACTGGCAACAACGAATGACCCCGTGTTGGCGGAAAAAATGCAGTTGCTCCGTAGTCATGGTATCACCCGTGATGCCAATCTAATGACCCACGAACCTGACGGTGGTTGGTATTATCAGCAAATTGATTTGGGCTTTAACTATCGCATGACCGAATTGCAAGGGGCATTGGGGGTGAGTCAAATGAACTATTTGGATGACTTTGTCACTCGCCGTCATCAGCTTGGCAAGCGTTATGATGAATTATTAAAAGATTTACCGATTATTTTGCCTTATCGCAATCCTGCTAATTATTCGGGGTTTCATTTATATCCTATTCAACTAACAGCGGACAGTGGCAAAACGCGTAAGCAAGTGTTTGACAGTTTGCGGGCGCAAAATATCGGGGTGAATGTGCATTATATTCCAGTGCATACCCAGCCGTATTATGCCAAGCTGGGCTTTAAACAAGGCGATTTTCCCCATGCCGAAAGCTACTATGCCCAAGCGATTAGTTTGCCATTATATTATGACTTAAGCGAAGCCTCGCAAGCGCAAGTGGTCAATGCAATTTATCAGGCATTAGCATAATGAAGGTCTGTATCATCCCTGCGCGTGGGGGGAGTAAACGCATTCCGCGCAAAAACATCAAAGATTTTTGTGGCAAACCCATGCTGGCTCGTGCCATTGAAACGGCAAAAAACAGCCAACTGTTTGAGCAGATTATTGTCTCCACTGATGATAGCGCTATTGCCGATATCGCTCAACACCATGGTGCCACTGTCAGCCAAAGACCTGCCGAGCTTGCCGATGATTACGCCACTACTGCTGCGGTGATTCGGCATGTGCTGCAGAGCATGCCAAAAGCTAGCCATATCTGCTGTCTATACCCCTGTACGCCGTTATTAAAATCGCAGTATTTAACCGACAGTTTTGAGTGTTGGCAGTCATCCAACAGTTTGTATTGTTTTCCGGTTTTAGAATTTGAATCCAATGTATTACGCTCACTAAAATTAAGCGATGCCGGTGAAGTGTCGAGCATGTTTAGCCAACATGAACTTACTAGAACCCAAGATTTGACGCAGGCTTATTTTGACGCAGGGCAATTTTATTGGGGCAGTCGTGAAGCATGGCTCAGCGAGGATAAAATCCATAATCATGCCCTAGGCTATGTGTTGCCAAAATACAGCGTTGTTGATATTGATGATGAAAATGATTGGCGATTTGCTGAGCGTCTATACCAAGCGCAATTGGCGCTAGCATGAAGATCGTGGTCCGAGCAGACGCAAGTTTAACGATGGGTAGCGGTCATATCATGCGTTGTCTCACGCTCGCTGACCGGTTAAAACAGCAAGGGCATGACATCTCGTTTATTTGTCGTCAGCATGACGGGCATTTGGCGGATTTGATTGGGCAAAAAGGTTTTGCTGTGCATCTGTTAGCCAAAAGTGGGATTGCAGATTTTATCAAACAGCATGCCCATAGCGAGTGGCTAGGCGCCAGTGAAAGCGATGATTTTGCTGAGTGTAAACCCATCTTGCAAGCGTTAAAGCCAGATTGGCTGATTATCGACCATTATGCGATTGGCGAAAAATGGGAGCAACAAGCTAAACGACTTTTGCCAAACCTTAAAATTTTAGCCATTGACGATTTAGCCGACAGAACGCACGACTGTGAGATTTTGCTCGACCAAAATTTTGGGCGAAAAAACGGAGATTATCAACCGCTTGTGCCAAGTGATTGCCAGCGACTACTAGGTACACGTTATACACTATTACGTGATGAGTTTGCCAGCTGGCGAACGATGAGCCTAAATAGACGTAAAAGCGTACAGCCGCCCAACAATATATTGGTCAATCTTGGCGGTGTCGATAATGATAATATCACACTCAAGATTTTGCAAAGTCTCAATACCTTTATCCACCAGTCTACGCAATCATTTAACGTGACTGTCGTCATGGGCAAAACCGCACCGCATATCGAAAGTGTACAAAGGTTTGCCAAACACACAAGTTTTGCGTGTGCGGTACTTGTCAATGTGACTAATATGGCGCAATTGATGGCAAATGCTGACCTTGCGATTGGGGCTGCAGGCAGCACCACCTGGGAGCGCTGTTGCTTGGGCTTGCCGATGGTGCTGATCGTGCTTGCCGATAACCAGCAGGTGATTGCCAAAGCGTTGGCAGATAAAAACCTGGTCAAAGTAGTAACTGACAGGGCGACATTGGATGAGCAATTGCCCCGCTTGTTGAGCGAACTGGCCGACAATTATAAAAAATTCAGCCGTCAATCTGCCAAGTTGGTCGATGGGCAAGGGGCGAAACGGGTTGCGCACTGGATTGAATTTGCGCAAAAATTTCAACATTGTCAAGTGAGACAAGCGACCCAAGCCGATAGCCAGATGATTTGGCAATGGCGTAATCACGTTGACGTGCGCCAATGGATGTTTGGGCAAGATGAAATTGCCCTTGCTGACCATGAAAAGTGGTATGGCAAACAGCTTGACCGTGCCAATGTGCATTTGCTGGTTTTTGAAACGGATGGGAGTAAAGGCGGCGAGCCGATGGGATTGGTCAATGTTACCCAAATGACGGTGGATAAATACCAGAGGCTGCAGTTGGCAAATACCCATACGCCAAACCCTAATTCATCAAATCCTAATTCATCAAGGCAGAATGAAAAAACCGCCAGTTGGGGGTTTTATTTATCCCCTAATAGCGCAAAAGGGCAGGGGCTTGGCTTTGCGTTGGGGGTTTTGGCGATTGCACGGATTTTCAACACCACAGGCATTGGCAAAATCACCGCGCAAGTGCTGGCATATAATACCGCGTCATTGGCGTTACATCGTAAATTGGGATTTAGCGAAACAGGTGTGTTAAAACAGCATTTTGGTGTGGGTGACAAAGTGTATGATGTGGTTGAGTTTGAATTAAAATCGCAAGATTTTTTATTTTAGGGGTGGGTCTGAGTGGGGTATATATGAAAAAAACGGGGTGTCTATGAATCAAAATATGAATCAAAATTTCAGCATTAACAATCGCCCAATCGGCATTGACCATGCGCCATATATCATTGCTGAAATGTCCGCCAACCACAACGGCGACATCAATAACGCTTACCGTATCATTGACATGGCAAAGGCGTGCGGTGCTGATGCGGTCAAAATGCAAACTTACACCGCAGATACCATCACCCTCAACAGCAGCGCCGCTGACTTCCAAATTCATGGGGGACTGTGGGACGGGCGTACCTTATATGACTTGTACCAAGAAGCTTACACGCCGTGGGACTGGCATAAACCATTGTTTGAGCACGCCCACAAAGTCGGTATCACCATGTTTAGCTCACCGTTTGACTTTACTGCGGTGGATTTGCTCGAGGATTTGAACGCGCCAGCGTACAAAATCGCTTCGTTTGAAGCCATTGATTTACCGCTTATCAAATATGTAGCAAGTACCGGCAAGCCAATGATTATCTCCACAGGGATGGCGGACCAAACCGAAATTGCCGAGGCGATTGCCGCCGCTCGTGATGGCGGCTGCAAGCAGCTTGCGTTATTGCACTGCGTGAGTGGCTACCCAGCTCCCGCACAGGACTATAACCTGCGTACCATCACCGATATGCAGCGCCGTTTTGGCGTGCCGATTGGCTTATCCGACCATACGCTTGACAACACCACCGCCGTGACAAGCGTGGCATTGGGGGCGTGTATCATTGAAAAACACGTCACCCTAGATCGCAATGGCGGCGGGGCGGATGACAGCTTTTCACTGGAAAAAGACGAACTCACCGCGCTCTGCCGTGATAGCAAAACCGCTTGGCAGTCGCTCGGACAAGTGGACTATGGGCGAAAATCAAGCGAAATCGGCAATGCGCAATTTCGCCGTTCACTGTATTTTGTCAAAGACATGACGGCAGGGGATGTGATTGATGAAAGCTGTATCCGTAGCGTTCGCCCTGGCTTTGGGCTTGCCCCGAAGTTTTATGATGAATTAATGGGCAAAAAAGTGCTAACGGATATCCACGCCAATACCGCTACCTCGTGGGATGTCCTTGAAAGGTAATGTTAAATAAAATCAAACGTTTAACACACTCTGCCTTGCTCAAAGACAGCCTGATTTATGTGGTGGGCGAGATGACCGCCAAAGCTGTGCCATTTTTGCTATTGCCCTATTTGACACGGGTCTTAGGCACCACGGGCTTTGGTGATTTGTCCTATTATTTATCGCTCACGGCATTTATTGTAATCGCCATGAGCCTGTCGCAAAATGGCGCTTTGACCCGTTATTTTTATGTGTATGGCAGGCATGGGCTGGGCAATATCTTATTGGCAGGCGGGCTATATAGCGTGGGCGTGCTGCTAATTGGCACAGCGATTAGTTGGCTGTTACGTAGTGAATTGCTATTTTACTGCTTTTTTACTGCCTTTTTGCAAACCTTGATTCAAAACCAACTGGCACTGCGGCAATGCCAAAAGCGCCCGTTTAGCTATCTCACCATCCAACTGGGCTTAGCCTTGGGCAATTTGCTATGGACGGTGCTGATTTTTCAGTTTTTTGCGGGCGATACCACGGATAAAGTTGCCCAGCGTCTTATCGCGATTATCTTGGCGCATGGGTTTACTTTTGTGGCAGCGTTGGCGTGGGCAAAATACCAATTTGCTATCAAATTTCGCTTTACCCCAAAACGGCTCAAACTGGGACTGGGTTATATTTTAACCCTAGGCTTGCCGCTGCTGTTACATGGGTTAAGCTATACCATCAAAGGGCAACTTGACCGAGTGTTGATTCACCAGCGGTTTAGCAGTCATGAGCTAGGCGTATATTCGGCAGGGGTGCAAGTCGCTAGTAGCTTGACCATTGTGATTATGGCGGTCAATTCTGCGCTGGTGCCTCACTTATATGAACGGCTAAAATCGCAGCGCATGACAGTGATGCAATTGCATCGACTGTTTTGGCTAAGTTTGATGGTGCCTGTTATGTTGACTGCCATGGCTTGGGCGATGCCGTCGTCATTGATGGCGTGGCTATTGGGGGCAGATTTTGCCCAAAGCCAGTATTATGTGGTGATGTTTGTACTGGCGTTTTCGCTGATGATTCCGTATTTATTGTTGGTGAATTTTTTGTTTTATCATGCCAAAAGTGCCCAAATTTCGCTGTGTTCCGTCATCTCAACGCTGGTATATTTGCTTGCCTTGTGGGTGTTAAGTGGCGTATCACTGGCGGTGGTGCCATATGCGACTATTATTAGTGGCGTGGTGATTTTGCCGCTGTTATATTATTATACGCTGCAGGTGGAAAAGGTCAAAAAAACGCCATGAATCTCATTATTTGTATCACCCCCTTGCAAGTGTTGATTGCCAAGCAAATTATTAAGCAACACAGTACCCCCTTTATTGGGCTTTATTTGCCGTATGGCATTCATTCAAAAAGCGAGCCCAAACACCGCTATTATTTTGAACAACTTGAGCAAGTCTGCGAAAAATCCGCCTTTATCGACCTAAACAATAAAACCTGGGGCGAACGTTTTGCCACCCTAAACCACATCAAAACCACACTTAACACGCTTGATATTTGGCAAAAACCTATCGAAAACGTTTATCTTGCCAGTATTGACGTGTTGTTTTTGCAATATGTTATTTCTAAAGTAAAATTCCAACAGCTGTATACCTTTGATGACGGCACCGCTAATATTTTCCCCAATTCTAGCTATTTTCAACCGTTACCAAAATCCTTGCCATTACAACTGTTTAAACACGCCGTGGGCATTACTTATCCCAGTATCCCTAGTATTTTGGCTATCTCCAAAAAACATTTCACCATTTTTCCCCATGAAAAAAATATCATAGACGCTACCCATCCCGTTTATTTGTTTGATAAAGTAGACCATCAGCCAGATGAGAATTTGCCGGTAAAACGGCTGTTATTGGGGCAAGCCCTCGACAATTTTATCGGTGACAAAGCTTATGCTGATATTGTAGAAACAATGGTCAAGGCATTTCACCTTGACGCATTTTGTCCACACCCGCGAGAAAACTTGGATTTTAGCCACATTTTGCCAGTGATTGATAGCGATAAAATCATTGAAGATTATCTAAGCGAGGCATTGCAACAAAACCCCTATCAACGCTTTGAAATTTATACCTTTATCAGCACTGCCGTGTTCTCGCTCAAAGAATTCCCCCGCACCCAAGTTTTTATGGTGTATACCCAAACGCTGTGGGATAAATTCCCTGATGCGTATCAGTTTCTTGGCAGTCGTGGTTTTACCCTCATAAATCTAGATGACGCAGATAATCTAAATGAGTTCAAAGGGTAACTGCATGAAAAAACACGCCGTGCTGGTTCAAGCCCATCAAGATATCAGTTATTTTATTAAGCTGGCGAAAATTCAGCCCAATGTCAATTTCTATGTGCATATGGATGCTAAATCCGATTATTTTCCTGACCCTCAGACTGCACAGCTAGCCAATGTCGTTTTGCTGAGCGACAGGATATCGGTACGTTGGGGCGGGTTTAGCCAAATTGAAGCGACGTTAAAATTGTTTGAAACAGCGTTTGCCAATGAGGACAATGCTTATTTTCACCTGTTAAGCGGTGAAGATGTGGTGTTACAACCATTTGAAGTGATAGAAAAACAGTGGCAACAGCGGTTTGATTTTCAGGCGATGATGACCTGCGAGATGGCACCACAGTATGCGTATCGCTTTATTATGGACAGTCCCCATGCTGACAGCGACTGGCAACGGCAATTGACGGGCAAAATCATCACCAAACTGCAACAAGGCGTGGCAAAAGTAAAACCCTATCACTCGTCCATTTATTTTGGCTCACAGTGGTTTTCAGTGACGCGTGCAGACTGGGAGAAAATTATGCCTTTTACCGATGAATACAGTGATTTTTTCCGTCAAAAACTGGTGCCTGATGAGCATTTTTTTCAAACCCTAATTACTGAAAAATTAACCAATCAAATTCGCCTAAGCAATGATAACCGCCGACTGATTATTTTTGACAAAAATGTGAATAATGGCAATAGCCCGATTTATTTGGATTTATTAAAGCTTGAGCGGGCGAAATTTGACGGCTATTGGTTTGCGCGTAAAGTAAAAAAGGATGTGGCATTGACTTGGCTGGATGAATTAACATGAAATTTTCTGTATTGATGTCCCTATACGACAAAGAAAACCCCGAATTTCTAGCCGAATGTCTAGCCAGCTTGGTCAATCAAACACGCCAAGCCGATGAGATTGTGTTGGTTTTTGATGGTCCCATCAATGTGGCATTGCAAAAAGTGGTACAAGAGTTTAAGCCGCAACTACCGTTAACGATTATCGCTTTAACAAAAAATGTCGGGCTTGGACAAGCCTTGAATGCAGGTCTAAACGCTTGTCAACATGACTGGGTCATGCGTATGGATACGGATGATATCTGTGTGGCTAACCGCTTTGAGCAGCAAATCAACTTTATCCAAAATCATCCCGAAATTGACGTGTTGGGCGGGCAAATCATTGAATTTGAAAAGCAGCTATCACAGGGGAAAAAATCTCGCACGGTGCCAACCTCACACGAGGCAATTTTTGCCGCAGCCAAGTCGCGCAATCCTATCAACCACATGACGGTTGCCTTCAAAAAATCAGCGGTACAAGCGGTCGGTAGCTATCGGCATGCGCCGCTGTTTGAAGACTATGATTTGTGGGTGCGGTTGTTGGTCGCTGACTATCAGTTTGCCAATTTGTCCGAGGTGCTGGTGTATGCACGGGCAGGGGATGCGATGTATGAACGGCGCGGGGGCTTGGCGTATGCCCGTTACGAGTGGGCTATTCAGCAAAGCTTTTATCAACAAGGGTTTTTGCCTATTGCGCAATTGCTTAAAAATCTCGCCATTCGCTTACCGGTGCGATTATTGCCAAATAGTTTACGCAGTTTGATTTATCAAAAACTGCTGAGAAAATAACTTAGCGTCGAATGACCTTGCGATTGGGGCTTAAACTGTTGACCATGTTGTTAGCTAACGGCAATATTTCCCCACACAGTAAACCGACCAATAGCTCACTACAAATCGGCGCATAAGCATAGCCCTTTGACCCCAATGCCGAAAAGATCCAGACTCGGCTTTTGCTTTCATAACCCGCTTGCCACACCTGCCCAACTAGGGGTAGATAATCCACGGTTTGGCTGCGGATACTGGCGCGACCCTGCCAATGGGGTATGTTTTTTTCGACGGTAAATATATCGGTGTTGTTGACCAAATCGGGCACTGCACACGCCAAATCAGCCACATTCATCTGATGGTCAGCAACTGCTGGCGTGGTATCCAAGGTATCCCTAACAAAACTTGCCCCAAGCATGACATGAAGCTTACTGTTTTCATTAAAACTGGCGTAATAACTGCCATACTTTAGCGGCATTTTTGGCAACTGTGCTTTATCATGCGCATCGACAGCAAACCACGTCACTTGCCCACGGCTGTGATTAAAGCGTTTGACGGTGGGTAGAAAATCGCAGGTGTCTAATGCCATGCACAAAATCACATGATCAAAAAACTGCTGACGCTCAGTGAATGTTAATAGCATTTGGTCGCAATCTTGCTGAAAATAGGTTAATTCCTCGGTTTGAAAGCTGATATTGGGGTGGCATAAAACAGCGTTGGCAAAGTTTGCGGTAGTGATTAATCCGGCATTGGGCAAAAATATTGCTTGCCCAATCTCATAACCGACCTTTGCTTTGGCTTGTTCGGCGGTCAATAAACGGGCAAATTCAATGGGAAAATCTTTGACTTCATCAAGATGTAAGCGATTGTGTGAGAGTAAATCCAAACAGCCGGTGGTCTGTAGGATGTTAATACCGGTCTGTGCGGTCAAATAAGGGTAAAATCGACAGCTTGCCAAATAACCAATCGCATGTAGATTGGTTTCAAGGCGTTTTAGGCTGGTAAGTTTTGGCGCAAGAAAACCGCGGATGTTGCCCGATGCCCCTGCCAATGGTTGCGCTTTATCAAAAATGGTGACCTTGTGTCCACGGGCGGCTAAGGCATACGCACTGCTTAACCCCGCCACACCCGCGCCAATCACCGCCACAGACAGCGGTTTTGTAATAGCAGAAAAATTGGGTAGTTTAAAGCCTTTAACGTTATTGGCTTTTCGACGCTGACGACGTCGGGATTCAAACGTGTCAGTAAAGGGTAGGGTGACAAAAAATGGTTTAATTTTCTTGTTATAGCGAAAATAAAGCTCGCAAAAACTGGCGGATGTTAACTTAGGTTGAAAGCTTGCGGTGAGCATTTCTCGCTTTTTGCCAAAGCCTTTACGTTTGGCTAAAGTAAAACCGTGATGTTTTAGCCCCTGTTTGACTGCGCTTGCCACGCTAAATGTCGCCAAAGTCGTGTGAGGTTTGGATAATCTTGCGATTTGAGCCAATAAATCCTTTGACCAAAGCTCTTGGTTACAGCTCGGCGCAAACCCATCAAGCAGCCACGCATCGACTTTACCTTGCCCAGTCACTTGCGACAAACTACTCGTCGCATCGCCAAGCCATAAATCAATCGTCAATCGTTCATCAAACCAGTTCAAACGATGGCAGCCAGCCAGTGGCGGTGGATAGTTGTCAATGAGCTGTTGTGATAACCCAGCAAGCGCTGTCCAGACGCTCAGCGCTTGTTCAAGGTCAGTTTTGCTTAAGGGGAATTTTTCGGTGGTAATGATATGTAAATGGCTGTGATTGTCAGGTCTGATTTGTTGCCACAGTTGCCAAATAGCCAAGATATTAAGCCCTGTACCAAAACCAATTTCACCGATGACAAATCGTTCAAAGTTCCGCAAATTAGCGAGGCGAGTGGCTAAGTCGTTGCCATCAATAAAAACATAGCGAGATTCTGCCAAGCCATCCGTTTTGGAAAAATAAACATCATCAAATTCGCTAGAGAGGGGGACAGTCACGCCGTTATCGTCTAACTGCCAGTGCAGTTTGGCGGTTTGAATGGTTGATGCTGGGGTAGTGCTTGAGACAGGAGGTTGGCTAGATTGTGGCATCAGTGATCCATAATAAATAACTAAAAGTTAGTGCTAAGTAAAATATTACTAATACAAGACTTGAAAACAGCGATTAGGGGGTATAGCATAACTGATTTTTTATCGTTGCAACATGGCATGCAGCTTTTTTTGGGTGTGGTAACAACATGAATCAATCAAGTAACGGGCGTTATAACCTAATCACCGCATTGGCAATGATTGTGGGGATTGTGATTGGCTCAGGGATATTTTTTAAGGCAGACAATGTTTTAAAATATACCAATGGCAATGTGGCATTGGGCGTGGTGGTTTTTGTATTGGCAGCGGTGGCGATTATTTTTGGTTCGCTATCGATTGCTGAGCTGGCAAAACGTACCGATGCCCACGGCGGCTTGATTGGCTATGCCGATGAATTTGTCAGTCCACATTTTTCTACCATGATTGGCTGGTTTCAATTGTTTTTGTATTACCCGACGCTTGGCGTGGTGGTGACGTGGGTAGTAGGTATTTACACCGCCCTGTTATTTGGGGTGAAAGAGGCATCGCTTGAATTACAAATGGGCATCGGTCTGACATGGTTTGTCATTTGTTATCTGTTTAATGTGATGGCAGCAGTGTTTGCAGGGCGTTTCCAAGTCTTTGCCACTGTCGTTAAATTAATTCCGTTATTTGTGCTAGGGGTGATGGCGTTTGTATATGGTGACCCTGTGGCTGCGTTAACTCATCCAAGTGAATCTGCGCGTCAAGCGACCCAGTCTTTGGCATGGCTCGGCGCCATCGGTCCGATTGCGTTTTCGTTTGATGGCTGGGTGGTCTCTACCAGTATTTCAGGGGAAATCAAACATGCCAAACGTAATTTACCCATTGCCTTAGTCGTCGCGCCTATGTTGATTTTATTGGGCTATTTGCTGTACTTTGTTGGACTCACCTCGTATCTAGGCGCCGAGCAAGTGATGGCATTGGGTGATGAAAGCGTGTATGTGGTGGCAACCCAATTATTTGGCGAAACCGCTGCCAAGGCCTTTTTGGTATTTGTGGTGATTTCGGTGATGGGTACGGTGAATGGCTTGGTATTAGGGCTGATTCGTCTGCCCCATTCTTTAGCGCTCAAATCATTGATTCCGTTTAGCGCGCAATTGCGTCACGTCTCGCCCAACTATCAGCTATCGGTTGCTTCAGCGCTGCTAGGTTTTGCCTTATCTATGTTTTGGGCGGCTGTGCATTATGTGGTGATGAAAAGTCAGCTGCTTGGCGATATGGATATCTCAGAAATCGCGATTGTGGTAAGTTACTTGCTGTATTTGGTATTTTACTTTGCGGTGTTTCGATTATGGCAACAAGGTCATATCAAAAGTATGTTATTGGGTGTGATATCGCCAATTTTGGCGGCATTGGGCTCATTGATGGTAGTGTTCGGCGGTATGCAAAATCCGCTGTTTTTGCCTGTCTGCTTACCGATTTGTGCGCTCGTGCTGCTGCTTGCCTACTTTTACAGTCGCTATCTGCACAGCCGATAAGTGCCTTATGTCAAGTGCCTTATGTCAAGTGCATTGCGTCCAATGCATTGCGTCAAGTGCATTGCGTCAATTTTTTGGATAACGCTAAAAACTGCGCCACGCCTTGTCCGGCGGCTCGACCTGTGGCAAAACAAGCCGTCAGCAGATAGCCACCCGTTGGCGCATCCCAATCAAGCATTTCGCCACAGCAAAACACATAAGGATTGGATTTTAGCGCAAAATCCTCGGTTAATGCTGTACGTTTTACCCCGCCGCCACAGCTAATTGCTTCTTCAATCGGTCGAAAACTATCGAATTCTACCGTTAACTGCTTGATTGCCTTTGTCATTTTATCGGCATCATGCCAGTGCGTTTTTGCGACGATTTCTCTGAGTAAGGCGATTTTGACCGGATCAAGTCCCGCCTTTCGCCAAAGGTTAGCTAGCGATTGTTTTTTGGGGTTTTTTAAACTACTCAATAATTTTTCGTCAGACACATCAGGCAGCAAATCAAGTTGTAGTGATACCTTGCCCGTATGATTTAATTGCTCGCGCATGGCACGATTGAGCCGATATATCAGCCCGCTTTCCATACCATAATGGGTGAGAATAATATCACCAAAACCCTGCTCAATTTTGCCATCGGGCAACGTCACCTGAGCTTTCACGCGTTTTAACGCTTTGCCAAAATCGCGGTGCAAATGCGCTGACCAAGGCTGTGACAGTGGGCGACAGATACCGACATTGCTGGCATAGAACGGCGTCAATTCTGTATCGCTGAGCCATGCCTGCCATTTGCCATCACTACCGAGCCGCGACCATGACATCGCGCCCGTTGCCAACACAATCGCATCAAAGCTTTTGCTAACAGTCAGGTTACCGCTTTCATGCACTACCGAAAAAGTCGCTTGCTTGCCCTCAATGTTGTCACAGCTATGCCGATAAAAAAACGTTACACCATCCTGCTGCAGCGCTTGCAACCACGCCCGCAGCAGTGGCGAGGCTTTCATCATGGTAGGAAAGATGCGACCTGTCGAGCCAACAAAAGATTCAATCCCCAAGCGGGTCATAAAATCACGGATATGCGCCGCATTAAAATCTTCAATATGCGGCGTTAGCCAGTCGTTGGGCTGATAGCGTGTGACAAAGGTATCAACGGGCTCAGCGTGCGAGATATTGAGTCCAGATTTACCGGCCATCAACAGTTTGCGGGCAGGGGAAGGTTTTTGTTCAAATACGTGGATTGTAACATCAAACTGGCGCAGATAATCTGCCACCATCAAGCCAGCAGGACCCGCGCCAATGATGGCGACGGTGGGCTTTTTTGGCAAGTCGGTTTGGTTATTTGGCATCATAGCAAGTCAATGTCAGTCTTATAAAGTCGATTACCAACGACCTTTACGTCCCGCGACCATCCAGCCCAGTGCGATACCAAGTATCCCACTGAGCAGTGCAGTGACCGCCCCGTAGATAAAAATTTGTCCACTGCGCTCATTGATAAGTACTTTGACCTGCGTATTTAAACTATCGACTTGGTTTTGTAATTCAGCATTTTTTGCCAATAGTTGTTGGTTGGCTTTAGACAACTGGCTGTCAGTGGGCTGGTTGAGCTGGGCAAGGGTAGGTTGTTTGGGGTTTTGCATGGGTGAGGTGCTACTGGCAACGCTTGAGGCAATCTCTGGCTGTTTGGCGAGTGGTTGTCCTGTTTTTGGGTCAGTGACGACAACTTGCGGTGCTGCATGGGTCAGGCTTGTCACCTGTAATACCGTCAATAACACTGCGCCGCTTGCCAACGTGCCCACTAATTTTTTCATGCTTACCACCTATCACCACCCAGACTTTACCAATTTTGTACTACAAACAACTGTTAAACCCAACATTAACTCACTGATTTAGGAAAAACTTGGATAAAGGGTTTGATATCCACATGACTATACACACCATTTAATAAGTAAGGCTCTTCACTTGCCCAAGCTTGCACTGCTTCATCGCTGTCAAAATCCACGACCAATACACTGCCACTCATTTCAGGCTCTCCATGCGCAATTGGCGTAGGGCCTGCGATGATGAGACGGCGCTGCTCATCTAACTGCGTAAGACGCTCAAGATGAGCAGAACGGAATTGTTTGCGTAGCTCAAGGCTATCAGGGACGTCATGACCAATAATAATATAAAGTGCCATCCATATTCTCCTTTAGTTTTTTCCTTTATCATTGATTTGTTGCTGTATATCTGGATTTAGATGGTTTTTTAAGAACACAAATTGCCCGATTAAAAACACGAGCATCACCGGTATCCATCCCCAGCTTTTAAAATTAATCCAGGTATCGTTGTTGGTAAAAAACGCAAAATAATATTGCAAACCTGCCATCAGCAAGAAATACCCTGCCCAAGCAAGGGTGAGTCTATTCCAGCCCGATTGGGTCAATCGAAACACATTTTTCATTGCCAGTTCTAATAGCGGTTTACCTATCGCAACACTGATAATGAGGGCAACCGCAAATACGCTATTGATGACGGTTGATTTCCATTTTAAAAATGCTTCGTCATGGAAAATTAAGCTTAACCCACAAAATCCCACGGTTAAAATCAGCGTGACCCACTGCTGTTTATTGAGCTTGCCTTTTTGCCGGGCAAAATGCACGACATATACCACCAGTGTGGTAATCAATAACGCCGCCGCACCTGCCAATACCCCTTGCTGTTTGGAAAAGTAAAAAAATGCCAGTAAAGGTAGCAAATCCAATAAACCGCTCATAGTCATCTCTAACAAAAATCTTAGCCGCTAGTTTACACGGATATGCTAAAATCGAAAAGTAACTTTGCGATTTTCCTTGCTTCATTAATCACGTGCCCTTGTGAGCGAGCCAGCGCAGAGTTAACCCCTCTTTGTCTTAACCCCTTTTTGTCCTATTGTTGGCAACCAGCTTTTGTAATTAAGGCGTATTTGTGAATTCTTTAAATCTCGATATCTTGTCTAGCAGTCCTATTTATACCCAACTTCCGATTGATATGCACTGCCACAGTACCCGCTCAGATGGCACTTTTAGCCCAAGCGAAGTGGTGCAAAAAGCGCATGATAAAGGGGTGAAAGTATTATCCTTAAGCGACCATGATACGGTACTTGGTATCCTTGAGGCGCGCCAAACCGCTGAAAGTCTTGGTATGACGCTGATTCATGGTGTCGAAATCAGCTGTCGTCATCGTGTCATGGGCGGCTACTCCAAAAAACCTGCCCAAAATGAAAAAGTGATTCATGTATTGGGGTACGGCTTTGGTGATATCGAAACAATGCATAGCAAACTCGCTGCCATCCAAGCCAATCGAGAAACGCGCGGCTATGCGATGTGCGAGCGTGTGGCAAGTACCTTTAAACGCCCAATGGATGAGATTTGGCAGGCGGTGTTAGTGCAAGCCAAAGGTAATCCGCAAGCGGTCGGTCGTACCCACATTGCCAAAGTGATGGCGGATCAAGGCTTGGTGAGTGATGTGCAAAAAGCCTTTACCGGCTATTTGGCTGACCATAAACCTTGCTATGTGGCACTCGATGGCTTATCGCTTAAAGATTGCATCAATTTGATTCATGAGTGTGGTGGCAAAGCGTCTTTGGCTCATGCGACCCGTTATAATTTAACCGCCAACAAAGTGCGTAAACTGATTGCAGATTTTGCCAGTAGCGGTGGCGATGCGGTGGAATTGCCCGCCAGCAATGAGCCGACTTCAACCCGCCATATGGTCGATAGAGTGATTAAAGAGCATGAGTTAAAGGTGTCTATCGGTAGTGATTTTCATGGCACGACCATGCCGTGGCGCGTGCTTGGCGGTGTGCCAAAATTGCACGAAGGACAAGTGGGGATTTGGGAGAGTTGTTAAAAATTTACCCTCAGTTACCATTTTTTTAACTAACAAGCAGGGGCTTCTAAATATCCAGCAAGATTTTTTAGCATTTTACTGATGAGGATATTTATGAAAGGTACAAGGAAGCCAAGTAGCTGTAACCTAGTACCTGTAACCCAGTACCTCTAATTAGTTGACTGAAACTAAGATTTTTTATCAAACGCAGTTAGTGGCTTAAAGGCAATCGACTTCGCCATCGGCAATTCCTCAATCGCACGCAGCCGCCAGCTATTGGCTGGGTCATGCACCACAATATAGTATTTGCCTTTAGACGGATCTAGCTGCACATTGCCCGCATAACTGCCATCACTTAACCGTTTGACAATAATGTCACGGTCTTTTTGCTTTTGGGTGGCATGGGAAATCTCCACTGCCAATTGCTCAGGTGCTTTAAACTTGTCACTAGCGGGCGCCTCAAGTTTAAAATTGACTGCCTGATGACTAATCAGCATTTGACCGGTTAGCCCCAAATCATGCGCCAGTTTGTCTTTGGACACATCCGCATATAAGGTCTTACCATCCATGTACCAGTCATCACGCACGGTGGAGTCTTGGATTCTCACCGAGTAAAACACGAACCAGATACAGGCGACTACCACAAATAGCGGCAAACCAATAACAAAAATCCAAACCATATAATTTTTATACCAAAGTTTGGATATCGACTGATTAGAAGTTGATGAAGCAGGAGAATTTGTTGGTGTTGCCATAGACCACTCAGCAGATAACAATCAAAAAGCTAGTATAGCAGAAAAACCCATGCCCCAATAACGTGCGCCAATAATTTGGCACAAAAAAAGCCGATTATCAAAATCAGCTTCTTTAGGCAATTAAATTTATTTATCTGTGGTAAATACGTTATCTTTTACCGCTTTATATTTGCCGCCATCATCCACGCTCACCACTTGCATTTGGATAGGGATATTGCTTTGGGTAATCACTTTTGGATCGCCCAGCACACTGACAGGGAAGTCATAACTTTCGCCTGCTTCTAATGGAATGGTTTTAAAGCGACTATCAAGTTTTAAGCCGGGTTGTGGTGTCAACGTCACCGCATAATCATGGTTTTGCTGGGTTTTATTGGTAATTTTGATGATGTAGTTATTTTCTACCAAACCTTGCGCATTGATTGACGACAACTGGTTACGGTCACGGCGAATATCAATCTGCAGTGGTACACGGCTGGTTAAAAAATAAACCCCCGTCCCAATCAACAACGCAATCACCGCCAAATAAGCAAAAAACCGTGGACGCAAAATTTTACTTGGCTCATTCTCTACCAATTGGCGTTCGGTACTATACCGTATCAAACCGCGTGGTTTATTGACTTTATCCATGATGTAATTACACGCATCGACACAGGCCGCGCACTGAATACATTCAACTTGCAAACCATCACGAATATCGATACCCGTCGGACACACTTGCACACACATCAGACAGTTGATACAGTCACCTAAATTCTCATCTTCACCGCCTCTTTTACGCGCGCCACGTGGCTCACCACGTTTATAGTCATAGGTTACAATTAACGTATCTTTATCGAACATCACACTTTGGAAGCGGCCATAGGGACAAATATGGGTACAAAAGTGCTCACGCATATAGCCTGCATTGGCAAATGTCGCAAAGGTAAAAATAAGTACCGAAACCCAAGTTAATGGCGTCCAATCTGGTACAGGAATACCGCCAAACCATTGCCAACTATGATAAAGATAATCAGTCCCAACGGCATAACTACTAAACGTCAATGCAGTCACCAACGCCATGATAAACCAAATCAGATACACCAAGCCGCGTTTCATGATTTTTTCGCCATTCCAAGGCGCTTTATCTAATTTAAACTGCTTATTACGATCACCGATGATAAGCTTCTCAGTGTATTGGTACATATGCGTCCAAATCGTCTGTGGGCAGGCATAGCCACACCACACACGACCGGCATAAACGGTCACCATAAACAATAAAAAGGCAGCAACCATAAAGAAAAACGCAAAAATAAAAACGTCTTGGGGTAAAAAAGTTAGCCCAAATAGCACAATCTTAGAACCCGAGAAATCAAACCATATTGCTTGGTGTCCGCCATAGCGAATCCATGGCAACACCAAAAACAACAACAATAAAAAATACATACTTACAACGCGGATGTTTTGATAAAAACCCGTCACAAAACGGGGGTGTACGCGTTTTTTAGTGGCATCTACTTGGTGGACAGGTAGTCTAAAATCATTACCAGCAGGGGAAGGAGGTTGTACAGACATTGTTTGCCCTCACATATTTTCTGACATGAATATAAAAAAATGAAAGACGACAACCGCAAAACCACCGAACATCGCCTAACGAAAAATTGCTTAAACAATATATTCAATTATATATCAAATGGCAGTAAATACCCACAAAATAAAGGGAGTTATCAACAACTGCAAAATAAATGAAAAAACTTTTCGTAGTGGTATTGACAGGGGGAAAGAAAAGCGTATAATACGCACTCACTGGCAGCGACTACAGCCACAAACTGTAG
>NZ_DAMBBC010000010.1:0-113952 GCF_032057165.1 Moraxella sp. CTOTU48717 | reverse complement strand
TCGGTTTGGTGGTATGCCTCGAGCAAAGGGGCTGTTTCGTGCAAAGGTCTCTAGTAGTTATCGCTAATGGGTTTATTGTAGCCAAAATTTAAACGTTTTACTAAAGTAATTAGGTTACCAATATTTATTGTTTGCACTCATTGGGTTATCGTTTGGTAAATTGGGTAAAATCCTTTTAAGGTTGAAAAAAGCTGACAGGGTTTGTCAGCTTTTCTGCAGTTATCACCGTGAATGTATCAATGCTCACGGGTGGCGCTAAAGGTGATTTCTGGATAACGCTCTTGCATCAATTTAAGATTAACCCGGCTTGGGGCAAGATAGGTCAAATACCCACCACCATCGACCGATAACTGGTCGTGGGCTTTTTTCTTAAACTTCTCAAACGCCACTTTATCATCACAATGCACCCAGCGCACCGTCGCAATCGACACAGGCTCAAAGGTACATTGCACTTTATATTCTTCAAGGAGGCGATGCGCGACCACTTCAAACTGTAGCACCCCTACCGCGCCCAAAATCAAATCATTGTTGATTTGCGGCATAAATACTTGGGTGGCACCTTCTTCTGATAGCTGCTGTAGACCTTTTTGCAGTTGTTTTGACTTAAGCGGGTCTTTAAGTACCACACGGCGAAACAATTCTGGCGCAAAGTGGGGAATGCCTGTGAAGTTTAAAGTTTCACCTTCGGTAAAGCTATCGCCAATTTGGATGGTGCCGTGATTATGTAAGCCGATGATATCACCCGAATACGCTTCTTCCAGCGCTTCGCGGTCACCTGCCAAAAACGTCAAGGCATCTGAAATGCGTACTTCTTTGCCCAAGCGCACATGTTTCATTTTCATGCCTTTTTCGTACTTGCCTGAACACACCCGCATAAAGGCAATACGGTCACGGTGTTTTGGGTCCATGTTGGCTTGAATTTTAAAGACAAAGCCGGAGAATTTTTCTTCATCGGCTTTGACAGTGCGTTCGACTGTGTCATGGTCTTTAGGTGCTGGGGCGTATTGGGTCAGTACATCAAGCACCATGTTAATGCCAAAGTTACCCAACGCAGTACCGAACAGCACAGGCGTTTGTTTACCGGTCAAAAATTCATCGACATCCCAATCCTCATGTGCCATTTTTGCAAGCTCTAGGCTTTCTTCAAATTCACGGAAGGCAATTTCACCGATTCTCTCGCGGACGTCTGGATAGTCATAGCCGTCACGGCTCTCAATCTCGACAATCTCAGTACCATGACCTTTTTGATAAAAGTAGGTTTTATCCTCGCTGATGTTGTACACCCCAACAAAATGCTGACCTGTACCAATCGGCCACGTCATCGGCACACATTGGATTTTTAGGACGTTTTCAATTTCATCAAGCAGTGATAACGGGTCACGGATTTCGCGGTCAAGCTTGTTGACAAACGAGATAATCGGCGTGTCACGCATCCGACATACTTCCATCAGCTTGATAGTTCGTTCTTCGACCCCTTTTGCCCCATCAATCACCATCAGTGCGCTGTCTACTGCGGTTAAGGTACGATAGGTATCTTCTGAAAAGTCGGCGTGACCTGGGGTGTCTAGCAGATTGACCATGTTGTCGGCATAGGGAAACTGCATCACAGAAGTGGTAATCGAGATACCACGCTCTTGCTCCATGCTCATCCAGTCAGATGTCGCGTGTTTGTCGGTTTTGCGTGATTTGACTTCACCTGCGCGCTGAATTGCTTGCCCCCACAGCAGTAATTTTTCGGTCATGGTGGTTTTACCGGCATCGGGGTGCGAGATAATAGCAAAAGTGCGGCGTTTGGCGATTTCAGAATGTAGTGACATAGTGTTTGACTTAAAAGTAGCGAGGCTTGATAACCGATAAAAGAAAGAATAAAAAAGATGGCATATTGTAGCCGATTTTACGTTTGATTGCGATTTTCGCGGGTTATTATTGCGCATCACGCGCGCGATTTTGACAAAATTTTGTCATAAATCTAATACTTTAATCACTAAAATTGTGTTAGTTTTATCTCATCTTTTTTTATCTTGTTAAGATGTTATTTATGACCGCTGAACCATTTGGCAACAATCCTGAACCCGCACTCAACAATAAAAACAACGCCTCGACCAGTGCTCATTTGGGCGATCCTTTTTTGACCAATGATCGGTTACAGTGGTCAGATATGAAAAGTTTTTTGTTAGCGATTAGCAGTGTGATTGTTGTCTGGCTACCTGTACTATTGCTACACCTGACTTTAGTGCTTTTTGCCACCTTAATTACTTATGCGCTGGTTCGCGGCATTGCCGGCTGGATTCATCGGCATGTCATTGCCTATATGCACAGCGCCTCGCGTCAGCAGCGTATGGGTAAAGTGGCAGAATGGTTTGCTATTGCCATTTTGGCGACTTTGATTTCACTTAGTGTGTATGTATTTGGCGATTGGATTGCTGATAAAGCCAGTGTTGATGTCTTTAATAAGCTTATCCGACAGATATTGGACATATTTGACCAGCTTCATACCCTACTACCCGCAAGTATCTCTCAGCATCTACCCATTTCAGTCAGTTCATTCCAAGCTATGCTCATGAGTACTATCAAAAGTCATGCGCCACAACTACAGTTAGTGGGTATTCATACGTTGCGCGGCCTTGGTTATGTGCTAGCGGGTGTCGTGATTGGTTGTATTGTGGCACTGCAAGTACCTGTGAATAGCGCAGCACATAAAACCCCATTTACCCAGCATTTGCGCCAAAAATTTGATGAACTTATCATGGGGTTTAATGATGTATTTTTTGCGCAAGTCAAAATCTCTAGTATCAATACCATCTTAACTTCGGTGTTTTTGCTAGGGATATTACCGTTACTCGGTCATCCGCTACCGATGGCTTGGACCGTTGTGCTTATCACCTTTTGCGCAGGGCTATTCCCTGTCGTTGGTAATTTGGTCTCAAACATTGTTATCGTCTTGCTTAGCCTGACTCACGGGCTTGGCATCAGCATTTTATCGCTTGTATGGTTGGTAAGCATTCATAAACTTGAATACTTTTTAAATGCGCAAATCATTGGTCACAAAATCCGAGCGTCTGCTTGGGAATTGTTGTTATTTATTTTGGTGCTTGAAGCGACGTTTGGGTTGGCGGGACTCATTAGTGCGCCAGTCATTTATGCCCAAATCAAACGCATTTTGGCAGATAGGGGCTGGGTTATATAAATGCCCCTACTTGCTACAGGACACATTAATAAATAATTTGCCCAATAAATTGAATTTTTAAATCTTATCGCCATTAATAACAGAACACGGCTTTATTGTTACAGTGTTGTATGGTTGAATGATTAAAAATGTGTTTTAACATCTATAACTGCCAAACTTTTAATGATTGATGTTACAATTTACATTAACATTTTTTGGCGTATTTTGAGGTTTAACCAAAAGTTGAAAGATTTTCACAGTAATTGTAGTGAAAAATCCTAGCAATTTTTAATTTCTAGCAATTTTTAATTTATTGTGCCAAAAAAGCGATTTGCCAATCCATTCATTGATTCATAAGGAATTTTAGCGATGTCTACTATCAATAATAACAACGTTGTACATTTTCATTACACCTTAAAAGACGACGAAGGTAACGTCATTGACCAATCACCAGAAGGTCAACCCCTAGCCTACTTACATGGTTACCAAAACATTATTCCAGGTCTTGAGTCACAATTAGCGGGCAAATCAGTGGGTGATAAATTTACTGCAAGCATTGAACCTGCAGATGCTTACGGCGAATTCGATGATGCTGCAGTACAAGAAGTTCCACGCGAAAATTTCCAAGGTGTCGAAGATATCCAACCAGGTATGCAGTTCCAATCGCAAACTGAAGACGGTCATGTGATGTTAGTCACTGTGAAAGATGTACAAGAGGACAAAGTGATTGTTGATGCTAACCATCCCCTAGCAGGTAAAAAACTTCATTTTGATGTGGAAGTGGCAAGCATTCGTGATGCATCAGATGAAGAGTTACAACACGGTCACGTACACGGTGCAGGCGGTCATCACCACTAAGTTATCATTAAAGCTTAGAAAGATTAAATGGAAGGCTATATTTATAGCCTTCTTTTTTTGTGCAAAATTTTACCCTATGAAATACTTTTACGGGGTGTAAGAAACGCTTGATATTATTTACAAAATCATTGATTTAGTTACGTTTTTTGATGCTTTACTACAGTTTTTACCACACACTGTGCGCTAGATTTAGGCATAATAGTTTTATACCCAACAAACAATCCAAGCAATAATAAAGACGCAGGATTGGGTATATATTTTTAATTATTTATATAGCATTAAATTAATTACAAAAAAGGATACTACTCATGAACGAGAATACAATTAAAGGTCAATGGGAACAAGTTAAAGGCGCTGTAAAAGAAACTTGGGGTGACTTAACTGATGATGAAATTACCCAATTGGAAGGTAATCGCCAAAAGCTATCAGGTAAAATCCAAGAGCGTTATGGCCGCGCCGAAGATGTGGTAGAAAAAGAAATCGACGACTGGTCAGCCCGTCATGACTATCGTTTCTAGAATAGATTAACTCCTCCTCCAAAGTAAAAAAGCCATATCAGATGATATGGCTTTTTTACCTGCTATCCTAGCATCACTGACCTCATCCTTAAGGTCCTTACTAACTGGTAGTGAATTTCTTGACTCATCCTAAGTCTCACTCCACGTGTTTATCAAGCATCATTCCTTAATACTACGATAAACCATTCCTTTATTGGCAATTCTGTCCCTATCTCAATCCTTGAGAACCATCCCTGTGCCGTTGAATGTATTATTACAAAATTTACCATTCGGTAACAGTCGTACAAACGTCAATGCATGTAAGCTTTTGCTTACACACATTTTTGCCATTAGGGTCGCTGGTTGTTGGCTGTCTGTGCATCAAGCATCACATTAGCCGCTTCAATCACAAATGCTTCACTTTCAGGAAGCTTTGGACGTTCGGCTTGTTTTAGACGGCTACGGACTTCTAATTCTGCATCTTGCGCAGCTTGGTACGCTGTCCACGTGCTATACGGGCTTTCCCCATTGGCTTGGCGTCTCGCATTTTCTGCCGCCAACATTTTTGCCTCAATGTTTTTGCGGAAAGTACGGCGGTCATTGATGTCTAATTTGACAGGCTTTTTATCATCTTCCTCATTACGGATTCTGTTGAGTTGGCTTAGATAAGCAAACTGGGCATTGGCTGCTTGACGCTGCTGTGACAAGGCGTTGAGCGATTGCAAGGTCTCACCGGAATAGTTGCCCGCAGGTTGGTACGGTGCGGCGCGAATGGTATCCCATGCCAGTGGGTTTTTCATGCTACGTTCACCAAACTCCATGCCTTCATAGATATTGACCAAGCGAACATCGGGTACAACGCCTTTATTTTGGGTACTGCCGCCAGTGATACGGTAGAACTTGCGCTGGGTTAAGGTCGCTGACCCTAAGGCAAGGTTATCAAGCTGAATTTGCGCTGAGCCTTTACCTGTGGTCGTGCTGCCGACAATCAGACCGCGGCCATAATCTTGAATCGCTGCGGCAAAAATCTCGCTGGCTGACGCTGAGCCTTGGTTAATAAGTACGGTCATCGGGCCTGTATACAGCTGCTTACCTTTATCTTCGTCTTCATACACTTGGATATTGCCGCGATTATCACGAATTTGTACCAGCGGACCTGACTTGATGAACAAGCCAATCATTTTGGCGACTTCATCGAGTGAGCCACCTGGGTCATCACGCAGGTCTACCACTAGGCCATCAATGTTTTGCTGGTTTAAAGCTTTTAACGCGTTTTCCGTATCAATGCTGACACTACGATAATCTTCTCCCGCACGGCGGGCTTTATAGTTGAGATAAAAACTTGGGATTTCTAGCACACCGATTTTTTTGGCTTGTCCGTTTTTATCTTTGATACTAATCACCCGATGATTGACGCCCGATTCTTCTTGCTGAATCACGTCACGTATGAGGGTGACATTACGCGCGCTACTGTCTGGGGTGTTAGGCGCTTTGACGCGCACGGTGACGGATGAACCTTTTTTACCGCGAATGAGGTTCACTACTTCCCGTGTCGAATAACCGACGGTATCGACCATGCCTTTATCTTCAGTGGATACGCCGATGATTAAGTCATTGGGTTTGATTTGACCCGAACGAGCGGCAGGCCCGCCATCAACTAAGCTGATAATACGGGTGTAGTCAGGATTTTTGCGATCGGGCTGAATCGAGACACCAATACCGACCAATTCAAGTGTTGATTGGATTTGCATCTCATTGGCTTGCACGGGGGCAAAGTAATTACTGTGCGGGTCATAGGCTGCCATCGCTGCATTTAACAGGGTTTCAACGATTTGGTCGCTATCGATACGCTGTAGCTGCGCATATTGGCGCTTTAAACGCTGGTCTAGCACTTGGCTTGGTGAGCGCGTTTCGTTTTTGACTAAATCACTGGCGTTGTATTTATCGGCATTTTCTTGCAAAAACTTGTCTTTGTTTTTGTCTTCATCTTGATTGATGGTCATACCAATTAGCTGGTAGGTCAGCTGTTTGCGCCAAAAATCGCGTTGCTCGGCAACGGTTTTAAAACGTGGCAATTTTTCACGGTTCATAATGACCGTTTCATTGCTCTGTAAGTTCACAGGCGATTTTAACAAGCTATCGGCAAAGCTGTAATACGCTTTTGAGCGCTCAATAAAACGCTGATAGATGTCAAAACCCGCTTTTAAATCACCGCGTTTGAGATAATCGGCGAAACTATTGCCATATTTTTGGGTAAATTCATCGATATCGGACTGCAAAAACACGCTATGATTGGGGTCAAGCGCATCAAAATAGTCGCCTAAAATTTGCTTGCCCGTTGCAGCGTCCATTTTTTTATCTAGATAATGACTACGATCCAACAACGCTGCGACTTGCCGAGTCACCTGCCGCTGCTCGTTATTGATCTGCCCGACGCTCGTCGACGCTGCAATGGCGGTTTGGTAACTTTGTCCCAGTATCGCCCCACCCATCAACAGGGCAAATACACTGGCGGTAAGTTGTTTGTATTGCATGACTTTCCTTACTCTATTTAATGAAGCGATAAACAGAAAAAACTGACAGCCCATCTTAGCACTGTCAGTTTTTCCACACCATACAAAACGTGTAAATGTTCGACTCAAATCATCCATCAAACCTAATCGTTTGTAGCGGTAAGTTGCTCTGTTAGCCAATCAATTGATTGTCTTTAAACAGTTGGTTTAATTGCGCAGCAGTGAGCAATTGTTTTTCACCATCTTGGCGATTGACATATTCGTATTTCACCTCGCCTGTTTCACTGATATTTTTCTCTGAGATAACAATACGATGAGGAATGCCGATGAGCTCTAAATCGGCGAATTTTACCCCCGCACGCTCGTCTCGGTCATCAAGCAGCACATCAACACCTTGGGCTTTTAGCTCTGTGTAAAGCGCTTCGGCAAGCTGCATTGCTTTGTCTGTCGCGGCATCTTTCATTTTGCCTTTAATCATCGGCACAATCGCCACAGTGAATGGCGCAAGGCTCTCACCTGTGCTACTGGTTTTCCAAATGATACCATTGTCATCGTGGTTTTGCTCAATGGCGGCAGCGACGATACGGGTAACCCCGATACCATAACAGCCCATCATAGTAATGACAGGTTTGCCCTGCTCGCCCATCACCGCACAGTTTAATGCTTTGGCGTACTTGTCACCCAATTGGAAAATATGACCGACTTCGATACCGCGGCGGATTTGTAAAGTACCTTGTCCATCTGGGCTTGGGTCGCCTGCTACCACGTTGCGAATATCGGCAATTTCGGTGATGGACGCATCACGCTCCCAGTTGACGCCCGTGGTATGAAAATCTGGCTTGTTAGCACCGCTAACAAAATCTGATAACACCGCAGCCGCACGATCTACAATCACTGGCATGTTCAAATCAAACACCCCGATATAACCTTTGTGCAGGCCCGCCGCTTGCATCGCCTCTTCGCTCGCCATGGTGAGTGGGGCTTTGACTTGCGCCAATTTTTCGGCTTTGATTTCATTTAGGGTATGATCGCCCCGTAACACTAACGCGACTAAGGTGCTTTTACCTTCTGCGGTAGGTTCACCTTCGACGATTAAAGTTTTGACCGTCTGTGACAATGGCAAGCCTAAATGCTCAGCCACTTGCTCACAGGTTGGCATATTGGGCGTGCTGACATCGGCTTTGTCCTGCGTTGGGGCAGCACGTTCACCGACCGCTACCGCTTCAGCAAGCTCAATATTGGCCGCATAATCTGAGCTATCTGAAAATACGATATCGTCTTCACCACTGCCGGCTAGGACTTGAAACTCATGCGACGCAAAGCCACCAATCGAGCCGGTATCGGCTTGCACCGCACGAAAATCTAACCCAAGACGGGTAAAGATATTATGATAGGCGCGATACATATCATCATAGGTGCGCTGTAATGACGGTTGGTCGATATGAAACGAATAGGCATCTTTCATGATAAATTCACGTGAACGCATCACCCCAAAGCGTGGGCGAATTTCGTCACGAAATTTGGTTTGTACTTGGTAGTAACTCACAGGGAGTTGTTTATAGCTTTTTAGCAAGTTACGCGCGATATCGGTAATCACTTCTTCATGCGTTGGACCTAACACAAAGTCACGTTGGTGACGGTCTTTAAACCGCAGCAGCTCAGGACCATAGGCTTCCCAGCGACCTGATTCTTGCCAAAGCTCGGCCGATTGCACCACAGGCATTAGCAGCTCTTGGCAGTTGATGGCATCCATCTCTTCACGGATGATTTTTTTAACTTTTTGTAAGGTTTTTAGACCCATCGGTAGCCACGTGTAGAGACCCGACGCAGATTTACGAATCATCCCTGCACGGAGCATTAATTGGCTGGATATGATATCGGCATCACTTGGGGTTTCTTTTAACGTTGCAAAAGTAAATTGACTGGCTCGCATGGCACACCTTGTTTGTACGGCTTGAAATAAGAAAAAAACGAGAATGGATAGACTATTTGGTAAACCGATTATCTTATTTTATGCCACTGGGTGGTGCAATAGTTTTTTTAATTTTTACCAAGTCGATGCCGTATTTTTGGACTTAGCATTTTTGGACTTAGCATTTTTGGTTTTAGCATTTTTGGTTTTAGCATTTTTGGTTTTAGCATTTTTATAAATTATGACAATTTGGTCGTACCCATTGGCTATTTAAACTAACTACATTGAAATTATGGCAAGTCATAACCATACAAAATAGTATCCACTATTAAACTGTTAGGAATGGATACATGACCCAACTCCCCACTTCGTCTTCCACGCCATCAGCTGAGGCAAAACCGACTACAAACTTGCCAGATCCACCTGCACCGGGCAACAAAAAGCCGGTTTCTTTTTGGGTGAGTTTATTTTTACTGGCGGTGATTGCGGTGGCGGGTTGGCTATTTTTGCAGTGGCAACAAGCAAATACGCCTAAAAAAGTTGAGGTATTAACCCGTGAAGGCGTGGTCACTAAGATTCAAAGCCTCAATCGACTACAAACCGTGGCCTATAATGTCGATACCGTTATCACCAGCCAAAAAGAAGGCAATTGGTACGCCCTGTGGCAAGATCAACAAAAGGGGCTTTTTGTCGCTCATGGGCGGGTGACCGCGGGCATTGACTTAAATCAACTAAAACCCACTGATGTACAAGTGACCCCAGATGGTAGCCATGTCAGTATTACCTTGCCCGCTGCGCAGATTTTGGATAGTTATTTAGATAACATTGAAGTGTATGATATTCAAACAGGGGTATTTGGCATGGTGCAAGCCGACCCGCAAATATTTAACCAAGCCCAAGTGGCTGGCAAAAACCAAGTGCTGACATCGGCTTGCCGCTCGGGCATTCTACAAACTGCCAATGATAATGCCCAAAAGCAAGTGCAATCGTTATTTGCACTGGCAAATGTACAAGTCACTGTGAAAGTTACCGCGCCCACTAACAATTGCCGTTAAACCGATTGTTTGCCTATCAATAAAACCAATCCAAGGATAAAAGCGTTTTTTTGTTTTATGTTATTTTTGTGCCCTATCAGAATTGGTATGAAAGGCATAAATAATGGATATGTAACCTACCTTAATAATAGGAATGTTGCTAAAATCTCAACTTTATAACCCGCTAGCTAGTCCACTAGATAACCCGCTAGTTTTAGACGACATTTATTTGCTACATCATCAAAATTTGCAATAATAATAGCCACTTAACGTATCAATTTCACCAAGAGTTACGTTAATTGATTGCAAGGATGCTTGATGGCGTTTTAGTTGTGTAAAAGATCAATTCGCTAGCTGTTGGAGAGTTTACTGAATGAATGTCACGTCTGCCTCAGATCGTCTAAAAAAAGTGATGCGGATTGCTTTGGTTGGCATCAAGCCTGGCGACCAAGTGATGCTAAAAGGGTATCTACGCATCTTGCTTAGACTCGAAGCAGATCTTGAATGGGTATCAGCGAACAATCAGCAAATTGATTTATTTATGGTCAATCATGATTTTCGTCATGCTGAAAGCGTTCAAAAGTTAATTAGTAGCAAACCCAATACGGCAACTATTTATACCGCTCGTAGTGAGACGGAAAACGGCTATTTATCGCAAGATTTATTGGTGTTGCCGCTCAAAGATTTAGAGCCGCTGAGTGAGTGGTTGTTTTCACAATTGCCATTTTTATCTGGCGTACCTGTCAGCAATAAGGAATCTACTGCCGCTAAGCTCACCGCTGATGCCATCGACGCTTATCAATCAACGACAGACACTATAGCCAACCAGTGCGTAGCTTCAAATCCGCCTGCTCAAGTTCCCAATCCATCATCTGGTGTTGCACAGTCTACGCAATTTTTAGCTGTTACCATCAGTGATACCCCAATGCCCCTAACCCACTTGCCAAATCTAGTCAGTCGGTGAATTGGCGCTAGAGGGCGGCATTAATATTGGCTATATGGCACACCTGGGCAAGAACGCTTTAGCTTTATTTGGCCGATACTATCGCGAAAAGCGATGGGTATTTTTAAAACTGTTACGCTAGTAAATATTTGGATACAAATATGAATGATTAGTTGTTTCAAATGGAAAACCGTATTAAGCCCAGTGAGCCATTTATTGTGCTATCTAATAAAGGATTGCACGAATTAATCCATACCATAAGTGGCTATGAATAAAGCAGCTAATCGTTTGACAGAGCACGATAAAGCATCTCATTAATGTAGCGTTAGTTTACACGGTAACCGTTCACCATTAACTATTAGCCATGGAAAAGCGCTCAACAGCATTCAGGGCTTTTTTCATGTCCATCCTATTACATCACGCTATCACACCATCCTATCACACAATGAATTCGTAACATTTTTCTGCATTTCATCCGACTTTTTATGCAACTTAAGTTTAATAATTTAGCAAAATGTGATTTAAAAATTGCTATGGATTGCCCCATTACCTTTCATCGGTATAATTCATCATTTTGTCATATAACCTGACTACACTACCGTCACCGACGGACGATGGTTTATCGATTTTCTCAATAGGATGACGCAATTTGGGAAATTGAGATGAACCATCGTTTTTTTGCGTTAACGGCTGCTGTTAGAGTTTGTAAGCTTTTTTACTTGGGGCTAAGCGGTGCAATAGGTCATTTAATTAGCCAATCAATTTGCCAACAGATAAGTGACAATGATGAATTTTTCCAACCTTACCACACGTTTGCTATGCGTATTATTGCTGGTTTTTTTGGTGTTTTTGGCGATGGTGTATTGGATCATTGACCAACAAGCCAAGCCTAACGTCGCTAAACTGACCTCTCAGACTATCATTGAAACTGGCAATGAGGCGGTGAATGGTATTTTGTCGCGTGTGAGTCAAATTGATGGCATGGCAGTGACAGCGAGCCGTATGACCGGCAGTTTGCCCAAGAATGCCGATATCATCAACACCAGTGTTGGCAATTTAATGG
Organism: Moraxella sp. CTOTU48717; assembly: GCF_032057165.1. Lineage (NCBI taxonomy): Bacteria > Pseudomonadati > Pseudomonadota > Gammaproteobacteria > Moraxellales > Moraxellaceae > Moraxella > Moraxella sp. CTOTU48717. Next base: position 101,966 of record NZ_DAMBBC010000010.1, on the reverse strand, counting down.
CAAATATGGATAAAGGCATTGTCGGCGGCGGTGTGTGGTATGATCCTTTGATGTACAAACCTAACGTCGATGAAGCCGCGTTTGTTTGGCAACGGGATATGCAAGGTGTCATGCAGTCTGCCAGCCAATATCAAGCCATCAATCCTGGCTATCAAGCACCAGCCAAACTTACCGCAAATCGGGTAGCCGACCAAAAAACACAACCACAGCTTGCCATGCCCTATTACCGTGATTGGTGGTATGTGCCCGCCGTATATGCCAATCATGACCACTGTGTGTGGAGCCGTGCTTATATTCACCCGACCACCAAACAGCCCGTCATGACCTGTGCCAAGGCGATTTTTAATGCCCAAAACAATGGCTTTGAAGGTGTGGTGAGTTTTGATGTGCTGCTCGGGCGTATGCAGTCGATGGTCAAAGAATGGCAGCGCAAAACAGGCGGTTATGTGTTTTTGGTCGATATGAACAACAATTTTTTGACCTTCCCCAATGAAGCCCAAGTCAAACAAGTGACTGCTACTAATCCGCAAGGCGAGATGATTGATGTCAATAGTTTTGCCAAGAAAAACCCTGATTTTGCCCCCATTGCCAAAAGCTTAGACAACATCAATGACAGCATCATCAAACAAGCGCAAAAAATAGACGGTGGTAAATTTGATTTTACCGCCAATACGCTAGTGAGTAGTACCAACCTACAAAAAATCTCTCCCTCAGAAGCACGCATCATTTCAGCCATGCTAATGACCCAAAGCGGGCAAAATGAAAATCTCAACGCCACCCATTTTGTCGAACAAGTCAGCTTAGACAACGATTTATTGCTCAAAACCCCTTCCACAGCGTTTATTTTTGCCATGCCGATGACCAATTGGAAAATGGTCATCGTCAAACCCAATCAAGAACTGATGTTATTTGCCAATCAGCTAGGTAAACAGTTGCAATGGTATATGCTATTGGGTTTCTTACCGGTACTGCTATTAAGTGGTTATATTTTCCACCGTATTTTGGCGGTACCGCTGCACCAAGTCGCTCGTAACGTCCGTGAAATCGGTCAATTGATTGCACAAAAAAAATATCTGTCACTCAGTGATCACAAATTGCCACCGGCAAACATTCAAGAAATTGGCGTGATTACTGACTCGATGAACCAGCTGGTTGATCGGGTGGTCGAGAACGAAGGCGCATTAGCACAAGTCAATGAACGCTTAGAGCAGCAAGTGGCAGAGCGTACCGAAAACTTGCACCAAGCATTAAAAGATTTAAAAGCCTCTCAAGTGCAGTTAGTACAATCAGAGAAAATGGCAACCATCGGTCAAATGGTCGCGGGTGTTGCCCACGAAGTGAACACGCCATTGGGCTATGTGGGTAGTAACTTAGAGTTGATTGATGAAAATATCGTACGTTATGACGAATTGATTGACCATACCCAGCAGCTCAAACAACTGATGCAAGCGTCGCCGACTGATACAGCAACCATCAATCAAACGATTGAACAAACCATTGCTTGCAGTGATGAATTGGTCGCCGATGCGGTGAGTGATGATTTGCATGGATTGGTGGATGATGCCAAATTTGGGGTTAGTCAAATCTCAGAATTGGTCGTCAATTTACGTGATTTTTCTCGTATCGACCAAGCCAAAATCAAAGCCGTCGATATCAACGACTGTATCAAAAACTCCCTAGTCATTGCCCGTAACAATATCAAGCAGTTAGAGGTGATAACTGAGTTAAATGCTATCGAACCGGTTAGTTGTAACCCATCCCAGATTAACCAAGTGCTGCTAAACCTATTTAATAACGCAGCACAAGCGATGGGGCAAACTCAGCACCCTACATTACACATTACTAGCACAGAAGACGGCGCCAATGTGTATATCAGCGTGGCGGACAACGGTACTGGGATGAGCGCTGAAACCCAAGCCAAGATTTTTGAACCATTCTTTACCACCAAAGCGGCAGGCGAAGGTACGGGACTGGGTCTTGCTATTTCGACCCAAATCATGCAGCAGCATAACGGCGATATTCATGTGCAATCACAACTTGGCGAAGGCACGACATTTACCATTAGATTGCCCAAAACAGCGATTAGCAGCGAGCAATCACCCAAGCTTTTAATCGCAGAAGAAAGCTAATGCTGATGTTAGATAACCGATAGCTGACAGGCAATCTGCTCAGCCATACACGAGCCACGCTTGATTGTAGCCAATTTTAATTGTAGTCAACCTTGATTTTAGTCAACATACCTAAGTGACATGACCATGATAACGACTGTAACCAAACCCAAAATCGCCTTTATCGATGATGAAGACCGCATTCTACGCAGCCTAAAAATGCATTTTCGCGCCACCCATGATGTGTTTACCACTACCGAGCCCGATGAGCTACTAAGCTATGTGCAAAATAACGAGGTCCAAGTGGTGATTAGCGACCAACGCATGCCAAAAAAACTGGGTGTCGAAGTACTAAAAGATATCAAAGACGTATCACCCCATACTATCCGCATCTTATTGACCGGCTATGCAGACTTAACTGCAGTAATTGATTCCATCAACGAAGGGGAGATTTTTCGCTATATCACCAAACCTTGGCAGACGGATGAACTTAAAAGTATCGTCAATCAAGCCACCCAAATCGCGCTGCAAACCAAAGATGTATTCAAAGAAAATCTGCAGGTCGCTCAGCCAACCATCGCCAAACGCAAAGTGTTGGTGATCGATGACAGTGAAATGGTATATTTACAGATGCAGCAAAAATTCACCCAGTTTGAAACTCACTGGGCAAATTCGTTAGAAAAAGCGATTGAGCTACTTGAAAATGACCGTTTTGGCGTGGCAATCACCGATGTGTCCTTGGGTGGCGAGAATATTTCACCCGTGATCTATGCGTTAAAACAAAGCTTCCCTGATTTAGCGGTATTGGTACTCACCTCACTCAACGATAGCCACACCTTAATCGACTTGATCAATAAAGGGCAAGTGTATCGCTACCTACCGCGTCCCAGTAATTTGTTGTTACTCGAAATTAGTATTCAGCGCGCTTATGATTATCACCAGACCTTAGTCAATCAACCAAAATTACAAGCGCGACATGTCGTTGATGCCGTCACTGAAGTTGAAACGCGTAGTTTTGGTAATAAAGTCAAAAAATTCTTATCACGATTTGGTATTGGTAAACCGCGATTTGCCTAGCTTAAAATCTAGTGCGTAAGATAACAAGTTCAAAGCGTCGCATTTGAGCCATCTGAATCAATAAATGTTAGCCATAAAAAAACCGCCCAGAGTCACGACTTAGGCGGTTTTTTGAGCGGTTTTTAATAACTAATGATTAAGCTGTTTGCTCGTACACTGGGTGTTTGGCACAAATTGCTTGGACTTTTTCACGCACTTCGCCGATAACTTTTTCATCACCGCGGCTATCGAGCACATCACAAATCCAGCCAGCCAATTCTTTTACTTCCGCTTCACCAAACCCACGGGTAGTGACTGCGGGCGTACCAATACGCACCCCAGAAGTCACAAACGGTGATTTAGGGTCATTTGGTACCGCGTTTTTGTTGACGGTGATGTGAGCATCACCCAACCATTTATCCGCTTCTTTACCGGTGATTTCTTGTTTGATTAAGCTAATCAGCATTAAGTGGTTTTCTGTGCCGCCTGAGACGATGTCATAACCACGTGACATGATGACGTCTGCCATGGCTTTGGCGTTTTTAACCACTTGTTGTTGGTAGGCTTTGAAATCTTCGCCTAACGCTTCTTTAAAACACACCGCTTTACCTGCAATCGCGTGCATCAATGGACCACCTTGGTTGCCAGGGAACACGGCAGAGTTGAGTTTTTTCTCAATCTCTGGGTTGGCTTTTGCTAAGATTAAGCCTGAACGTGGACCGCGTAGGGTTTTGTGGGTGGTGGTGGTAGTAACGTCAGCGATTTGCACAGGGCTTGGATAAACACCTGCAGCAACCAGTCCTGCCACGTGTGCCATATCGACCATCAAGTATGCGCCAACGCTGTCTGCGATGTCGCGGAATTTTTGCCAATCAACCACTTGGCTATAAGCAGAAAAACCCGCGATAATCATTTTGGGCTGGTGTTCTTTGGCTAGGCGTTCGACTTCATCATAGTCGATGATGCCCGTTTCTTTGTTTAAGCCATATTGTACGGCTTTATAGTTGATACCAGAAAAGTTCACATGCGCACCATGCGTCAAGTGACCGCCATCAGCAAGGCTCATGCCAAGTACCGTGTCACCTGCTTTTAATAAGGCTAAAAATACCGCGCTGTTGGCTTGGCTACCGGCATGTGGCTGCACGTTGGCATAGTCTGCGCCAAACAATTCTTTGGCACGGTCAATCGCCAATTGCTCAACCACGTCAACATATTCACAGCCACCGTAATAACGTTTGCCTGGATAGCCTTCGGCGTATTTATTGGTCAATTGGCTACCTTGCGCTTCCATCACCGCTGGCGAACAGTAGTTTTCTGAAGCAATCAGTTCAATATGGTCTTCTTGACGTTTGGCTTCATTGTCCATCGCTTGGGCAAGTTCAGCGTCAAACTGGTGAATAGTGACATTTTTAAACATGGCAATTTCCTTTTAAGTGAGTCAAAAAATGGGCGGATAAAACCGAAAATATGGCTTAGTTTAGCATGGTTTGATTGTTTGGGTTAGCATAATCCACAGGTTTGGCTGAATTTGTCTCATCATTCGCCTGCGATTTTTGAGGTTATTTATCAAGCGTTGGGCTAACCAAAGCGGCTCAAAAAATCACTCGATACTGCGATTAACACGATATTAAAAAGTCACCGTAAAAAAGACAGCCGCTGCGACTGTCGATTTTTGGTTGGCTGTGTTTATTTTGCTATATTTTTTAGCGATGTTTTTTAGCGATGTTTATTTGGTTATGTTTTTTGGCCGGGTAAAATTAGTGCAAGGCACAGTGGTTTTTGTACTTATCCTTCTCGTTTGTCAGTGCTGACATGAATCATGCCGTTTTCTTCTTCACCCATAAGGCTATTTTCAAACGCAGGTAAAAAGGTTTCACTAATCAAAAAATTTCTGCCCTGCCATTGGTAAAGGGTGGTGCGTCGCCAGCCTTGCGCTGTCACATCAATCCAGCGATTGGTCATCACTGCGCCATGCCGACGAAACAGTATATAGCCAATCGGTGTTGTGCCCAGATTCGCCAGTTTTCGCGCATTACCAATGAGACTGGCAAACGGAAATACGGACCGCGCCATCACCCACGCATCTTGATTAGGCTTGCCAAATAATAAGGCTTCGCGCACCCATGCCGATTGGCTCACACCAAGCGGTAACTGCAATTGGCGCTTTTCGCTCAGGGACAAGGTTTGCCGTCCTTCAAACGTCGGCTGTACGATGAGTCTATGCTGAGATAAGGCTTCAAATTTGGCGGTAAGCGACCCTGTTGACGTCAGCCAAGGGATAAGTTTCGGCGGTATCTGCTGTTTGTGTGCCACGCTCAAATGCGCGCCAGCCAGGTTTAGGTTTAGACCAATATTTATCATTATTTTTTCAAAAACTCATTATCGGTTATTGTGCCTTGCGCGGCACCGTCACCAAAAAATTGGCTTTTATAGGTGTCATTAAAAGGTAACGCGGTCATCGCATCGGCTTGGTACGCCAATATAGCGTGCTGTTCGTCTTGGCAAAACTGGGCAATGGCAGGGGCAAACACCTTGTCGTAGACACGGTGTAGTGAATGGGTCAACACTGGATAAAAGCCGCGAATCAACTTGTGCTCCCCTTGGGTACCAGGGTCAAAGTAGCGAAGGCCATGCTTGATAGCAAATTCAATGCCTTGGTAATAACACAGCTCAAAGTGTAAACAATCATATTCTTCTAGGCAGCCCCAATAGCGGCCATATAACGTGCTGATAGCGGCATCGTCATCGAAAAAAAACAAACTACAAGCTACGATATCACCATGCGCGTTATGCGCTTGAGCGAGCATCAGCTTGTCTGCCATAGTCTGCCCAAGCTGCTTAAAAAATGCTAAATTCAAATACGGCTGCCGTCCTCTCACCAGATAGGTCATGGCATAGCATTGGTAAAAAACTGCCCAATCCGCCTCGGTGATATCGTCACCGATTTTAACCTGACAACTTAGATTTTGTTTGAGTACCTTTTGGCGTTCCACCTTAATTGACTTGCGTTTTTTGGCAGTTAATGTTGCCAAAAACTCATCAAAATTGGCGAATTTTTTATCCTGTAGATTGCGATTTTGCCATAAAAACTGACAGCTTAGCCGCTCGCAAAGATTGGGCACATTTTGCAACGCTTGGACATCTTTTGGGGAGACAAAAAGCCCGTGCCAAGTGGATGCTTGATAGCGGCTCGCCAATTCATCAATCGCTTGTAGTAAGGTCTGATACAGTGGCGCGGTTAATGACTTACCTTGTGCCACCCAAATTCGCTCGCCGGTGACGGGTGTAAAAGGCACGCTTGTCACCAATCTTGGATAATAATTTCTACCATAGCGCTCAAAGGCTTCTGCCCAGCTAAAATCAAACACATATTCACCTTGATGATGCTTTTTGATAAACACAGGCATCACAGCAATCAGTTGAGCACTGTCATCTACAATCTGCACATACTGCACCCACCAATCGCTGCGCTCACCAATCAGCTTTGCATCTATCAGCGCTTGCCAAAAATCAAAGTGCATAAAGGGCGTATCAGGCGTCTGCCACTGTGTCTGTAAGTGCCAGTCAAACTTAGTGGTAAATTGATAGTGATAGGACATATGTTAGTATTATTGTAGTTGTATGAACGGATTATTATACCTTGTTTTTAGCCAAAAATACGGGCTTATCCTTTTGCACAATTTGACACAATTTTGCAAAATATGTATGGCGTTGGGCGGTGTGGTTTATAACGGTGACTTTGTTGCAATAACCAAATTGCAATAGCCAAGATTAGCGTTTACACTGAACAACTTAGCAGCCAACTGCTTGATGCGGTTTAAGCTTTTTTTCACTCACTTGTCACCCTCTACCATGCCGACACTGATTTTATTTAACAAACCTTATGGCGTACTCAGCCAATTTCGCAGCGATGATAATAACAACTTTGCGACGCTCAGCGATTATTTTAGCGACAAAAGCCTACGCGTGGCGGGGCGATTAGATGCCACTTCCGAAGGATTGCTACTGCTAACCGCTGATGGGCAGGTTAATAAAGCCTTGACCCATCCACCCAAAGCCAATGCAGGCAAACAACAAGGTAAAACCTACTGGATACAGGTGGAAGGCGATGCAAGCGATGCCCAGTTACAACAACTAAAAACAGGGGTGCCACTCAAAGACGGTATCACTTTACCTGCCGAAGTTGTAAGGCTAAGCGAAGCACAAATTGCCGAGCATATTTGGCAAGCGCCTGACAAGATTGCCAAACGCAAAGTCACCACGTGGCTCGCCATTACTATTTTTGAAGGTAAAAATCGTCAAGTACGTCGCATGGCGGCCCATGTGGGACTGCCCTGTTTACGGCTGATTCGCATGGCATCGAGTGGCTTTAGCTTGGGAAATTTAGAGGTGGGCGCATCCACACAAATACCGCTATCACCTGCCGATTTAAAGCGACTGGGTGTCCAACCTTTATCCGCGGCAACGATAACGCCACAATCGCGCAAAAAACCTCGCGTGTTACCGCCTACATCAACCCACGCAAAGCACCCAACAAGCCGACGCAAACAGCCATTAGCAGACAGCCTTAAGGAAACCGCTATGAGAAAACAGCCATGATCGGTTACATCTATCGTTTTTTTCAAAGCCGCCCTCGTCTACTGTTAGGGTTTGCCACCATGGTGGTGGTGTATTTTGGGTTATCGACGCTGGTTGGCCTATTGCCCAAAGATTGGACGTTGGCGGTAGCCTATGATAAATTGAAGTTTGTGACGCAATTTTTGCTGGCTTGGAATATCGGACTTTGGGTTTATTTACTGGCTATTTTTCGGATGATGTATAAAGCCGATCAAAATGCAATTTTGGATAAAGCCCATGCTGAAGACGAAGGCACGATGTTAATGCTGATTTTGGTTTTTGTCACAGCCATTGTCAGTATGCTAGCGATTGTCGTAGAGTTGGGCGCGAGCAAGGACGCCAAAGGCGCTTTGATGCTGTTTCATATCGCGCTCACCGCCATGACGATTTTGACGGCCTGGCTGTTTATTCATACCATGTTTGCTATTCATTACACCCACGAGTATTTCTTGCTTAAAGAAGAAAAAAACACAGAAATGCTAGATTTTCCTAACGATGACGACCCCGCCTACTGGGATTTTTTATATTTTTCCTACATCATTGGCACATCTGGTCAAACAGCGGATGTCGCCTTCAACACCCAGCAAAGTCGAATCATCGGTACCATTCATTGTGTGTTATCATTTTTCTTTAATACCGCAATTTTAGCCTCATTAATCAATATGTCAGCGGGTCTAATCGGTTAAAGTTAAATAAGTCAGCTAAATGAGTCAGCCCAATACAGCTAAATGAGTCGGTCAATTCAAGTGAATACATCGTCAAAATCGCTTGCTGTATGAGGTATACTATCCTCGCTTGTGGTCCTCGTCTTAACATAAAGTGATAGGACTGTCATATCCCACTACGCTAATATCTCGCTACTTTATAACTAGGAAATTGTATGATCGCACAATATTTGATGGTCGATAACGCCCTGCTCGAGCAACTGCAAAATGCCACTGATACAGCGCGAACGGCGTTACTTGAAAGTATGAGTGAGCAGCCTCAAGCACAATTGGTAGATTTGGGCAAACTGTGGGACATCATCCATTTTGTGTTAACCAAACACAGCGCCACCCAACCTGTACCCGATGAGCCTGTCAGCGAGTTTGTGGTGGGTGTAGAAACCTTTAGCGACAATGAAGATGCCGATTTCATTGCTTTTATCCCGTGGGCACATATTGTCGAAATCGTTGATGTACTAGAACAAATTAACTTTAAAAAACGCTTAGAAAAAGTCTCAATGAAGTCACTACGTGAGCAAGCTATTTTCCCACCCAATATTTGGCAAGACAAAAAGGAAAACTTGGATAAAGAATTACTGGCTTCATATAATGAGTTATTGGCGTTTTATAATGACGCCTTAGACAATGGCGATAATATTGTGGTGAGTATTTTATAACGCCGATATAGTCCTTTTTTCATTTTTTGAACCAAAAAAGCACCTTATAAAAGGTGCTTTTTTTATCAATTCGCTGATGAAAATATCATCTAGCTTGACTTGAACTTCATTAGTTAACCGATTGTGGTGCAAGGATAATCATCTCTACACGGCGGTTTGGTTCATAGCTTGAGCCAAATTGTGTTGTCGCACCGCGACCAATAGCGCTGATACGGTTACCAGAGATGCCACGATTGACTAAGTAATTAGCGACTGCTGATGCACGGCGTTGTGATAACGCTTGGTTTCTATTTGCATCACCTTCCACTGAGGCGTAACCATTTACTTGAATGTTAGTTTGGTTATAGTCACGTAGTGTGGTAGCTACTTTGTCTAACGTATTATAGAAGTTAGGTAGAATAGTAGAATCACCAACGCGGAAAGTTATCGCTTCTGGGATAGACAAGTTAATGTTATTAGTCACTGGGTCACGTGTTACCGTCACGCCAGAACCTGCGGTTTCTGCACGAAGTTTAGCTTCTTGTTGCTGCATGTAGTAACCAACACCAGCACCTAGTACACCACCGATTGCCGCATCACGACCGGTTTTTTCACCGCCCGTTGCCTTTGAGACACCCGCACCTGCGGCTGCCCCTAATAGACCACCAATAAGCGCTTTATTGTCGGTAATGCCTGTTGTTGTCGTACCAGTTGGCGTTGTTGCACAACCTGTTAAGATAACACCTGATGCTAAAGTAGCTGCTAATAATTTAGTACGCATGAGTAATCTCCTTTGAATTCCTCTAGTTATAATGGCTTAGTTATAATTGCCACGCACCAACTTGTTGTTTTTATCTCATTTGCCAGATAAACCTGACAACACTCAGTTGCTTTGTGATTGAGCTCATTATGCAATAAACTTTTCCTTTATATGTAATGATTTGTCTTAAGGATGTTGTAGGATGGCATAATTTGTTACAAAATATTTTCAAGTATTCATTATTTATATTATTTATTCTTATATATTAAATGCTTTGTGATTTTGTTGAAAACTATGCTGCATAGTCAACCTATCATCTACAGATTATTCAATAACTTGTTAATTTTTAATAAAAATTTTTGACAATTAACTTTACTGGGATTTATAGCGTAGCATCGTTAAACTCGAAAGATTTGTGCTTGCCAGTGTATAAAAATTTATTAGTGAACATTTTTGACGTTTGCTAAACTAACACTTATTTTTACAATTAACGAAGCCAAATTAATGAAGCCAAGTATTTTTTCTTATGTCTCATTCAAATAAGCTTTTTTGAATAAGCTTTGTGGGAGCCAAATATGACAAATAACAATAAACCATCATTGCTCAAAAACACGTTCAACAAACTGCGTAAAACATCATTACCTTTGGCGCAAAACGCCAGCTTAGCGGTGGCGGCAGGCACCATTACCGGCAATTCAGTGCTGTTTAGTCTACCGCTTTGGGCGATGGGCGCGGTAAAAACATTAACGGGTCATACATTGGCAGATAAATCCGTGTTAAAAATAGCCAATCACTGGATCAATACCAACAATCGTTTGATTGACAACATCCTGCCCGATATTGATTTTCGCGTCAACCTGCCTGATGACTTATCGGTCGATGGCAAATATATTTTGCTGAGTAATCACCAATCTTGGGTCGATACCACTGTCATTCAATATATCAGTGAAAACCGACTGCCATTAACGCGATTTTTTGCCAAATACGAGCTACTGTATATCCCAATTGTGGGACAAGCGTTTTATTTTTTAGACTTTCCGATGATGAAACGCTACTCGAAGGCAGCGATTGCTAAAAATCCAGCGCTAGAAGACCGCGATATCATCGAAGCCAAACGCGCTTGTCAAAACTTACTCGACAAGCCTTTTACCTTACTTAACTTTATCGAAGGCACGCGGTTTACCCAAAAAAAACATGACTTGCAACAATCACCGTATCAACATTTGCTAAAACCCAAAGCGGGCGGCATTGCGCTTGCATTGGGTGCGTTAGGTGACGATTTAGACGCGGTGCTTGACATGACGATTGTGTATCCTGACGGTATTCCTACCTATCAGGATTTGTGGCAAGGTAATATCAAACGCATCGGGGTGGATATTCAAAAAATTGCATTGCCAGATGATTTGCTACAGCGGCTCATGGATGGAAAATACCAACAGGATGAACAAACCAAAATAGATATGTACCGTTGGCTTGATGATGTGTGGCAGCAAAAAGATCAACGTATCCAAGCCATGCTCGATGATTTTACCCGTCATCCCTAGCAATCTCACCAGTTATATTGCTAATTAAAATCTAAGGAGAGTCATGCAAGGCATGACTTACCTGCCTTGTTCTCACTCACATTTTTTGCGGTATTGACCCCATTTTGAGCACTTTTTTATGCCAACTGCTAATTTAGACCCAAAATCCAGCCCAACGCCAAGCTCGAATATTAGCCAACCGCTCGCTGCTCACCCTGCCAAACCCAGTCGTTGGCAGTTAGCCTACGATACCATCATGATGATTGCCATTGTGTTGGACTTGCTGCTCATGGGGTTTGACACTTTGATGCTAAGTAGCTTTATGGCAAAAATAGCAAGTTGGATGGGGTTTGTTGACAGTATCGTCAGTTATCAGCAAGGATGGCACGAGCCGCTCAAAGTGGCAGGGGGTCTGTTTACCATCTTTTTGGTAGCAGAGCTTGTGGTTCGCTGGTTGATTGCCATCGTCCAAAAACGCCATTACCGCTGGTTTTTCTTTCCATTCGTGCATTGGTATGAAGTGTTGGGCTGTGCACCGCAGCTGCGCGCATTGCGACTGCTGCGCGTTGGCGTGATTGGCTATCGGCTGCACGAACTTGGCTACAAAGTTTTGCCCGCCAGTTGGCTTGCCACGATCAAATTTTATTACCAAATGATTATGGAAGAGATTTCTGATCGGGTGATTTTAACTGCGATTGACAATATCCGCACCGAAATAAGCAACACCGATGGGCATTTGGTCAAAAACATCATCGACAAGCATCGGGATGACATCCAAAAGGTCATTGTCGATGTGCTGCAGCAAGAGGCCACACCGTTATTACAATCCACGCCCGCCAATCCTGCCATCTTTGCCAAACCTTTGGCAGAACAAGTGGGCATTGCCATTCAGCAAGCGCTGACCGATACGCCCGAGCTGCACCGCATATTACGATTGATACCAATTGCAGGTAGTCTAATAGAAAACCAAATGCACAGCATCGGGCAACACATTGGGGAAAATCTGACATTAAGCTTGACCACTAACCTTACCAAACCGCAAACGCTCACGCTGATGTATGAAGAAATCGCCAAAAGCTTAGTACAAATTGACGTCACTAGCCCTGCGCTAGAAAAATTAGTTAGCGATATTATTGATGATAGTTTGACGTCACTTGCCAACCAAGTTCGTATTCAACAATGGAAGCACCAAATACGCTGATTGAATCCACCGATCTGGCGCCGATAACCGCTATTCAACGCTTTTTTTATCGCCCTATTATGGCTTTGGTTGCCAAACAATAAATAGCGCGGTGAATGGTTGTTGTTTTAAATAATACTTGCTAATATGCGGTATGAATCGATTTTGATGTATAAAAAGTTATTATAAAAAGGTTTTTCATGACACAGCCCGCTGCCCTTGACTTGACCCAAGATAGTTCCTCACAAAACTTACAAAGCGTATCTAACCTATCAGAGCAGGATTCACCGCAAAGTCAGCAGCTAGCCAACCCATTACCCACCGACCCTGTAGCCACTAGCGTGAAACTTACGGGCAGACTCCTCAACTTTACCCGCCTACATATTGAAGGCAATGATATCAAAGTAATTTTGACAAAGATTGCACAAAAGCTAGGCCGTCAACGTCAGTCTAACTTACCGGTGATTGTCAGTTGTCAACAGCCATTAAATTTAGCGCAGCTTTGGGGCGGCTTATGGGTGCTAGGGTTACAGCCGATTGGGTTGGTCACAGGCGCCAATGATACCCAAGCCAATGAGCTTCGCATTGCCATTTTTCCAACGGATGGGCAGCGTATTGACGGCAAAGCACCAAAAAATTTGGCGACGGGTAGTGAGCAAAAATCAAACAGCACAGCCAATACTCCATCCTCTCAGCACGTTGCGCAGTCCCCTAACCAATCACCCGCATCCGACAGTCAAGCGACTCAGCGACAAAGCCAAACCGCCAGTGATATCGTAACCAATAAAACCGCAAGCAATGAGACCACAAGTAATGATACTGGAGCTGCACCTGAAAAATTTGTCGCCTCACCGCATCACCAATCGCAGCTTGAAGGCGATTTGGTGCATAATCAAATGTTGCGCTCAGGTCAAAGTATCAACCACGTTGGTGGCGACGTGATTTTGACCAAAGGCATTAATGCCGGCGCGGAAGCGATTACCGATTATAGCCTACACGTGTATGGCAAAGCCGAAGGGCGATTGGTGGCAGGGGCGACGGGCGATACCAATGCCAAAATATTCTGTTTGCGTTTTAACCCCTCACTGGTGTCAGTTGCGGGGACTTATTGCCTAAAAGAAAATATTCCTACTGAGTATTTGGATAAAGCGGTACAAGTCAGCTACTTGGATGGACAAGGCTTGGTGTTTGAGTTGATGGAATAACAATCACCTAAACAACCACTTATACCATAATCTATGCAAAAATCGTCAATCTCTCGATTAACTTCGAAAAGTTTTTTATGCTAAACTAGTCCAATTAACCAAATTTAGGCTAACTAAAATTTAAGTCTTAATTTTTAACGATTTACGTTAATTTATATCCGTATTTTTCAAACCAGTTTAGCGTGAATGTGTGTATGGCTTGAATGATTCAATACTGCCTCACTGACACCGTGCTATGAATAGGAGTATGCCAAAGTGGCAAAAATCGTTGTTGTAACTTCAGGAAAAGGCGGGGTAGGTAAAACCACCACCAGTGCCTCTTTCGCTACGGGTCTCGCCGTTCGCGGCTTTAAAACTGTGGTGATTGACTTTGACGTGGGTCTTAGAAACCTTGACCTCATTATGGGCTGTGAAAACCGCATCGTGTATGACTTTGTTGATGTTATCTCAGGGAACGCGCGCCTGTCACAAGCGTTGGTAAAAGACAAACAACTCAATAACTTGTTTATCTTACCTGCCAGCCAAACGCGCGACAAAGACGCCTTGACAGATGAAGGAGTCGCCGAAGTCATTAATGAGTTAGCCAAACAATTTGACTATATCGTGTGTGACTCGCCCGCTGGTATCGAGCGCGGTGCCCAGCTCGCTATGTACCATGCCGATGAAGCCATCATCGTGACCAACCCAGAAATCTCATCGGTGCGTGACTCAGACCGTATCATTGGTATTTTGCAAAGCCGTACCAAAAAAGTTGAAGAAGGTACAGGCGTGGTACGCGAGCACTTGGTCATCAACCGCTATAACGCTGAGCGTGCTGAGCGCGGTGAAATGATGGATATTAATAGCATCTCTAATGACATCCTAAAAGTGCCACTACTTGGCGTGATTCCTGAAAGCAATAGCGTACTTGAGGCATCAAACCAAGGTGTCCCTGTGGTGCTAGATCAAAATTCAAAAGCCGGTCAAACTTATGATGACATGGTCGCTCGTTTCTTGGGGGAAGAACGTCCCTATCGCCATATCGAGGTGAAGAAGAAAAGCTTCCTACAACGCTGGTTTGGAGGTTAGGCTATGGGATTTTGGAGTAATTTATTTGGCGGTGAGCAAAAGTCAAACAGTGCCAATACTGCCGCAGAGCGCCTAAAGGTCATCGTTGCCAGCGAAAACCGCTTGCACAATCGGTTAACCCCAGAGCGTATCGAAAAAATGAAACGTGAGATTTTGGCCGTGGTCAATACCTACGTGTCAGGTGTCAACATTGATGACGTCAATATTCAACATCACAATGAAGCGAACATGGAAGTATTGGAGATGAATATCAGCTTGCCTGATAGTACACGCCAATAATTCATATTGCGCTTAATCTAGATTGTTTTTAATCTAGCTTGCTTTTAAAAAATTGTTACTAAAAAGCCCATCATACATGGGCTTTTTTATACTATCAGCTAACTTAGCGCATACGGCGAATCAAATGGTCTTTTTGGATAAATTGGTGATACAGCGCGCCGATGATATGCAAAGCCGTGAACACCAGCAGCAACGTCCACAACAGATTTTTATGAATTTTTTCCAACGTGCCTGACAAATCACTGTTTTCACTGACAAAGGCTGGGATATCAAATAGCCCAAACATACTCACCCCTTCCCCATCAAACATGACAGACAACCAGCCCGCTAAAGGCATGGCAAGTAAAATCAAGTACAGTGCTAAATGGGTTAAATGCGATAGTTTATTTTGCCATTTTGGCATCGGCACATCGGCAGGTGCTTTGGTAACAAAACGGTTGATAATACGCCCTACTGTCCAAAATAACACACTGAGTCCAAACGCTTTATGCAAATCAAAATAGGTAAAGTCAGTTGCATCTTCATTCAGCTCAATCATTGCCCAAGTTGCAATCAACAATACCACGCTAATCCAATGGAAAATACGTGACGATAGCGACCATTTGTTGATACCGTGTGGGGCAATCGGCTGTGGCGCTTCATTTGCAGGAAATAATGCCATAATGAATTTTACCTTATCATGATTTGTTTTGGGTTATTCTAGCAATGTTTGGGCAAAATAAAAGTAACAGACTGTTGGCAAAATAGCACAAA
Organism: Moraxella sp. CTOTU48717; assembly: GCF_032057165.1. Classification (NCBI taxonomy): domain Bacteria; kingdom Pseudomonadati; phylum Pseudomonadota; class Gammaproteobacteria; order Moraxellales; family Moraxellaceae; genus Moraxella; species Moraxella sp. CTOTU48717. The sequence goes on along the minus strand of NZ_DAMBBC010000010.1, from coordinate 86,057 downwards.
AGCGGACTGGGTCTAACTATCTAAATCCACCAAGAAATGCGAGAGCTTGTCCAAATCTGGCACTACACATAGCTCACCTGCCAACATGACTGGCTGAAAAATATAGGCGTGCTGTAGGCTGTAGTCTGCCAAATTCGGTGCACGTGAACTCTCAACGACCTCATCATCTGGCGCGTTTAAGGCGGTTAATAAGTCAGGATAGTTAGTCGCTAATTCAGCTTGGTAAGTGGCGTCATCAGCGTCTTTGAGATCAGCAATACGCACAGAATGGAAAGTCACTTCGCCGTGAATTTGCAAGGCAAGACGATGAATATCGGTGACGCTTTCTAACACCACTAAGTGGGTGGGCTGCTCATCTTTTGGCAACAAGTGATACACTGACACTTCTTGACCGCGCCAAATATAATTCCAAATGCGCTCATCATAGTTATCAATGCTCAAAATCAAGGCTTGCGGCACAATCCAGTCAGGCGAACTGCTAGAAGGAATTCGAGCAATGGTTAATTGACCTGTGGTGATACTTAGGACGCCTACATCTTCATCTTGCTTAAAGTAACGGTTTAACTCGTTTGCCATGGCTTGCTCATTTTAGTGATTAATAAGAAATTTAGCGGTCGCTACCAGCCTATAGCATTAGCCACACAAGGCGATTAGCTGCTCAGCTAACTGCTTAGGGGTGCCAACAAAAGTAACTTGATTGCTTTCAATCATGCTTTGTGGCTGACTGGCGCAGGTGCTGCTATCAGGGGTTTGTGCCCAAATAATACTGCCATTTTTTTTGACCGTCGCTGCCGCATCACTACCATCATTGCCCATACCGGAGAACACGATAGTGATTAAGTTGTTGCCAAACGCTTCGCTGCAATTACGCATGACCTCACTGATTGGGGGTTTGTAACTGCCTTGCCAAGGTTTGCGCTGCAAAATTACCCGTCCATTGGAATCACACACCACGCTGTGGTCAATCGGTAAAATCAAACAACGCCCTGACAATAATTTTTGGGTATTGGTCACTATGTCACAGCGCCACTCGTTGTGACGATTTAAAATTCTTGGCAAGGTGTTGAGCATATTTTGGTTGAAGTGCTGCGCTAGTAACAGGGATACTGGCAAATCTTCGGGCAAATTATCTAAAAATTCCTTAATGGCGAGCGGTCCGCCCATTGATGCTGCGAGCAATACCACATATTTCCACGGTTTGATTTCACGCTTGGCAGCCTCATAGTGCGCTAGCAAATCGCTACGTTCTAGCATTATAGCGATTTTTCGCTTGAGTTGGCGTTGCCATTTGGCATATAACAGACTTTCATTGATATAAGGTGCCGTGACAAAGCCCAGTAATACAATCTTAGTCAAATTGACATTCAGCTGTTTTTCAACATTTTGAATGACTGCGTAATCATCTTGGGTATCGACTAGCCATACATCCACTTTTTGCTGAAAATGTTTTTCGGTCAGCTGTGACGCTACCAAGCATTCCACGATTTCAAATCCCCATGAACGAATAGTATCGCTAAAGGCAAGCCGTTGCTGATTTTCCTCAGCAACGATAAAAAATCGCAGCGGCGGTGAGTGCTTTGACAGCATGAATGATTGTATCCTTTACATGGTCGGCTTAGTCAGTTTTTGCTTGTTGGGTAAAGCGCGCTAACGTGTCTAACAGCATTTGTTCTTGGAATGGTTTACCCATGTATTCATTTACCCCGATACCAAACGCCCGTTCACGGTGTTTTTCACCGGTACGCGATGTAATCATGACGATAGGGATATGCTGGAGTCGTGGGTTATGGCGAATATGGTTGGCGACTTCAAAGCCGTCCATACGTGGCATCTCAATATCCAATACAATGACTTCCGGTAGCATTTCTTGCAGTTTTTCTAGCGCATCAATACCATCCGTTGCCACTTGGGCATCATAGCCGTTACGCTCCAGTAGGCGCGAGGTGACTTTACGTACGGTTACTGAGTCATCCACAATTAGTACCACGGGTTTGTGCGCTTGTTTGACCGACTTATTGGCTTTTTGCTGCTCGACTTTGGCGATATTGCTGACATTACGCATCAATGCCACCAAGTCAAGAATGAGCATGACCGAACCATCCCCCATGATGGTAGCAGCCGAAATTCCATCGATATGTGAGAGCTGACGACCGAGTGGTTTGACGACCACTTCAATACGAGAGCCTGCAATCATATCCACTTGCAGCGCCATGCGCTGACCTAAGTCAGTACGAATAATAATCACGGGTACGCTGCTTGACTGGTGCGCTAGTGCATCCACCGGGTCGCTACCGTATAAAATCTGATTGAGATAGCGCAGACGATAGGCTTGTTCATCGATATTGATACTATCGGCATTGGTGGTATAAAAATTAGCAATCGCATCGATATTGACCCGCATCACACGTTCAATTTGCACCAATGGTACAGCAAAGTATTTATCCCCTGCCCTAACCATCAAGGCATCAGACACCGCAACTGTCAATGGTAAACGCATGGTAAAGCGTGAGCCTCTACCACTTTCAGAATCGACGGTGACTACACCACCCAGCTGTTTGACCTCACTTTGTACCACATCCATACCCACACCACGGCCTGAGATTTGTGATACAGATTTGGCGGTGGACAGACCTGCGTTAAAGATATATTGCATGATATCAAGTGTTTTTAGACTGCTATCTTTGGCAGAAATCAAGCCTTGCTCAATCGCTTTTTCGCGTACCGCATTCACATTAATACCGCGCCCATCATCGATTAAGTTAATAACAATTTCACCACCTTCACGCAGCACTTCAAGCGTGATTAAGCCTGTTCTTGATTTACCACTCTCAATACGTTCTTGCGATTTTTCGATACCATGGTCAACGGCGTTACGTAGCATATGCTCAAGCGGTGAGGTAATACGCTCAAGGATATTACGGTCAATTTCACCTTCATCGTTTAGGATTCGTAGTTCAACAGACTTGCCAAGCTCGGTGGCTGTTTGACGGACGACCCGTTGCAGACGTGGCGTGATACGCGAGAATGGCACAGTACGTGAATCCATCAACCCTTCTTGCAAATCGGACTGGGTGCGTGATAATTGCAGTAGCAAGTTTTCGGTTTCACGGGTTTTATCGAGCATGGTCGTTTTGATGTCTAACAAGTCCGATGCCGATTCCGAGAGCGATTTTGACAGTTGGTTGAGCGCTGAATATTGGTCCATCTCTAACGGGTCAAAGTCATTTTCTAACGCATGTTCATCACCAATTTGTGACAAAATTTGAATCTCAAGCTCAGTTTCCATACGGCGTAGCTGATCTGCTAGACGCTGTACGGTTGCGCCCATCTCTTCGATATTGTTTGATAGACTCGATATACCCATCTCAATTCGTGAGCGGTTGATCGCGGACTCACCTGATAGGTTAATCATACGCTCCATGGTACTTGCAGAAATCCTAAGCGTCTCAGCATTAAGGCTCGATTGATCTTGCTCAGATTCAAAGTTACCCGTCATCAGCGGCATGACGCTTAGGTCGCGCTGTTTGACTTCTAACGTGTCTTGCCCGAGACTACTGCGATAGATATCAATTTGTTCAATTTGGCTGGTGAGGTTAACATTGGGGATTTCTTTTAAGCTATCAGGCTTTCGCGAGAATTGTTGCAGCGCTGCAACCAACGCCACCGGCGTTTGTGGGTTAAATTTATTTTCTAATACATAAATCGCACTTGCTAACCAGTCATGACACACCGCCAATAGGTTACCAATCATCCGAGTGGCAGGTTTGCGGCGGCTGCCTAGCTCTTCGTAGATGGTTTCCATTTCGTGCGCTAATGTAGCAATCCCTTCTGCACCGACCATTCTTGCACCACCTTTGATGGTGTGCAATTCACGTTGCAAGGCTTGTAATGCTGCAAGATCACTGTTATTACTACGGAACTCTTGTAAATGCTGGCTGCTGCTATCAATCAGCTCTTTGGCTTCTTCAAGATACACTTTTAAGATATCTTCGTCAGGCTCTTGACCTTTCCAAGTCTCTAAACGACGTTCTTCAAAGTTGTTAATAATTTCTTCGATGTAGAGTGGATCATTTTTCGCAAGCGCGCTATCACCCTCTTTGGCAGGTTGTTTTTGCTCTATCGACTCTTCAGGATTGGCTTCAACAATCAGTGGCACCGCAAATACCAAGTCTCGACTTTTTACTGTGCCGGCGATGACCTCATCAATTTGCTGGGCAAAATCTGTGGCTTCAAAAGAGCGACTAAATTGTCGAACTTGCTTGATCTGTGAGGCAATGGTTTCATGCAGCTTTTGCAGCAATGAAGCAGTATCGGTATCACTAGGTAAAATACCTTTGTCAATGGCGTCATACACTTGCTCACCACGTAACGCCATCTCGACGATACCCGATACCCCGATTAGCTCTGCACCCCCTTTTAAGATGTGCATATAATTAGCTAGTTCTTTGACCACCGCTAAATTGCTAAGGTTATTGAGCCATTGGTTGTAGTAATTTTGCATATCGGGCTGAATGGTTTGCACTTCATCCAAGAAAATCTGCAATAGTTCATCGTCGGTAGCAACTGTCTGGTACTCGATAGCATCCATCTCAGCTTGGTACTGACTTTTTGCCAATAATTTTCTTAAGCTTTCAATCGCCTCTTCATTGATATTGACGCGCAGTCCTGCTGCAATGGCGTCAAACATATTGATGAGCTGATTGTGTAAGCTCATTAAGCCATCATAAATGTCTTCGTTTTTGGCAAATTGCGGATAATCAGCGAGTTTTTTATAGGCAAACTGTAAAGTGCTTGGAATGATAAAATAGCTCAAACCTTCAGTCGCTTGCGCAAGCCTTGAGGCTTGTTGTTCAAGCTGCTCGGCATAAGCAATAACTTGTTCACTCTCACCAGCAAACTTAGCCTGTGCTTGCTGATCGGCATCGAGTAAGTCATCAATCCCAAGCGCTATCAGGTCTTTGACCGTCAGTTTTGTGCTTTCATAAGATTCAGTATTGGCATCTGTTAGCCGCTCAATCAAGTCGGCAACAATGTCAGTGTTATCTTCCACCACCGTCACATCATGATGGATTTTATGCTCATCAATGTAGGTTTGCAGTAGATCTGTGGCCTCTTGCAGGGTCAATAACTGGCTGGCGGTGAGCGGCATTTCATTATGTAATAAGTCGCCCAGTGCTTCTTCTACCGCGGCACTTAAGCGATAAACATTGTTGAGTTCAATCAGCGCTGCGCCACCACGCAAGGTATGAAATGCCCGTAATATGGCATCAGGCACATGCGTTGCAGGTTCACCCAAATGGTGGGTGATAAAGTTATCAATATCGACCAATAACTCGTCTGCTTCTTCAATAAATACGTCATCAGCGACATCCATTTCACTACTGATGTCACTAATGCCACTGACATTCTCTAGCACTTGAGTTTGGGCGTTGGCGTGACCAGACGAAAGCACCGCATCTGTGCGTGGTGCACTTGGCGAAGCTGCTGCCTGCCCCGCAAAAGCGGATAAGGCTTGATAGTAGCTAAAGCTGTCGCCATGTTTTTTGGCATAGCTATTAGCAACGGCTTGCCATAATTGAATCACGGCGGGATAGTCTGTACGATTTTGGGCAAAAATCGTGATGAGTCCAGCAAATGCGTCAATGACATCACTAACTAGACGTAAAACCCCCTCATCAACCGCTATGGTATGGTCAAGCACGCGATTGAGCATGTTTTCAATCGACCAAGCAAGCTCCCCTAGCTGATTGGCGCCAACCATGCGACCTGAGCCTTTTAAGGTATGAAAACCTCGGCGGATTTCTTTTAAGGTATCAAAATCATTGGGCTTGGCTTGCCAAGCTTGGTTAAGCGGTGCAATTGTCTCAATCACTTCATTGGCTTCTTCGATATAAATTTCTTGAATATCGGGATCGCTGACCGCATCTGTGACTATCGTTAGCTGTTCATATTCGCGAGCCACCACCTCAGGTAAGGCATGAATATCTTCTGTGGTTGATGGCGCAGTGTCGCTGGCAACTTCCCTACCTTGAGCCATATTATCACTGTCTTTAGCCAAACTAGCACTGACTGATACAAGGTTATCTAAGCCATTCGTTTTTGGCAGACCTGTGTTAATTGGCTGCTGCTGTAATAGATTAGTCGCTTGCAACACGGTAACCGCAGGGTCAATACTTGGCGCCCGCTGCTGCTGAAAATCTTCAACCAGTGTCGGCAGTTTGCGATGGGTATCTTTGATAAAGCCCACTAACGCATCACTAACCGCTAAAGTACCATCTAGCACACGGTTGAGCATGTTTTCTACTGCCCAACACATCTCACCAATTTGATGAGCGCCCACCATACGACCTGAGCCTTTTAAGGTATGAAAACCTCGGCGGATATCTTTGAGCGCGACTAATTCACGAGTGTCCACTTCCCATACGGGAATTTGCTCACCCAACTCAGCGAGGACTTCTTGCGCCTCTTCAATGAAAATATCTCGAATATCTTCATCCATACTGTAATCATCAGCTTTGAGGGCTTGCCTCGCAGCCGCTAGCGCTTGCGATTCTTGCACGCCATTCGTTTGCGTCATAGTTGTTTGCTTGATAGGCGCTTCTGAAGCCGTAGCTAGCACTTGTGTTGGTGCTTTCATATCACTGGCAATATATTCGCCTCCATCATCGTAAATCACTGTATCACTGCCAAAGTGCTTGGTTGGCGCTATCACTTCGGCGGCGGTTAATGGCGTTTCGATTAAGCGATTAAGCAATAAATTGGCGCGGTTAAGCTGTGTTTGGGTTTCATCCAAAAATTCTTCATTGACAGACTGATTGGATAAATAATCCAAAAATAGCTCAAAGCGGGCAAGCATGTCGGCGATGGCATCACTGGCTTCCGCGCTTAATACCTGTACCGAATTTTTATGCATACGGCTAAATAATAAGCGAATTTGCTCGACCAATTCTTTGGGACGTGTTAATCCTAATGCCCCAAAAACTTGAATAGTGGCAATCAATTCGTCATTGACAGTTAATTTATTTAAATCACGGGTTTGGATATATTGATTAAACGACTGTTTGATATGTTCAATATGCACGCGCGTTTGGCGCACCGCTTCATTTTGCGGATTGCTGGCATAGGCAAAATGCTTTAAGCCAATTTGGCTATCAAGGATTTCAACCGTTGACAACAACTGGCTATGAACATCTTGCAGCTGGCGTTCTACCTGCCAACTGAGTGATGACGCCATAAAAGTATCTTGCGTCATCAAGCGCACGTCATCGATAATTTGCGCCATTTGGTTTTCATAAAACACCCAACCGCGATTTGCCAAACTGTTTTTGACCGATTCAAGCAGCGGCAAAATGGTGAGCGGCTCATGCACTTGATAAATAATTTTTTCAAGTTTTTCTAATACTTGACTAAATAAATTATCAAGCGTGTCACTACTATTGATATCCAAGCTTGATAGCAGGGCTTTAGCATCATGCGATTTGTGGGTTAACGCATTGAGCGCTAATAACACATCAACTGCCAGACGAGACACGGTAATATCAGGGGTGAGAGTCAAATCATGCGTCAGCACCAATGACAGACTGTTTAATAGCGAAGCATAAGCGGTTGGCGCAGGCTTGTCATTGATGGTTAGGTTATTGCACCACACTGCGACCAACTGCCAAAATTGACGCCAAGCAGGATTGATGGCAGCCTGGGATAAATAGCCAGCAACCTTGGTCAGTGCATCTAAATGTTTGCTATCGTTGGTCGCGTTTTGTAGTAGTTGCAAACTGGTATAACGCCAGATTTTAAGTAACTCATCGGCTTGGGCACTGTCCCATGAATGTTTGATGTCTGGCGTGGGTAATTGGCTTAAAAATAATAAAGTATTGTCTGTGGCAGCTTGGATGGGCTCATAAGATGATGCTATGCCAAGCAATTGCTCAAAATAAGCGATTCGGTCATTGACCCAGTCGGTATGAATCTGCTGTTTAGCTTGTACTTGTTCAATATCAAATTGCAGCAACCTCACCGCATGGCTGATTTGACTAAAATACTGCGGGGATAAAGTTTCTTGCTGAATGGCGATAGTGGTTTTATCAAGCGTTTTTGCCAGTTTTGATAAGGCTGGCTGGTTGGCAAGCGCGAGTGCACCGGTGATTTGGTGCAAATGTTGACCGATTAACTGCCACGCTGGCTGCGTGTCCTGTCGTTGTAGCAACTGGTTAAGTTCACCAAATACGTCTTTTAAAACCGGCATCAACCAGTCTAAGGCGATCAAATTACGTTGTTTACTCATACCATATTCCTAGTACAACGACTGTCAAAAACGATGACGATTTTTCTCGATGTTAAGTTAGCTGTAACGCAGTCGTTTATTAATTTCTTATATCACTTAAAATAACTTACCCGCTGTCTGGCGTCAACTCAGGTTGATAGCTTTTATAACCTTCAATATTGACTTCACTGATTAGCGCTCAATATTTGCCACTGCTTTGAGCCAATCTGGGGCAACCGTTTTGCAATAGCCATTGATTGTCGGTACGGCAATTTGCTGTAAATCTGGATCACTAAACACCAGACTTTCACCTGCGCCTAATAACAAAACACCATCATCCGCCAAATAACGGGCTAAATAACGCACGATGTCACGCTGCTCAAATTGCCGAAAATAAATTAACACATTGTTGCAGACAATCATTTGGCATTGACCTGCCTCTAGAGGAATCGATTGCTGAGCATCGACTAAATTTTTGCTAAAAAACTTCAATTGCGATTTTATTGTAGGGATTAGCGTAAATTTATCCCTACCAACGTCTTTAAGATAGTGATGATACAGAGCAGGAATAAACGGTTTTTGCGCGTTGTCATAGTTGCCAAGCGTTGCATCAATCAATGATTGCTGGTGAAAATCTGAGCCAAACACCTGATAAACTTGCATCCCATCCAAGGCATTTTCTAGACATAGTGTAATCGTGACTGCCTCCTGCCCTGTCGAACACCCCACACTCCACGCTGTAAAACTATGTTGTTGGTTTTGTGGCTGCAAATGCCATGCGTTGGCAACTGCTTCAGCAAATGCAAAAGTAGGTAAATGCCGAAAAAACTGGGTTCTAGGAATCAATATATCATCGATTAGCTGATGATAGATAGTAGTATTCTGCACAATTGTCTGTAATAACGCCGTACTGTCAAGCGCATTGCGCCGCATATGCCGCTCAATGATACCTTTTACCCAGTTGTTCTGAGACTTTGGTAGGATAAAACCCACTTGGTGTTCAACATAGTTGAGCCACAGTGACAATGCTTGCTCAGATAGATGGTATTGTTGCATAAAAGTTATTTAGTCTTACCTCTAGCCTAGTTGTTATCGGTGAATAACTTATTATCGGTACGTGACTTGGCATTAAAAAATCTCAATTAGTGATTAAAACAACCGCGTCCAACTCCTCATCTAACACCCATACCCTTGTTTACTACTTATAATTCATCTAACAGTCATAAAAAGAAAGGTGGTAAAAACCACCCTTTACTTTTAGCTAACTGTTGATTACTAAGCCTAATTAAGCATTAGCCATTAAGCGCTTGCTAAAGCATCATCTGGCAATTTAAAGCCCGATACTGATTCTTGAAGCGCCGCCGCCATTTCATTAAGCTGACCGATTGAACGAGCGGCTGCCATGGTACCTGAGGTGGTTTGCGAGGTAATATCTTGAATGACGTTCATCGTATTTGAAATATGACCCGCCGAGGCTGCCTGCTGACGCGCAGCATTCGAGATACTCTGAATCAATGATGCCAAGTTGTTAGATACAGTTTGTACTTCTTCAAGCGCCTCACCCGCGTCTTTTGCAAGTTTTGCACCGCGTACAACTTCTGCGGTGGTTGATTCCATCGACATCACCGCTTCGTTCGTATCTGCCTGAATGGTTTTAACCAGTGTTTCAATCTGTTTGGTCGCTGTGGCTGAACGTTCTGCTAGGCGCTGTACCTCGTCAGCAACAACCGCAAAACCACGACCTGCTTCACCCGCCATCGATGCCTGAATTGCTGCATTCAACGCCAGGATGTTGGTTTGGTCAGCAATGTCATTAATCAGTCCAACGATATCGCCAATCTCTTGCGATGATTCACCGAGGCGCTTAATACGTTTTGAGGTTTCTTGAATCTGGTCACGAATGGTATTCATACCATCGATGGTACGTTGTACCACTTCTGCCCCGTTATAGGCAATCGCAACCGAACGGTCCGCAACCGCAGCAGATTCGGCGGCATTTGAAGATACTTGGTCAATAGACACCGCCATCTCATTAATCGCTGCAGAGGCTCCCGCAATCTCTTGCGCTTGGCTTTCAGAGGCTTGGGCTAGTTCAACTGCCGTTGCCTGGGTTTGGTCAGAGGCGCGAGCGACTCGCTCTGCGGTGACGTTAATCGCAGAAACCAGTTGACGCAATTGGTCAATTGCAAAGTTGACCGAGTCTGCAATCGCACCTGTAAAGTCTTCTGATACCGTTGCGTTCACGGTCAAGTCACCTTCCGCCAAGTCACCTAACTCATCAAGCAAACGCAAAATCGCCATTTGGTTACGTTCGTTTTCTTCTTGGATTCTGCGGGCACGTTCAGATTCAACCTCCATCTCATGACGCTGACGCAGCGTTTCACGCTCACCTTCTACCATTTCGCGATGGGTTTTGGCACTAATCTGGCGGGTCAAAAAGTAAATCGCCCCAATGACGCCTAATACAATCAAAATAGAGGGCAACCAAATCGTCAAAAAATTATGGGCAACACTATTCTGTTGACGTACCAAAATCAGCAATTGGTAGAGTCGATAAATAAATGCCAAACTAGCAACACCACCACAGATACTTGCCCAAATAATCCAGTTGGTTGAGCCCCCTCTATTCAAACGATAATTACTCTTGCCAGGCCCGACCGCGACAGGGGAGTTGGTATTGGTACTTAGGGTCGAAGTTTTAGTATCCATGATATGGTAAACCCTCAATTGTTTTAATGAGTTAGAAAATTAGGTTATAACGCTGCTTCTAAATAACGCGTGTCTTGCGCCAATAAGCTTGGCATAAACACATACCAAATCTGCTCGTTTTGTCTAAAACGACCATGCGTATACTGCGCGAGCGGCGAATCGTTCGGCATCTCGATAGGCTGATATTGCCCACGACTAAAGGTTTGGATACCCAATACCTCATCAACTTGTAAGCCACTAAAGAGCTTTGGTTGATCAATCAACAAAATCTTTTGATTGCCTGATTGATAGTTTAAGCCTGATGGATGTAAACCTAAGAAGTTCGACAAATTGGTAATCGGTAATAACCGTCCCCGAACATTGGCAATCCCTAGTAGCCAAGGTTTTGACAAAGGCACCGAGGTATAGGCAGGCAGAGATAGTACCTCAGCCACATCACCGAGTGGGGCTACCAAGTGGTGGCCACCTAGCGAAAACGCGACCCCTAGCCACTGATTTCTTTGGTCAAAGTGAGTACCTTTTTGTCGTTTGATACCGCGGTTAGCGAGTCTTAAAAGCTCGATAAAGCCGTTTGAGGACACGAAACCTACTCCATCACGGCGCAGATTACAGTGATTAATGCTTCTTCTGTAATCGGCTTACTTAGATAATCCCGGGCACCTTGGCGCTTGCCCCATACACGGTCAGTTTCTTGATTTTTAGTACTGATGATAACAACAGGGATATGACTGGTTTTTGGGTCACGGGTAAGTTTGCGGGTCGCTTGAAAGCCGTTCATCTCTGGCATGACCACATCCATCAAAATCACATCTGGGAAAAACTCATTGGCTTTTTGAATCCCATCCTCGCCTGTATGCGCTTCAATGACTTCGTGCTGATGACGAGTCAAAATATCTCGAAATTTTGCCATTTCTGATGGTGAATCATCAACTACTAAGATTTTGGCCATACACTTACCCTTTTACCTAATTATTGATTGCATTAATATTTTACTGTTTTGTATGTCGGTGGGAATAAAAACCCAACAGCACAACGGTTAAACTAAACACGCATCCCAAATCTACGTCTAGCTAGGTTGCAATCTGGGCTTATATTTCAGTCATATCGAGTGATTGCAGACTTTAGGGGTTAACAACAGTTGCAAGCAATGGCATGCTGTTTAGCTTCAACCTAGCGCATGAAGAAGCACAGCGCATTAAGACGCAGGACGATGACGCTCAATGGTATCAAATAGCTCTTCTTTACTAAATGGTTTGGTCAAGTACTCATCTGAGCCGACGATACGACCGCGCGCTTTATCAAACAAGCCATCTTTTGATGACAGCATAATCACGGGCGTGGCAGCAAAATCTGCGTTGTTTTTGATTAGTGAACAAGTCTGATAACCGTCGAGGCGTGGCATCATGATATCGACAAAAATCAAATCTGGGTTGGTATCCGCAATTTTTGCCAACGCATCAAAGCCATCAACGGCAGTAGTCACCTCACAGCCTGCTTTGGCAAGTAACGTCTCTGCGGTACGACGAATGGTTTTTGAATCGTCAATAATCATGACTTTTAGGCCTTCAAAATTTGCATCCATAATATTTTCCTAATGGTTGTTTCGCTACGATTTTGCTACCCATTGTCCTATAGCGATTGCTCAAAACTTTAAGTTATAGGCGTTGGGGCAACTATCAAATGATGCCTCAACCCTCAAAAGCAACTGGTACAATTTTTGACAATTAAACAAAGCTATTCTAAATAATTTTTATAAGATATAACAAATATTTCATACAGTATAGTTACAAACCAACTGTATGGTGATATTTTTAAAATACTACCATACTTTTTTGCTGCAAAGTATGCTTAAATCGATGCACTTACCGTTCATTTTTAACATCCTATGATGATTCAGGTCTGATCTATTGACTGCTTTGTAGATTGCCCATACACCCATGTTAATATGCACGGATTCCATGATGCTAGTGACACATCTTGAGATAAGCTTAGAAAAGTTTATTGTACTGGTTATTTCTACATCATTTTATATTTTTTTAAGTTGATTGTTTGCGCTGAGGACGTCTCGTTCATGATAACATCGAAGTTTATCACCAAAGTTGTACCGCTGAGCCTAGCTGTGGCTACCACTGTTATGAGTTTGAGTGGCTGCCAAAAACAGCAAAACGACAGCAAAAGCCCGCTGTCAACCCAAAAGACTCAAGTCACCACCGCGTCAGCCACCACGCAAATCGCCAATAACGAGATTCAGCTATTAGCCGCTGATGTCATCACCGCCAAAGCAGACCGTTTTGAACCAAGTGTCACCGTGACAGGGACGCTGCAGCCTTCAGACCACACAGTGGTGCAATCAACCGTGAATGCGCAAGTGCAGCAAGTGCTCGCTGATGTGGGTAAAACTGTGGCAAAAGGTGAGCCACTGGTTCGACTTGATATCAGCGATAGTAAAAACCAACTCGCTCAAGCGCAAGCCGATGTTGCTGCCGCCCAAGCACAAGCCATCGTCGCCAATAAACTTGCTGAGCGCAATAAAATTTTGCTCGAGCAAGGCTTTGTATCACAAATAGAGTATGAGCGCAGTGTGGCAGATAGCATTGCCCAGCGTGAATCCATCAAAGCCAAACAAGCCCAATTAAGTAGCGCACAAAAAATGTTTGGTGATACCACGATTTATGCGCCTACCGCGGGGATTGTCAGCAGTCGCAGCGTCAATGTCGGACAGGTAGTCACGCAAAACCAAGCCTTAATGGAAATCATTGACCCAAATAAACTTGAGTTTGCCGCCAATGTCCCTAGCGAAGCACAAACACAGCTACAACTGGGTCAACAAGTGCCTTTTACTATTAGTAATCAAACCAATCAGTACATCGGACAAATTAGCCGCATTTCGCCCCAAGTCGATGCCGCCACTCGCCAGCTGACCATTTATATCGCGGTTAAACCTTCTCAGCGTAATCGTGGACTTCGACCAGGCATGTATGCCACGGGCAAGCTTAATTATGGGGTTGCACAAGTTGGGGTATTGGTGCCGATGTCAGCGGTAATGCTTGAGTCAAAAGCCTTAGATTCTAACGCCAAAGATACGGCTAAAGGCGCAGCCAATAAACCCAGCGACCAATCCGCCACAAGCCCAACCTTAGAAGCAGGCACGATTTTGGTGGTCAATAGAGACAATGTGATTACCAAACAGCCTATCAAGGTACTCAAACACCTTGACGATACCAGTCAGTATTTAATTGCTGGCATCGAGCCTAACACCACAGTGATTGTGGCAAATCTCAATGCCAATGATGTGGGTAAAAAAGTCGTGCTCAAATAGCTTACTGATAGTGTTTCATTCAATCATTTTATATTGTTAAAAATTTTAGTATTAGGAATTTGCTATGTGGCTCACCCGCGTCAGTATCAACAATCCTGTATTTGCCACCATGATCATGCTCGCGCTGATGGTCATTGGATTACTGGCAACATTTCGCATGAAAGTTGAGGAATTTCCTAATATTGAATTCCCTTTTGTGGTGGTCAATACCGTTTATAGTGGTGCTTCGCCTGAAGTCATCGAGACCGACATTACCAAAAAAATTGAAGACCAAGTCAATACCATCGCCGGTGTCAAAGAAGTGACCTCCGTCACCCAACAAGGCCTGTCACAAGTCATCGTGCAGTTCGATTTAAATATCCCGTCCGATGTTGCCGCGCAAAATGTGCGTGATAAATTGGCACTGGTGACCCCCACCTTTCGGGATGAAGTCACCACGCCTATCGTTGCGCAGTACAATCCTGCCGACGCACCTGTAGTGTCTGTCACGTTTCGCTCTGACAAAATGTCGCTTCGGGAATTATCCACTTATTTAGACAACACGGTCAAAAAACAGCTACAAACAGTCACAGGGGTGGGTCGTGTCGATATCTTGGGGGGTCGTCAGCGTCAAATCCGTGTGCTACTCAATCCCACCCAAATGAATGCCTATAAAGTCTCAGTCAATCAAATTAGCAATGCGCTACGCTCAGAAAACGTCGAATTACCTGTTGGTACTATCAACAATCAAAACCAAGAAATGGTGATTCAAGTCAACGGGTTGGTCAAAACACCCAATGAGTTTAACCAAATCATTGTCGCCCAAAATCGTTCAAGCACGGGTGCTATCGTGCCTGTGTACTTATCGCAAGTTGCCCAAGTCGTTGATGGGCAAGCCGAGGCTGAGTCAGCGTCGCTACAAAATGGTCAACCTGCGGTGGCAATGGATATTATCAAAATGTCGGATGCCAATGTGATTGATGTGGTTGATAAAACCCAGCAGCGTCTGGCAGAAATCCAAGCGACCCTACCCTCAGGTGTCACTATGACGGTGGTGGCTGATAGCTCCAAAAGTATTCGCGGCTCGTTAAATAATGTGGTACGCACCTTGATTGAAGGGGCGATATTGGCGGTGTTTATTGTTTGGTTGTTCTTAGGGTCGTGGCGCTCGACCATTATCACAGGATTGACGCTGCCCATTTCGCTGCTCGGTACTTTAGCGGCGATTTGGACGTTTGGTTTTTCCATCAACATGATGACCCTACTGGCGCTGGCATTATGTATCGGACTACTGATTGATGATGCGATTGTGGTGCGGGAAAATATCGTACGCCATGTGGGTATGGGCAAACATCACCGCCAAGCGGCGCTTGATGGCACCCAAGAAATCGGGCTTGCCGTGCTAGCGACGACGCTGGTGATTGTGGCGGTATTTTTACCCGTGGCTTTTATGGGCGGGATTATCGGACGCTTTTTTTATCAGTTTGGCGTGACCGTTTCCACCGCTGTGTTGCTGTCGTTATTTGTTAGTTTCACACTTGACCCGATGTTGTCTTCGATTTGGCCAGACCCAGATGCCGCGCACCAACATGACCGACTCAATGGGCGGGTATCGTTTCGCAAGCGACCGATTGCTTGGCTATTAGCGGGTTTTCAGCGCCTGTTAGATCGGTTGACCAATCTATATAGCCATATTCTTGCGTGGAGTCTACGCCATCGTTTGATAACGGTGCTTATTGCAATTGGCTCACTGGTTGCCGCATTTTTTGCCGTGGGGTTGGTGGGCAAAGAGTTTGTCCCGCAAGCGGATATGAATGAAATCAAAGTCAAATTTGAAACACCTGTTAATGCCAATCTTGACTACACCCAGCAAAAAGCAGCACAAGTCAATGCGGTATTACAAAGTTTTCCTGAGGTTACCAATACTTATGCCACGGTTAATGCGATGTCCTATAGCGGTAACAATCGGGTACAAGTGAATGTATCGTTAGTACCCAAAGATGAGCGCACGCGCGGACTAGATGCCTTAAACCGTGCCATGCGTGAGCAATTGCAGCAGGTAGGCGGCATTAAAGTCACCTCTGTGGCAGCCGCTGCCATGGCGGTCAGCGGTGGTCTTAAGCCGATTATGATATCCATCAAAGGCAATGATTTAAATGAGCTGCAACGTTTATCCAATGAGTTTATGCAAAAACTCTCAAACGTCAATGGCTTGGTAGATTTGGAAAGCACGCTTAAACAGCCCAAATCAATGGTCAATGTCACCATTAACCGAGAAGCAGCAAATGACGCCGGTCTTTCGATTGGGCAAATCGGACAAGCATTACGCCCGCTGCTGGCCGGTGACAATGTGAGCACCTTTAAAGATGACAACGGCAACAATATCGATGTCAACGTGCGCTTAAATGACGACAACCGCCAGACCATCTCGCAACTACAATCCATGTACTTGTCATCAAGCCGTACGGATCAAAATGGTCAACCAGTGCTAGTGCCGCTATCGCAAGTGGCGAATTTTAGTGAAACCTTAGGTGCACCGCAAATCAACCGGCGTTCGCTGTTTCGTGAGGTGGTAGTCCAAGCCAACACGGACGGCAGACCGGCAGGTGATATCGGCGCGGATATCACAAAAATCCAAAACGAGATGAAACTGCCGCCCGGTTACAGCTTTGCGGTACAAGGCTCTAACAAGGACATGGCAGAATCCATCGGCTACGCAACAACCGCGCTTGGACTGGCAATTGTATTTATCTATATGTTGTTAGGGTCACAGTTTAATAGCTTTTTATACCCTGTGGCGATTATGGCATCGCTGCCGTTATCGCTGATTGGGGTGTTCTTTGCGTTATTTTTATTTGGCTCTAGTCTTAATATGTTTTCTATCATCGGCATTATCATGCTGATGGGATTGGTGTGTAAGAATGCGATTTTGCTCATTGATTTTATTAAAGAATCTTTGTCAAACGGTTTGAGTCGTAATGAAGCTATTATGCTCGCGGGTCAAACGCGCCTGCGCCCCATTTTGATGACTACCGCTGCCATGGTGATGGGGATGATACCGCTGGCACTGGGCATCGGTGAAGGGTCGGAGCAGCAAGCACCGATGGCACACGCTATTATTGGCGGGGTGATTACTTCAACTTTATTGACCTTGATTGTGGTGCCGGTGATTTATACCTATTTAGATGATGGCAAACAGCGGTTTTTTCGGTTATTTGCTAAAAAGGAAGCAAAAACCCTTGCAATAGAGCGCCACGACTCACTTTAAGCAATAATTCATTACAATTTTATACAGTGTAAAGAAACTTAAGAATGAGTAGCCCAGTACAATTTTAAATTGGGCTATGCATTAATTGGGCTGTGTGATTGATAGCTGTATGATTGGCAGCTAAGAAGTTTTATAAATCTGTGTAAGACACTATCATATTGGCAGTCTATTGCTATATGATAATAGGCTCTTGATTGATGATAGAAGCCTGGCTTTGATGAGCAAAAGCAATAATAACAACTGATTTATTTTAGAGAATTTTTGGAGTTGGTGATGGAAGAAAATAATAGTGGTACTAAAACCGTACTATTGATTGAGGATGATCCAGATTTAGCCGAGTTGATTAGCGAATATTTGGGCATGAACTACTATGAGGTTCAGCATGCCCCAACCGCAACAGAAGGTCTAGAGACGCTATTTAACCCTGCCAAATCCATTGACTTGGTAATTTTAGATTTGATGTTGCCGGATATGGATGGCATGCAAGTGTGTCAACGTATTCGTCAGCACAAAGATAGTCGTCTGGCGCAAACGGCGATTATCATGCTCACCGCCAAAGGTGACACCACTGACCGTGTGTTGGGTCTTGAAATGGGCGCGGATGATTATGTCTCAAAACCATTTGAACCGCGTGAACTATTGGCGCGTATCCGTGCGGTCATGCGCCGTCATGACCTGCCGCTTCATCAGCAAAAAGAAGATAACTTAGTATTTGGTCGCTTAAAGGTTTATCCGGACAGCCATGAAGTGACGATTGATGATGAGCCGGTGCGTTTGACCACCCACCAGTTTCAGTTATTGCATTACTTTGCTACCCACTCAGGTAAAGTACTGAGCCGTGAACAGCTCTGGCATGCGATGCCAAACGATGACAGCAGTGATAACATCGACCGTGCCATTGATGTGCATATTTCACGTCTGCGCGCGCTGATTGAAGACAATCCTCGCCAGCCAAAACGCATTATCACAGTGCGTGGTGTCGGCTATCAGTTTGCCACTGACCAAGTGTAAGAGTGTAAGATAGCTTGACAAATTTAACACGCAAAAGGTCATCATCCTTGGTTATTTATGCTAGCAAAGCTATTATAATAGCCAATGATGACCCACGATTTCTGGATTCTGTGTGCGATTAAGCGGCATAAAATTTAACAGTGTATTTAGCAAGTTATTTGCCAGCGTTATGCTGGCATTGGTCATTTTTGCTGGGGCAATGGTAGTTTTAAGCCATTTGGTACACGATACTTCGGCCAACACCCGCCACCAAGTCATTGCCAGCCAAGTCACCCAGCAGCTAGACCCGCTACTAGTGGAGCTACGTACCGCTCAAGACCAACAAAAAAACCTCGAAACCCGTTATTTACTTGCCCTCGTACGTCGTAGTTTTAATATCTATAGCGATTCACTCAACGCCAAATTTGGTCTATACGATGGCAAAAGTGGCGAAGCGATTATGATCATGCGTGGGCTGCCTGCCACTTTACCCCCAAACCCGCCATTTTTTTCCTCTTTGTTTCCTAGAGATGATCCAAAACACCCGACCGAAATTCAAGTCAATAGCCAATCGGGTTATGTGCTGTTATACCAATCAAAACTTAGTAACCGCCGTGCGATTTCGCCCGCGATTAATTTACTGACAGGCACCTTGCTACTGCTGCTCATTATGTCGGGCATGTTATGGATGATTGCACGTACCATGACATGGCGTATCAATCAGCTAAGTCGGCAAATCACCCAACTGGGTGATGGCGATTTCTCTGCCCGTGTCACGCCCGTGGGCAACGATGAAATTACCATTTTGGCACGCGGTTTTAACCAAACCGCCGAGCGTATCGAAACCTTGATGAATGCCAATAAACTGCTGTTAGCGCATGCTTCTCATGAGATTCGCACACCGATTACCCGTATTCGTCTACAAGTTGAAATGATGACCATGCTGGCAAGTCATTTTGACAAAACAATACAAGATAAAGTACAAAAACGTGCCGATGCCATCAACCGTGATTTAACGGGTCTTAATGATTTGGTGGAAAGTATTTTGCTCGTCAGTCGTATGGATGCCGGTCATGCGATAGAAAAAGTAGAAGACGTCGATTTATATGAGTTAATTAAAAACGAGATTCAGCACTACCCCCAAGCTAGCTTTACGGGTGGTCATATTATCATCCAAGGACAAGCCAAACTTCTCACCCACCTGGTGCGTAATTTGCTCGACAATGCCCATCTCCATGGCGTCCCACCTGTGAGCGTACAGCTGTACGCCATTGATGATGCGGGTAATCAACTGGCAATTGATGCTCTACCTACCATCCAAGAGAGTACCAAAGATACCGATACTCAAAAACATATCGATGCTCAAAAAGATAAAATAGCGTTGCCCGCCCCTATAAAAGATACCACCAGTGCCCTTAAAAACGGCAATGACATCACCTTTGATACTACGATATCCGCGACCACTATACCTCTAGCAACAAACACAGCAACGGACACAGCAGATAGCGAAGCAACTTCGAACAAACTGGCTAACAAACCAAAAAATAAATCCTCTATTTTTTCCCGTAAAAAATCTGACATTGTGCACCTGCCAGAATTTCATCAGGTGTGTATTGCGGTTATCGACCAAGGTACAGGCATTCCTGAAGACAAACGCACCGATATTTTCAGTCCATTTGTACGGCTACAACAAGAGAAAAAAGGCTCAGGGCTCGGGCTATCTTTGGTCGCGCAGATTGTCAAAGCCCATGGCGGTAGTATCATCACCGACACAGTGCATGGTCATACCCGCTTTTTGGTCACATTACCTATCACCCAATCGTAACCGCTTTTAACTCTGCCTATAGTTTTGTCACAATTTTTTTTGCTTTTCTCCTTTATTATTTAATTAAACCCACCATTCGGCATTTATTTATTCGTTAAAGCGACTAAACGCTGACGACGAGCTGTGCTAAAATTACCTTCTTTTAGCCACTGCAAAATTTTTTATTATCATGATTACCATTGATAAAGTTACCAAACGCTTCCAAACCCAAGATGGCAACTGGTTTACCGCGGTAGAGCCGACATCGCTCACAATCCAACAAGGCGAGATTTTTGGCTTGATGGGTTATTCGGGCGCGGGCAAATCCACCTTGCTACGCTTGATTAATTTACTTGAACGCCCAGATAGCGGCACGGTCACCATCGATGGCAAGGAGCTGACTTCGCTATCCACCCACGATTTGCGCCATGCCCGTCAAAACATCGGGATGATTTTTCAGCAGTTTAATCTGATGGCAAATCGCACGGTGGCACAAAATATTGCCTTTGCCCTAGAAATTGCCGGTTGGGAAAAAGCAGCCATCATGCCGCGGGTGATGGAATGCCTTGAAATTGTCGATTTGGTCAATCGCGCCAACCACTATCCCGCCCAGCTCTCTGGCGGTCAAAAACAGCGGGCAGGTATCGCACGGGCGTTAGCACCCAAGCCTCATGTAATGCTCGCCGATGAGCCCACCTCGGCGCTCGACCCTGCGACAACAAAATCGGTGTTAGCCTGTCTCAAGGATATTAATGACAAGTTTAACGTCACTATCGTGATTGTGACCCATGAAATGTCTGTGATTCGCAAGCTGTGTAACCGCGTCGCTCTGCTTGATAAAGGCAAATTGTTGGAAGTTGCTGACGTACATTCGGGGCAAATTCATGCCACCACGCCGATTGGGCAGCTGCTGATTAGTGATGATTAATGGCGCACAAACATCGTCGATGGCTGGATAATTTTTTAAGTTTTAAATTGAATCGTTGGGTAATTTCATGGCAAACACATTAACTTGGCAAAGCGCGGTTGATAATCTTTTGGGGATGAAGGCAGAAATTTGGCAAGCGTTTTGGGAGACGCTGATTATGGTGGGTATCTCAACGGTTGCGTCAGTCATCTTTGGTACATTGCTCGGCGTTGCGCTCTTTTTGACCAGTAAAAATCAGCTCGCCGACAACAAATCGCTGTATGCAGGACTTGGCAACTTTACCAACATTATGCGTGCTTTTCCGTTTGTGATTTTGATGATTGTGATTATTCCTGTCACTCGCCTCATTGTCGGTACCACCATTGGCCCAATCGCGGCATCGCTTGCTTTGAGTGTCGCCGGTATCTTCTACTTTGCTAGGCTCGTTGAGCAAAATCTGCGTGATGTGCCAAAAGGTATCATCGAAGCGGCGTTATCGATGGGTGCAAGTACAGGGACAATTATTCGTAACGTGCTATTGGTCGAGTCACGCTCAAGTTTGATTTTAAGTATTACTACCTTGATGATTAGTTTACTCTCTTACAGTGCGGCAGCGGGTATGATTGGGGGTGGCGGACTCGGTGATTTGGCGATTCGTTATGGTTATAACCGCTATCAAAATGATGTAATGATTTTTATGGTGATTCTATTGGTGGTGATGGTGATTATTATCCAATCGGTTGGTAATATTTTGGCGCACCGTCTGGATAAACGTTAATTTTAGCTGATGGCTGTTTAAAAAATTGTTATTGATGGTTTTTCTAGGAATTATGAAAAAATTTCATATCCATAGGTTAACTCTCAATAACATTTTTTTTATAGGTATGTTAAGGTAAGCTGATTATTTTATCCGTTTATTTTTTCTTTTTTGGAGTTATGTATGAAATTAACGCATTTATCAAGCCATATCGCGCAGCTATTAGCAACTGTAGGGGTGGCAGGGATTGCCCTAGTCGGTTGTAGCAAACCAGAAAGCAAAACCGAAACCACAGCACAAGCCAGCACCACCACAACTACAACCACGACCACCGCAAGCTCAACCACGACCACGGCAGCGGCAAGCACAGGTATCGACCCGAATAAATCTGAAATTGTGATTGGTACTACTGTGGGCGACTTTGGTGACATGGTCAAAAACTCTGTAAAACCGCAGTTAGAAAAACAAGGCTATAAAGTCAGATTGGTTGAATTCTCTGACTATGTGCGCCCAAATAAAGCCTTAGCCGATGGCGATATTGATATCAACGTGTTCCAACACAAACCTTATCTTGATACTTTCAAAAAAGACAACAACTTAGATATCGTTGAAGCCTTCCAAGTGCCTACCGCACCGCTTGGCATCTACCCAGGTAAATTAAATGACCTAAAACAAGTCAAAGACGGTACCACCGTGGCTGCACCGAACGATCCAAGCAACTTTGCACGCGCGCTGGTAATGCTCAACGAACTAGGCTGGGTAAAACTTAAAGCCAATATCAACCCACTGACCGCATCAAAAAATGATATCGCAGAAAACCCAAAAAATATCAAATTGGTAGAGCTAGAAGCGGCACAATTACCACGTGCGCGCTCAGACGTTGACTTTGCAGTCATCAACGGTAACTATGCGACCAGCTCAGGTATCAAATTGACTGAAGCGCTGTTCCAAGAACCTAGCTATGCGTATGTCAACTGGTCAGCGATTCGCACCAAAGACAAAGACACACAATGGGTAAAAGACGTGACCAATGCGTATAATTCAGAAGAATTTAAACAATACGCCCACAAAACTTTCCCAGGTTACAAATACCCAGCTATCTGGGGTGAAAACCCTGCGACACCAGCAGCTGCCAGTGCAACCGCCTCTGCTGCCAAATAGTGGCATGATTGGCATAAAAAAAGAAGCATTAAGCTTCTTTTTTTTATGGTTAAAATTTATAGACAGAATGTTTTATGGTCAAAATGCGTTAATTGATTTTAAAACGCCTAAATTAACTGGAAATAATCTAAAAAATAATAAAGCGCGTTATTCTGTGAATAGTTTATCTTCAATACTGCGACGCATTTTTTGCCCCGCTTTAAAGGTAACAACGCGGCGCGCTGTGAC
Organism: Moraxella sp. CTOTU48717; assembly: GCF_032057165.1. NCBI lineage: Bacteria > Pseudomonadati > Pseudomonadota > Gammaproteobacteria > Moraxellales > Moraxellaceae > Moraxella > Moraxella sp. CTOTU48717. Next base: position 62,675 of record NZ_DAMBBC010000010.1, on the reverse strand, counting down.
ATGAACCATCTCGCCAGTCTTTGGGTTGCGACCTGGACGTTGGCTTTTATCCTTGATTTCAAAGTTACCAAACCCCGATAGCTTGACTTGGTGACCTTTGGTCAACGTCTCCGACAACTCTGAAAAAAAATTCTCCACAAATGCGCGGCTGTCTTGACGCGTCATGCCCAAATTTTCCATCAAATGATTGATCATTTCTAATTTGGTTAAGGTTTTGCCTTCAACTTGCATATTCATTATCATACCCACCCTACTAAATGTTCCTATTCTAGCGATTCTAGCAAATACAGTCGATAGTTATTTTTACTTTAAAATCAAAGAAAAACATTGTATCGACTGGCATAATTTGCTAGTCCAAGATTACATACGTAGCGTTGCGTGATACTGCTCATGTAGCGCAGCGATGACAGCTTCCATTTGCGCATTGATACGCTCGTCAGAAAGCGTGGCTTCGATGTCTTGCCAAACCAGTGCAAAAGCAAGCGATTGTTGGCTTTCAGGCACATTACTACCGGCATAAACATCAAACAACCACACATCTTTTAATAGCTCGCCCCCGACTTGTTTGATAGTATCCTTCATTGATTGCATAGCAATCGACTTGTCTACCACCACGGCGATATCACGGCGTACTTGTGGGAATTTACTTGGCGTCATGATGGTCAATGCCTGCTGGTGCATGTCAATCACCGCCTGTAAATTCAGCTGCGCCACCCAACTGGTCGGCAAATCCAAGGCTTTGGCAATCTGTGGGTGCAACTGACCCAACCAGCCAATCACCTTACCTTGATAGTGTACATCGGCACTTTGACCGGGGTGTAAAAACGGCTGCTGGCTACGTTGATAACTGATAGCCGACTGGGAAAACCGTGGGAAAACCGATTCGACGTCATTTTTTAGGTCGTAAAAATCCATCACACGGCTGTCATGATGCTGTTCTGGATGAGTGCTGCCCACTGCCACCATCGCCAAAGTGTCCACTTGGTTTAAGCTTGCGATATCACTGCCATCAAAACGCAGACCCGTCTCAAACAGACGCACGCGGTTTTGTTGACGGTTTAAGTTATATTGCACACAAGGCAATAAACTAGACAGCAGGGTACGACGCATGACCGCTAAGTCACTTGAGATTGGATTGGCAAGCGCGAGTGGTGCAGCAAAATGCGCCCCATCAAACAACGCTTCGACTTTGGCATCACTAAAACTAAAACTCACCGCTTCAAAATAACCTTGATTGACCAAGCTCATTTTTAAGTTATGCAGATCATTTTGGCGTTTATTATCAAACAAGTTACTGGTAAACGCCGGCAGTTTGTTGGCAATATTGTTATAGCCATAAATACGGGCGATTTCTTCAATCAAATCTTCGGGCAAGCTGATATCAAAACGATGGCTCGGCGGCGTGGCAACCAGATTTTCGCCTTGTAACTCGGTGCTGATTTGTAGACTATTTAAAATCTCAATGGCTTTGTCGGTGGCGATATCCGCGCCTAACAATTTATTGATACTGACAATCGGCAGCGTCACTGGCGTACGTTTTGGCAGTTCAGCGGTGTTTTCAACCAACGTGATTTGACCGACCCTAACCTCACTTGAGCTATTGCCAAATGTCGCCAATAGATTGACCGCGCGGTCGAGTGCCAATTTTGGCAATTCAAAATCAACACCCCGCTCAAAACGCTGTGACGCATCGGTATGCAAGCCAAAACGGCGTGCTTTACCTGCAATCGCCAACTGTTTGAAAAATGCGCTCTCGATTACCACTCGGGTCGTGCTATCGGTCACTGCGGTGCGAAGCCCACCCATAATCCCCGCTAACGCAATGACACCTTGTTCATCGGCAATCACCAGTTCATCGCCTTGTAAGGTAATGGTTTGCTCATTTAAAAGCTCAAGGGTTTCGCCTTGTTGGGCATGGCGCACGGTAATTGCGCCCACCAACTTATCGGCATCAAACGCATGCAGCGGCTGACCGAGCTCAAGTAATACATAATTAGTAACATCCACCAGTAAATTACGTGGTTTAACACCTGAGGCATTCAGGGCTTGTTTCATCCAATTAGGTGATGGCGTCGTGCCTGTCAGCCCACTGACCAGTTGCGCGTAATAACGTGGGCAGTCGGTGGTCTCTACCCTAACCGCTTGGCTGTCGTTGTCGGTCACAGCTGCGGTGATATTGTCAAAGGGTAGCTGAAATGTTAAATCATTGAGCACGGCAAGCTCACGCGCGATACCGCGCACACTAAAACAATCCCCCCGGTTTGGGGTAATTGAAATATCTAGCACATGATTGTCTAAGCCAAGATACGCTCGGATATCCATGCCAATCGGGGCGTCTTGTGGCAAAATTAACAAGCCATCAACACCATCATCACAGTCAATCTCACTACCACCACACAGCATACCGTGCGATTCTACGCCGCGCAGTTTGCCTTTTTTAATGTTAAAGGGTTCATCCCCTTGTGCGGGCGGCAGTTTGGCGCCCACCAGTGCCACAGGTACACGCACGCCAGCGGCGACATTGGGTGCACCGCAAACGATTTGTAGGGGTGCTTCGCTATGCTCACCGACATTCACTTTGGCAACGCGCAGTTTATCAGCATCGGGGTGTTGGGTGACGTCAATCACTTCACCGACCACCACACCACTAAAGTCTTTGGCAACTTTATCCAAGCTATCAAGCTCTAAGCCTGCCATCGTCAGTTGTTCGCCAATTTGCTCAGCGCTTAAGTTTGGGTTTGCCCATTGGCGTAACCAGTTTTCGCTAATTTTCATTGTTTTCCCCTAAGCAAACTGCTTTAAAAATCTGACATCATTTTGATAGAACAAGCGCAAATCATTTACCCCATAATACAACATGGCAAAGCGCTCAATCCCCATCCCAAATGCAAAACCTTGGTATTTGGTCGGGTCAATACCGCTATCGGACAATACCTTTGGATGCACCATACCGCAGCCCATCACTTCTAGCCATTTGCCCCCACCTGCATAAGTATCGGCAAGGATATCCACTTCTGCAGACGGCTCAGTAAATGGAAAATACGATGGGCGAAAACGCACCGTGAGCTTGCGACCAAAAAACGCCTGCAAAAACTCATGAATCAAGCCTTTTAGCTCAGCAAAATTGGTCGATTCGCTGACATATAAACCTTCAAGCTGGTGGAACATAGGCGAGTGGGTTTGGTCGCTGTCGTTGCGATACACGCGTCCTGGACAGATGATACGAATCGGCAGGTTGCCTTTTTCCATGGTGCGAATTTGCACCGAACTGGTATGGGTACGTAGCACATAATTGGCATTAAAATGCTGCTTTTCAAAATAAAAGGTATCGTGCATGGCGCGCGCTGGGTGATGGCTTGGAATATTTAGCGCTTCAAAGTTGTAGTAGTCGCTCTCAACTTCAGGGCCTGTTGCGACTTCAAAACCTGCTTGACGGAAAAACCCTTGCATACGCTCAGCGGTCATGGTGACAGGGTGCAAATTACCCGCTTGTTGTCCACGTGCTGGCAAGGTGATGTCAATGGATTCACTGGCAAGTTTGGCAGCCAAGGCTTTGGCTTCTAAATCGCTTTGCGCTTGTTGTAGGCTGTCATTGATTTGGGTACGTACTTGATGCAGCATACCACCAATGGTCTTTTTGCCGTCGGCATCGAGTCCGCCCAGCTGTTTTGACCAGGTGGTCAAATGGCTTTTTTTGCCGGTTAAAGTCACGCGGATGTTTTGTAGGTCTTGGGGATTTTGTGCGGTGCTGATTAAGACTTTGGCATCTTGAACAAATTGGGTGAATTGGTCTTGGGTGATATCGGTTAAATTTTCAGAATATTGGGTAAGTTTGTCAGTCGTTATTTCTGTCATGAGCGTTGCAATCTTGGTTATCAATAGTGATAGGCATTTTAACTAAAATATGGCGATAAAAAAAGCCATTAAGCTTGCACTTAATGGCTTTTTGAAAAATCGCTTTAAAACAAATTAAGCAGCCAGTGCTTGTTTTGCTTTTTCTGCCAACGCCGTAAAACTTTGCGCGTCATGCATAGCGATGTCTGCTAATACACGGCGGTCGATTTCGATGCTGGCTTTTTTCAGACCGTTGATCATACGGCTGTAGCTTAAGCCATTTAAGCGCGCACCCGCGTTGATACGTGCAATCCATAAACGACGGAATGAACGTTTTTTGTTACGACGGTCACGATACGCATATTGACCAGCTTTGGTAACTGCTTGTACAGCAACACGGAACACACGAGAACGCGCGCCGTAATAACCTTTTGCACGAGCCAATACTTTTTTATGACGGCGATTTGCCTGTACACCACGTTTTACACGAGCCATAATTTACTCCTAAAGTTTTGTAATATCAGTTGATTGAATACCTGTGAACTTATGTTTATCATAAATTATAGGTAAGGACACATACGGTAAACACGTTTCTCATCAGACACGTGTACCAATTTGCATCCACGCAATTGACGGATACGCTTAGGAGATTTTTTGGTCAAAATGTGGCGTTTGAATGCTTGCTTGCGTTTGATACCGTTACCAGTTTTTTTAAAACGCTTGGCAGCACCACGGCGAGTTTTTAATTTCATGATAGCCTCTTGTTCGTTTTTGACAAGGATTAAACATCTTTATCAAGTGAAGTTAACCTGTTTGTCAAAAAATCCTTATTACACTGGATTTTTTGCCTTGAGGTGGGAGGCGGTATTTTATCAAAAATCATTGGTGAATGCACGCAATTGTTAAAACTAATTTTTTCTTTGACATCCATTTTATTTATGCTACTTTAACATTTCTTTACTATAATAAATTTTTATTCAGCCAGTTTTTATAAAATTTTAAAAAATCTATGATATCAATTATTTACCATGAATAACTTGGCAAATGTATCACGAGATTACCTTAATTAAGTTAACAACTTAATTTACAAAAACTGGGGCTCAGTTGGCTAAAAGTGATAAGTAAGCCCTATTTCGGACACAGTTTACATTAGTTCGTTTAACCTTAAGGTATTTATCGTTCGCAGGCTTTTGTAAAGTTTAACGTGTAATGCTATTTCATCTTCATCAACATCATGAGGTTAGAATTCTTGTCAACGTTAAGCACAAATATTGAAGTTGCCCATTTCGTGTTTGAGACCGTCATGCGCGTGCGCAATACCGAAATTGGATTAGCACAACATTTAACGGTTGAAAATTTGGTAGCATTGCTTACCGAAGCCCGTTTTCGTTTTTTATATTCAAAAAGTATTAAGGAAGTTAATGCTGAGTACCAAGGCTTGGTCATTAATCATATCGAGACCCAAATCCTTGATCGGGCACGGGCGCGTGAAGAACTGTTGTTTGAGGTTGGCGTGCAGCATTTAACCGATTTGGGTGGTGATTTTGTGTTTAAAGTCTCGCGGATGTTTGATGACTCTTTGGTGGCGTATGCCAAAATGGGCTTTGTGGCGTATGACTATCGTCAAAGCCAAGAAATCCCGTTATCAGCTGCCATCAAAGACGCCTTAGATGTGAAACCCTTTGAGATTTAGGGCTTGATGAATTATGATAAATGCCCGCATCGTTTGATGGGTGCTTTTTTTTGGCTAAGGCTTGCATAGTATGATACAGGGCGTGAATATGGATTGGCTAGATACACTAAAATTTGATGACAATGGGCTCATGCCTGCAATCGCTCAAGATTTTCATACAGGGCGCATTTTGATGATGGCATGGATGAATCGCGAGTCATTACGCCTGACTGCCGAAAAAATGCAAGCAGTGTATTGGTCACGCTCTCGCGGTAAATTATGGCACAAAGGCGAAAGCTCTGGGCATTTTCAGCAAGTCCATGAAATCCGTCTAGACTGCGATGCTGATGTGATTGTGTTGTCAGTCACCCAAGTGGGGGGGATTGCTTGCCACACGGGTCGGCAGTCCTGTTTTTATCGTCTGCTTGCCGATGACCACGGACAGCTACAATGGCAAATCACGGATGCGGTCATCAAAGACCCTGATGCGATTTATGGTGACAACGCTAAACCAACTCATGAACACTCGCAGCTTGCAGGCAATTCGACACAAACAAGCAATCCAACCCAAACAAGCCATGCGACACCAACCGCTACGACGTCAGCGGATATTTTAACCGCGTTAGATGAAGTATTGATTGGGCGTAAAGATGCCAATCCTGATAGCTCATACGTGGCAAGCCTATACCATAAAGGTATCAACAAAATCTTAGAAAAAGTCGGTGAAGAAGCCACCGAAGCCATTATCGCTGCCAAAGATATCAACATTGCCAATGATACCCCCTATGAAGCCGTCGCCGATGATACCTCAGTGAAAGATTTGGTGTATGAAATTGCTGATGTTTGGTTTCACACAATGGTCACATTGGCATGGTTTAATATACCGTCTTGGGCTGTCACCAATGAATTGGCAAGACGTTTTGGCTTATCGGGTATCGACGAAAAAGCCGCACGTCAAATCCCTTAAGTAATAGCCCTTAAGTGAGCGCCCTTAAGTAAACGCCACTAAACAGTCGATAATTCCTGAGTGTTGCTGGCTAAAAGTGCAAAAAATTCGCCGTGTTTTACACCGTTTTTTGCACAGTTATGTCAACGCAATGGTTATGTGTTACACTGCAAATTCATATTGTCCTCACCCCTATTGTCAAGGTTAATCAAAGGATATTCTCATGGGTAGTTTCTCAATCACACATTGGTTAATTTTACTGGTTGTTGTTGTGGTCATTTTTGGCACTTCAAAACTAAAAAATGCCGGTAAAGATTTGGGTAGTGCCGTTAAAGGCTTTAAAGATGCGGTCAAAGATGAAAACGAACAGCATCTGAACAAAAACCGTGTCCTTGAACACGAAAAAGCTGAGCTCAATACCACGCAGACCCAACAAGATAAACATAACGTTTAAACCCTAGTCGTTACTTTTTCTTTGGTTTTTAATCCCTAACTGCCACGGTTGTTATGTTTGATATAGGTTTCTCCGAACTACTGTTATTTGGGGCGATTGCACTGATTGTGCTGGGCCCTGAAAAACTCCCCCAAGCGGCGCGTACTGCAGGTCAGTGGTATGCCAAATTCCGCCGTACGGTTGCAACACTGCAATCAGAAATTGAAGCTGAGCTTGACCTTGCCGAAACGCGCAAGCAAATGCAGCTTGAGCTGGAAAAAATCCGCCAAGCTGAAGTTGATATGAAGCGCGAGATGGAAGCCCTTCGCAGCAGTGTGAGCGAATTACAGCAACATGGCAAAGTACCTTCGATGCAAGCTCACAACACCCAGTCGGCTAATACAACCCCTAGTCTTGGTCATGATACTAACGCAGTTAGCCTACCCACTGAACAAACCAGTCGTGAAACACCCAGTCATGAACCACCCAGTCATTTAGCTGAGCCAACAACAGATACCAGCGCGCTGTTACTAGACAAGCCATCTGACGGGTCTTATCTGACAGAAACCAAAGCAGACGATTATTTGCTGAGTCTAGAGGCTGATGTCGAAGCCGATGAAGTGGCTAAAGACTTACATGAAGCGCTATTTGCTGCCACTGAACCAATGTATTATCGTTGGTTTTTGCTCAGTGATTATGACCGTATCAGACGTCTTCCCAATCCGCCGTTTTTACCCAATTATGAGGCCGATCCTTTACTGCACCAATTGCCAAGTTTGGGTGGAGTTGCCCAGTGATTAAGCTTATCAAAACCAAAAAAACGCCTGAACAATTAGCCATTGAACAAGCTAAAAATGATGAACCATCGCAAGACAACACTTTGGTAGATATGCCCATCACTGAGCATTTGATTGAGCTGCGCCGTCATTTGATTCATGGTTTTGCGGCGGTTTTGGTGATTTTTTTGGCATTGGCGGGCTTTTCGCGAGAAATCTACGATATTTTTTCCGCCCCGTTAACGGCGTTGCTGCCCGTCAATTCTTCTATGATTGCAACCGATATCACCTCGTCATTTTTGGCACCGATTAAATTGACGCTGTATTTGGCTGTTATCTTGGCTATGCCGTATATTTTGTACCAAATTTGGTCGTTTATCGCCCCAGGGCTATATAAGCATGAAAAACGTATCGCCCTACCCGTGCTATTGTCATCGGTGATTTTGTTTTATCTGGGGATTGCGTTTGCCTATTATGTCGTGCTCAAAAGCGTGCTGGCTTTTTTTATCAAATTCTCCCCCGACAATGTGCTACCGATGACCGATATCGAAAGCTATCTAAATTTTGTGCTCAAGCTGTTTTTGGTGTTTGGGGCAACCTTTGAGATTCCTGTGTTGACACTGCTACTGGTGTTGGCTGGGGTAGTGACGGTGGATAGCTTGGCGCAAAAACGCCGTTACATCATCGTGGGTTGTTTTGGTATTGCGGCATTGGTGACACCGCCAGATGGCTTGTCGATGGTGATGCTGGCTATCCCGATGTGGTTATTGTTTGAACTCGGTCTAGTGATGGCGCGGGTATTGGTTAAAGAGAAAGCGTTATTACAGAACAACAGCTAATGTGGCTGGATAACGCTAAAGCCTAGTCAACCTCTCATTCATCCCCACTTAGTAAATAAAGGCTAGTAAATAAAGGTTTAGTAAATACAGGTTGAGTAAATAAAGGAAACTGAGCAAAACTTGCCAAATTTTGCTAAAATAGCTCACTTTTCTGTTAGCAATGGCCTTATGTCAAACCCCAGCGTTATCCCCACCCAACCCCTTGTCAACAGCCCGACCCAACGCCCAACGGGTGAGCAGCAGCAGGCTGTCGATATGGCACTCACGCGCCAGTCGTTTAAGGTGGTAGCGTATGCCGGCGCAGGTAAGACCACCACGCTTAACCTGATTGGCAATCAGCTACGTGGTCGCGGGATTTATTTGGCATTTAACAAAGCGATTGCTTCAGAAGCCCAGCGTAAATTTCCCCACCATGTCGACTGTCGCACTTTTCACTCATTGGCATTTCGTCATACTGCCCGCGATATCACCGCAAAGCTACAACTACCGCGTTTTTCTCCCAGTCGCCTCGCCTCAGATTTGGGGTTGACCCCTGTGCAAGTCAAACGCCAAATTGAAGGCAAAAGCCAGTTTGTAACCTTAACGCCAGAGCGACAAGCGCGCTTTGTGTCCGATGCGGTGAGCACGTTTTGTAGTACCCATGCCAGTTACCCCGCGCCGCGCCATTTGCAGTTTCCTGACTGGTTGGTTGCCAGTGAAGCTGAGCAGCTGCGCGATACCTTATACCCGTATGTAGAGCGCCGCTGGCAACAGTCAATTGACCCGCGCCACCCTGCGGGGATTGGGCATGATATTTATCTCAAACTCTGGGCGCTATCTAAACCGGTGATTCCTGCGGATTTTATCTTATTTGATGAAGCGCAAGATGCCGACCCCTTGATGATGGGGATTTTGTCCAATCAGCCCAACCAAGTTATCTATGTGGGTGACGCGCATCAGCAAATTTATGAATGGCGCGGCGCTGTCAATGCCATGAAGCGCCTGCCGCTACCCCAAACCTTGCTTACCCAATCGTTTCGATTTGGCGACCAAATTGCCGATGTGGCGAATGGGTTTTTAAAAGCGCTACAAGAAGAGGTGCCCCTGCGCGGTAATCCTGCGATGGCGTCCACCTTAGGCAAAAGTATGGTGCATGGTCAAAAAGATGCCATTCTCTGCCGTACCAATGCCAGTGCGATGGTCAATCTGTTATCTGGGCTTAAAATGGGACATAAAGTTGCGCTACAAGCCGATACAGAGCGTTTGCTCAAATTTAGCCAATCTGCCGAACGGCTAAAAAAAGGACAAGCGGCGTATGGTGTGCCTGAGCTTGCCTATTTTAATAATTGGCGCGACGTGCAGGATTATAGCGAGACGAACGAAGGCAGCGATTTAAAAACTCTGGTCAAACTGGTGGATGAACATGGCACCGAAACGCTAAACCAGGCAATCAATAGCTTGACCACACTGGATAAAGCCGACTACATCATTTCTACCGCACATAAAGCCAAAGGGTTGGAATGGTCACGGGTGCAAATTGACAATGATTTTTATTATGATGTGACTTCTCAGGCGGTAAAAATCTCCCCCGAAGAATTGCGACTGCTGTATGTCGCCTGTACCCGCGCCAAAGTGAATTTGGATATTTTTAATATTCAAGATTTGATTCACGGACTCAAAGATAAAAAGGTGATTTATGGCTAGTCACTTATCGCAGTTTAGCACCGATTTTACCCAGCCGCAAATTGTCCTTGCGCCGATGGAAGGACTGACCGACCCATTGATGCGGGATATTTTAACCAGTATCGGGCATTACGACTGGACGGTGAGTGAGTTCATTCGCGTCACCCAGCACGTCCTGCCCGCGCATGTGTTTTATAAATTTGTACCCGAACTTTTGCATGAGGATGGTTTAAAAGGCAAAACCATTCACGGCACGCCAGTACATGTACAGTTATTGGGCAGTGAGCCCGACTTGATGGCAGGTAATGCCGTCAAAGCGGTCGAGCTTGGTGCGTTAGCCATTGATATTAACTTTGGTTGCCCTGCTAAAACTGTCAATAGTCACCGCGGTGGCTCGGTGTTGCTCACCGAACCTGAAACCTTGTATCAAATCATCCATGCAGTACGCCAAGCCGTACCATCAGATACGCCTGTATCAGCAAAAATCCGACTCGGCTATGAAGATACCTCACTAACCCAAGAAATCGGCGATGCGGTGCAATCAGCCAATGCCAGTTGGCTGACCATCCACGCCCGTACCAAAACCCAAGGCTATAAACCCCCTGCCTATTGGGAGTTAATCGCGCCCCTGACCCAGCGGTTAAGCTTACCGATTATTGCCAATGGCGAAATTTGGCAGACTGAACAAGCCATGCGTTGCCGCAAACAAGCCAACACCCCACATATCATGCTCGGACGTGGTGCGGTCACTCGTCCTGACTTAGTGAATCAAATCAAAGCGATGGATAAAGGTGACAGGGCAGAAAATATGGCTTGGCACACGCTACTTAAGCTACAAATTGCGTTTTTGCAAGGACATGCCCGTAGCGACAATATGCTGGTAGGACGTTACAAACAGTGGCTTGGCATGTTGACCCAAGGCTATGAAGAAGCCAGCGAGCTTTGGCAAACGGTCAAAAAACAAAAACAGCTTGAGACCATTGTTGCGATGTTGCAAGCACAATCCCAAGCTGTCGATGGCTCATAGCAAATTAGCTCAATCGTATCGCTAAATAAAACAACATCAGCGGACAAGCGAGGCTAAGCGACCAAATAATTGAGCGAAAAGTTGCCCAATTGGCTATGTACGCCAACCCATAAATAATCCGCAATACCACATACAACCACGCCAACTGGGTCACCACTGAAAGCGGTACAAAAAATAGCAATGCCACAATTACCGCTGCCAAGAATATCGGCAAGGTTTCATAGCTATTTTGCTGCGCGGCATTGGCACGCGCTGCCGCGCCCGTTTGTTTACCCAAAAACTCGCGCGGATTGGCATTGTCTTTGCTTTTAAATCCGCCAAAGACCTTTGCCAATATCGCAAACACCAAGGGCAATAAACTGGCAACCATCATTGCCAGCACCACGCTGCTATTGGTGGCAGGGACAGCACTTAGATAGGGAAACATGCCGTTATTCCCTACCCTTTAACCGTTTCATTAGTGATTTCATCAGAGGTTTCATCAATGATTTCATAGTCATGGGTGATTTTGACACCGCCATTTTCTAGCATACGACTTGCTGAGCAGTATTTTTCTGCCGATAACTCGATGGCTTTTTTAACCTGCGCTTCTTTGATGGCGCTACCTTTGACCACAAAATGCAAATGAATATCAGTAAATACTGCAGGAATCGTGTCGGCACGCTTAGCCGATAACTGACACTCAACATCGCTCACCGCCTGACGGGCTTTTTGCAGGATACTGACCACATCATAACTGGCACAGCCGCCAAGCCCCATCAAAACCATTTCCATGGGTTTGGCACCCAATTTTTCGGCTGAATCCATGATAATTTTATTGCCGTTTTCGGTCACGGCTTCAAAATTAATGTCTTCGTTTTTTAACCAATTTACTGTTGCTTTCATACTATCCCCAGATGCTTATAATTTTTAAAAAATGTTTTGTATAAAATCAAGCGATATTATGCGCTTTTTATGTCCGTGAAACAATTTATAGCAAATAAACATTACACTTTTGACATAAAAACTGGTTTAATAGTGGGTAATAAAGGCAGTGATTACATTGTCCATGTTTTTTAGCAATAATAATAAAATAAGCGTCTGTTGGTATGAGATGGGTTTATGCCCGATGATTTGATTGACCAAAACTTTAATAATGGTCTGCAAGGATGTGTGTAAACCTTGCGACCCAAAAAACTTGATAATGTGATTGCCTGCCAATTTTAACCATTAAATTGAAGGTAATCGTCATGATTGATGCAGACGGCTTTCGAGCCAACGTAGGTATCATCTTGGCAAATACACACGGACAAGTACTGTGGGCAAAACGCGTGGGTCACGATGCTTGGCAATTTCCACAAGGCGGCATTGATTTTGGTGAAACGCCGCTTGATGCAATGTATCGGGAATTGTGGGAAGAAGTCGGATTGTACCCTCAGCATGTCAAAGTGTTGTCACAAACCCAAAATTGGCTGCGTTATCGGTTGCCAAAACGTTTTGTACGACAAGGACAATATCCTTTGTGTATTGGGCAAAAACAAAAATGGTTTTTGCTCCAGCTAGATGAGAACAATGTAGAACATATCCGTTTTGATACGGCAAAACCTGAATTTGACCGCTGGGAATGGGTCAGTTACTGGTATCCACTTAACCAAGTGGTGGCATTTAAACGTAATGTATATCGCCGCGCCTTGTTTGAGTTATCACCGCAGTTGCCACTCAAAAAAGAATTGTTACTACCCAAAAACGTAAAAATTCACTCCTATTAAACCTAAACAAATAAATCCAAAAAAAGCTCACTTCGGTGGGCTTTTTTATGGCGTATCGTTAGGGATTGTCTAGTATGTCCCATTCCAGCCAATAAAAAACCCTTCGCGATTGCAAAGGGTTTTTGATAATAAGCGATTAAACTTATTTTTTGTTACGACCTGCAAATGCGCCGAAACGTTTGTTGAAGCTTGCCACACGACCTTCGTTTTGGGTTTTACGTTGTTCGCCGGTATAGAATGGGTGTGAGGCACTTGAAATATCGAGTGCAACGTATGGGTATTCTTTACCTTCGTATTCGCGAGTTACTTTTGATTTGATAGTTGAGCGAGTTAAAAAGTAAACGTCAGCGTTGGTGTCGTGGAATAAAACTTCTTGATAAGCTGGATGGATATCTGGGCGCATGGTTAGGTCTCTAGTCATTATCCTGCCCTTTGGTCTGCAGTTAGTATGCGTGGCGTGAATGTTTATTTTGCTAAAAATTCACCCAAACACCCAACCGATTAAAGCCAACACAGGATGGATTGATAAAATTGGAAGCCGAATTTTACTAGATTTGCTTTATTTTTGCAAGTTATTTCCACTGCAGCCATTTTGTGAGGCTTATATTTTCACCCGCTAACAGCGTCCATTTTTGCGGTTGTTTAACATGCACGTCACTCACGGGTGGCACTTCAAGCACGAGCAGCTCATCACGGCGAAATACATGACACACGGCAGGGTCTTCACTAATTGTTTGGGTTTTGGCAGTGGCTTTGAGCCATTTTTCGCTCGCCTTTAACCCATCAATTGCCACGATGACGTCATTAGCAGAAATCCCTGCAGCGGCGGCTTGGCTATTTCGCACAACACGTTGCACTTTTAACCCCGTAGGGTCGCTCATATATTTCATGCCCCAAGTAATATCATCATCTTTTTGTTCGATACTCACACCCTGCTCTGACAACCGTTCAAATAGCGGTAATTCTGTCGTGCCGTCGATATAATTGGCTCTAAAATCTTGCCAAACCTCTTTGGGTAAACATTCGTTCATGACGTCATCTAGATTGGCGTCCGTCATACCAAAACGGCGATTATCTTGGGCTTTGGCTTTGTCATAAAAAACTTTTATCACATCAAAAATACGCTTGCCATGGTTTATCAAAGTCAAGTCTAAACATAACGCCACCAGCGCGCCTTTGTTGTAGTAGCTAATCCCCGCGTTGGCGGTGTTCTCATCGCTACGATATAGCTTTATCCACGCATCAAAGCTTGACTCTGCCACGCTTTGCAAGGCGCGTCCGTGGGTTTGATAGTAGCGATTGATTTGTTCAGCAAGTAGCTTTAGATAGCTATGTTGTGAAATAACCCCGCTTTTTTGTAGCATAAAATCATCCACATAACTGGTAAAGCCTTCAAATACCCATAGCAAGGTGGTGTAAGTCTCTTGGTTAAAATTGGCGGTTAAAAAAACTTCGGGACGCACGGTTTTAACCCACCACGCATGAAAGTATTCATGGCTACACAAGCCCAAAAAGCGTTGATAACTCTCACTTGGCTCAGCTTGTTCAAAAAATGTGGGTAGGTCATCTCGTGGGGTAATCAAACTGGTACTGGCAAGGTGTTCAAGCCCGCCATAGTCGCTTGAAGTTGCTATGGTCATAAACAGATAATCATCAAACGGCGTATCACCGAGCCAATCGACATAGCTTTGACAAATTTTGCTAAGGTCAGTTTCTAGGCGTTCAAGGTCGCTGTGGTGTACGCCAGAAATCACAAATCGGTGGGCAATGGTGTTTTCGCCACTTTTTACATCGAACCAAAATTCATCTTGCTCAGCAATTTCAAACGGGCTGTCGGTGAGTTGCTCGTAGTTGTCGGCAGTTAGCTGATAGATGGTTTGTTCGGCTTGTTGGTGCATTTTTTCGGGTAAAACAGTGGCTAGGCTGACTTCCACGCCGTTTACCTCATAAAAGTCTTGCGGGCAAATGAGTTCGGCTTTAATCGCTTGGTTTTCTTGCCCTTGTACCGCTAATGCTAGGGAGGTGAAGTTGCCGTACAGGCGAGTTTCATCGACATATGCCCCACGCACGGATAAGTCATAAGCATAGACTTCATAAGTGACGCTAATGCGGTCGCCTTGTTTGGCGTGGATTTGCCAGTGGTTTTTATCAAGTTTTTTAAGGCGTTGATTGTTCTTGGCGTTGGGGTCATGGATGGTGGCAGTGACTGCCGTAATGTGTTTGCTAAATTCTCGAATCATATAACTACCCGCAATCCAAGCAGGTAGCCAAACGATTGGGTTGTCGTTGTCCGCAGTAAACGTAAGCGTGACATCGACAAGGTGTTCGCGGAAGCGTTTAAAGTCGAATTGATAATGAATTTTGTTCATGATATTTTCTTTTTCAATTTTACGAAATTTTAAATAGATGCTAGGATAAAACAAAATTTTAACCCAAATTTTGTTTTTAGACCGAATTTTCTACAGGCAATCAACGATGAATTATTACAAATTGGATTTTTTCTAAGTTTTTTAACTTAGGAAAAATCTATTATGCAAAAACTTGAAAAAACTCACAAAAAAACCAAAGTTCAATATCGCAGTTCTGGGCGTAAGAAAATCTATTTTCCGTGGGAAAGTTGTCGTTATCCAAATTTACGCAATCAGATTTATAGCTACTTTAGAACGCAACAAGAACGCTCATTTCATTATTTGCACAAAGCGGAATATTGGGACTATAACATCAAGCTACGCCCCAAGCGTGGTAAGCATTTACCGCATATTTGGGATGACAAACCAACTTATGCGTTCAAATATGCAAAAAGTTGGAAACACAATTCTAAACGCCGTCATCAATGGTATCGTGAAAAAGATGGGTTTCGTGAAAAAATGCAATCTGATTACATTTTAACAGATTGATTTTGAGGATTTGCAACTTTATAATAAAGACAAGGAGTGGGCTAACGGTTTCCCGAAAGCCCCAGCGTTTTAGTTGTTCCAGCAACTGCCACGCTGTCTTGCGTCCGTCTAATAAGCGTTACTGCTTAACAGCATTAGGACAACAAGAACGATGATGATTAAACAGCGTTTCATCGTTCTTTACTCCGTTAAGTGTTAAGTCCAAGCTTAACGGCTCGTTTAGCATAACGTCACGCCAAACTCTGCTATTATATTTTTATGCTTGCAAAAAAGCCATATCAAAGCGATATGGCTTTTTTCATTTATAAATCCCCAAATTTCAACTTATCATGCCAATGTTTGTAATCTGGCATGACTCGTGCCACCTGCGCCCAAAATCGTGCCGAATGATTGGGCTCAATCAGATGACAAAGCTCATGCACCAACACATAATCCGCGCAGTCTGGCGGGAATTGCGCGAGCCAAACGGACAAGCGAATGGTTTTGGCTTGGGTGCTACAACTGCCCCATCGGGTTTTCATGGTGTAAGGCGTGATTCTGCTGGCGGATTTACCCACTTTGTCTTGCCAAAACGCTTGGCGGTTTTGGATAAATTGAGTGAGCCAAAATTTATAAATATGGCGTAAGGTTTTGCCAACATCCAATCGCGCCAGCTCGCTTGGTTTTATGGGGTGCTTTAACAATAACTCTCTGACTAAAACCTGTTGCCCTTCAAAATAAATATTGCTTTCAAGGGTCAAATTTGCCAAGTCTTTAACATCATTGATATAAGCAGGTTTTTTGGGTGTAAGTTCTTTAAATTTTCGTTGTTTTTGCTGGCAGTCGATTGCCCATGCAAGGCGATGTTCAAGCGATTGCATCAGCAGGTGTTGTGGCATACGCATCGGATAAGACACGCTGAGCAAGCTGGTAAACGGTGCTTCATCAATCGATTTGATACGAAAGTTGATATGTTTGACCCGTTTGCTTTCAATCGCAAGTTTGATACCTTGCTCAGCGTAGGCGGTGAGTACAGTTTGCATAAATTTTAGCAATTATTGACGCAAGTAATGCTCAAAAATCTCGCCAAAGTCATAATTACGAATGGTCTTTAAACGCTCGCCATAGGCATTTTCTACTTGTGCGACAGTTTGGTTGATGACATCCGGCAAGTTAAGCACCACGTTTTCTGACAATTCGCGTAAGCTAAACATACTGGTGACGGTATTAAAGGATTTTTCTAGCACCGTTTCTTCATGGGCAATGCGTTTGCACTGCTCGCTAATCGCAGTCAGCGCCTTATAGATGTCGCGGATTTGCTCGATTTGATTTTTGTCGATATCAATCGAAAACGCCACACCGCCCAAGCTAAATTTTAGCTCAGCATCCATATCCATCGTGCCTGCGGTCTCAATCATGATATTGGCGGGCTGAAAATTGCGGTACGGATAGCGTTTTAGCAAGCGTTTTTTACTGGTCGCCGACTGCCCATCAAGGTGGATAAAGGCGACATTGGTAAAGCAATATTCGTCCATTTTTGACTTAATCACAAAATAAATGCGCTCGTTATCTTCATGAAAAATATAGTCATCAATATCGGTTTGGTTAAACTGACTGGCTGGGATGATTTTACCGATGTCACTTAAACCCAATGCATCTGAGGCAAGATTTTTAAACATAGTCACTTCCTGTTTTATCCATAAAAATTGTTAAAAACGCTGTCTGTGCGAAAAACTGTTTTCGATAACATAACACAAATATCACATTGGCAACATAGATGTCATGCTGATTACTGGCTATGATACCGACATAACACTGATAATAAACAATAAATGAAAATGAAGGAACAACAATGAAAGCCAAACCAACATCTAGCAATTTGACCGATATTGATTCGGATAGTTTTACTGTGCAATTGGATGATGAATCCTTGTCATCAAGCCATATTGAAGCGGGTGAAAGTGGTTTGACCCCGATTCATCGCCAAAATATTGATGAGCAGCGGATTGATGAATTACTGGTTGAGGATAGCTTTAGCGAAGAGCACTATCCGACTATTGGTGATATCGCTGACCCTGATGCCGCAGATGAAAGTTATAAAGACTGATTTCCTGTACTGAAATTTTTTGTATTTAAAGGTCAAAAAGAAACACCAAAAAGGTTGGTAAGCTACCAACCTTTTTTATTAGCTTGCTGTTAATAAGACTTGCTATTAATGCGCTTAATAATCCGCTTTAATCTCAAGCTTTAACAATAAGTCTTAATACCATCCTTGCAGATTTTGTTGCCACGCTTGCACGTGTGGCAATGCCAATGATTCAAACAAGTCAATATGCGCAGCATCTACATTAAGTGCAGGGATATAATGATAATCCCCACCGCCATTGGACTGGAATGTCTGTCGATTTTCGACTGCCAACTCTTCTAACGTCTCTAAGCAATCTGCCGAAAATGCCGGACTTAGCACCTGCACTGACTTGATCCCTTGCTTGCCCCACTCGGTTAAGGTGACATCCGTATAGGGTTTGACCCATTCTTGCTTACCAAAGCGTGATTGAAAACTACATTCCCACTCATGACGCTCAAGCCCCAACACTTGCGCCAAATGCGCTGCCGTACAGCGACAGCGTCTGGCATACGGATCGCCTTTTTGCTCATATGGCTCTGGAATCCCGTGAAAACTCAATAGCAGTTTTTCAGGTTTGCCATGTTCATCTTGGAAGCGTTTGACGCTCTCAGCCAAGGCTTGGATGTATTGCGGATGGGCAAAATAATCTTTGACAAAGCTGATGCTGGGTAAATTACGCTGCTTAAGCCCCCATTTGGCGACGACATCAAACACCGCGCCAGTGGTGGAACCGGAAAACTGCGGATAAGCTGGCAACATTACGATTTGCTCTACTTTTTTGGCATTTAGTGCCGATAGCACATCTGTTAACGCAGGTTTGCCATAGGTCATGGCAGCATGGACGCTTACTTTGCAAGGCAGTTGATGTTGGTCAAAACGCTGCTGCAACAAGTCCACTTGGGCAAGCGTGATTTTACGCAGTGGGGAATCACCGTCCCACACGCTAGCATAGGCGTGGGCAACCCGTTTGGGGCGACTGCGTAGCACAAACAAGTTTAAGATGATTTGCCAGATAAACTGCGGGATTTCAATCACGCGCGGATCGGACAAAAATTGTTTGAGATAGCGGCGCACCGCTGCTTCAGTTGGTGCATCGGGTGTTCCCAAATTCACAAGGACAACGGCAATTTCAGGTGGGTTGCTTGGCTTCATAATTTGTCTTTAATCCAAAAAATCATAAAAAAAGTGGGGTTAAGATTAGCATATTTACTAAGGTGCGCGTACTGGATAATCACCTAAAATTGCTCAATTGTTGCATTTTTTAAGCTATATTTGAATCAATGACAACCTATCCCACCCATCACCAGTAGGGCATCCACTAGGCGAGAATTTTGTTCAGAGGATACGGGGCTTTTAGCATGACTTTTAACAGGTCTTTCAAAGATTGCGTTTTGTGAGGGGCTGCTAGCCGATTCACCGTCTGATTGGTGGTTATGCTGTTTGGGCTGGTGGCTTTGGTGGCTGTTTGGATGGCTGACCATTGTATCGCTTGTAACTGTACTAGCATTGGCAGCCAAAACCGATGTTGGCTGATGAAACGCTAAATACGTCAATGCCAAAAATCCCGTGAGCGCCAATCCCGTGAGCGATAGGAATGTATGGTGGGGTGATGATGCTAAATTTGGCATTTGAATTCCAAGTTGTGATAACCCATATAAACCCTTACAATAGCTATACTTTTAATGCGTTATCAATCAAAAATTAGTGAGAAAGCGGGTGAGCACACAGCAACACAAACCACATGCCAAGATTTTACCTGAAGCTGAATTGACTGTCCCCAAAAATTTTGACGACGATCATCCTATTAGTTTTGCCAAATCTGGTGGCAAATCTGTGGGTATCGTCACACCGCAAAAAATTCATTTTGATACCCCATTGACACTAGAATGCAATCGCACGCTGCCATTTTTTGATTTAATGGTGGAAACTTATGGCGAGCTCAACGCCGATAAATCCAATGCGATATTGATTTGTCATGCGCTATCGGGCAGTCATCATGCGGCTGGCTATCATAGTAGCGATGATAAAAAAGCCGGCTGGTGGGATACTTTTATCGGTCCTGGCAAAGCGATTGATACCACGCGTTTTTTTGTGGTGTGTCTTAACAACATTGGTAGCTGCTACGGCTCGACCGGTCCAACCAGTACCAACCCAGAAACCGGCAAGCCGTATGGTCCAGATTTTCCCTTAGTCACCATCAAAGACTGGGTAAAAACACAAGTCATGCTCTCTGACTATCTGGGCATTGACATTTGGCATGCCATTGTTGGTGGCTCAATGGGCGGCATGCAAGCCATGCAGTGGTCAATTGACTATCCGGGTCGGCTGAAAAAATGTGTGGTCATTGCCAGCACGCCCAAGCTGTCTGCGCAAAATATTGCCTTTAACGAAGTGGCACGCCAATCGATTTTATCCGATCCTGATTTTTGTGAAGGACGCTATATCGAGCAAGGCAAAATCCCCAAACGCGGCTTGATTTTGGCGCGTATGGTCGGTCATATCACTTATCTCACCGATGAAGCGATGCGGGTAAAATTTGGACGCGATTTGAAAGCCGGCAAGCTGATGTTCAATTACGATGTAGAATTTCAAGTGGAAAGTTATTTACGCTATCAAGGTGAGCAGTTTAGTGAACGGTTTGATGCCAATACCTATTTGCTGATGACTAAAGCCTTGGATTATTTTGACCCGGCGCGTGGCGCGATTGCGGATGACAGTCTTAATGATAGCTTGACTGATACCGATGCGCTACGGTTGGCATTGGCAAATACCCAATGTAAGTTTTTAATTATATCCTTTACCACCGATTGGCGGTTTAGCCCAGAGCGCTCGCAAGAAATTGTGGATGCGCTAATTGCCAATGGTAAGCCCGTAAGCTATATCAATATCGATGCCGCCTATGGGCATGATTCGTTTTTGTTTGATATCCCGACCTATCGTCAATCGGTATTTAATTTTTTAACGGCTTAACTTAGATTTAACGAGAATTGAATGAAAATCGACCATCAACTTGCCGAACGCTGGATCAAACCCAATGCCAAAGTCTTAGATTTAGGCTGTGGCAACGGTGATTTACTCGCGCATTTGCAAAACAAATTGGGCGTATTTGGCTATGGTATCGAAATCGACCAAACTAAAATCAATGACTGTATCACCAAAGGCGTTAACGTCATTGAGCAAGACTTAAATGATGGGTTGGCGCGGTTTGCCGACGCAAGCTTTGACACGGTGGTGATGGCGCGCGCCCTACAAGCGGTCAAAGAGCCCGACCAACTACTCCTCGACATGGTACGTGTTGGCAAAGAAGTGATTGTCACTTTCCCTAATTTTGCGCATTGGCAAAACCGTATTCACTTGGGTATCAAAGGTATGATGCCAATGTCTGAAGCCCTGCCGTTTGCTTGGTACAACACGCCCAATATTCACTTGTGTACCTTTAAAGACTTTGAAAAGCTGTGTGATGACAATGACATCCGCATCATCAATCGTTTTGCGGTACAAGAAAGTGAAAAGCCCTACCCTTGGGCATTGGCGCAAATCATCCGCAAAAACCCCAACTTACTTGCCGATGTGGCAATCTATCGTGTTACCAAAAACTAAGCTGTTTTATCGCTGATTCTATGCCTATGAAAATTTGGTCAGCGGATAAATTACCGTCTAATCTAACAATATGTCACAAAAGTAAAGCCCTACACGACACCAAACGTCGCAAGTGTTTGTTTCCCCTGTGAAATATTGTAACAACTGTTTACATTTTCACTTAAATATTTGAAACGCAAAGCAAACAGTGTTAACCTAAAACAATCAAAAGATTGCGTTATCCTATTAAAACATAACGAATGGCTAAATCATTGTAAAATTTAAGATTTTCTGTTAATTCGTTTACCTATTTATTAAGTTTATTTTATCTAAACCTAGGCAAGCTTGCGATGGCTGCAGCTTGATACTCGGAGTTGGTTATGAAATTATTGAAAGTCACCGTATTAACTGCATTTTTAGGCTTATCGGGCGTTGCAAGCGCCGAACTGGTTGCCAATATTCCACTCAACGGCTCACGCTATGACAGCATGGAACCGATGGAATTACTTAGCCAAGCTAAAACTGGCAACCAACAAGCCCAATTCTTCCTAGCCAAACGCTACCAAAAAGGTCTTGGCATTCAGCAAAACTTCCAACAAGCCATCCAGTGGTACACCACCGCCGCCAAACAAGACATTGCACCTGCACAATTAAATCTTGCCATGATGTATATTCGTGGTGAAGGCGTGCAGCCTAATGCTGGGCAAGCACGTTATTGGTTAGAAAAAGCAGCAAAACTTGGTGATAACCGTGCCAGCTATACCCTAGCCATGCTGGATGAAAAAGAAAAGAAATTGGTCGATGCCTATAAATGGTATGACCTAGCCGCTCGTGACGGCATGCTATCAGACCAAGTACGCACCCGCGCGCAAAGTAAAATCGGTCAATTGGCATTAAACTTGTCATCACAAGACATCGCCACTGCACGTAGCCGTGCGGATTCTTGGTTTCAAAGCAAGTAAATTTAATACAACGAATGTTTGGTTAAGTGTTAAGCTAGCCATTAAAGTTTATGAAACCCTAGTATTTACTAGGGTTTTTTGTTTTTATGGGTTAAATTAATCAAGATTGCTCGGCGCACATTGATTGTATAAAATCGCTCATTTATCCTCTGTTGCCGTAAAACCACCGACTTCAGGCGGTGGATATAAGGCAACTCCGTAACCATGCTTACGCACAAAATTTTGCTAAATGTGTTAAAATAAACCCATGAAAACACTCAAGTTACGCATACGAGATAAACAAGTAGACCAATTAAACCGCCTAAGCGGTGCGGTCAATTTCGTGTGGAACTACGTCAATGATTTGAGTTACAGACACCTACAAAAAACTGGCAAATTCTTTTCAGCTTATGACTTGAACGAATACACCAAAGGTAGTGGTGAGTTACTAGGCTTGCATAGTCAGACCATCCAAGCCATCAACGAAACCCACGCCAAAAGCCGTAAGCAATTCAAAAAAGCTAAGTTATCATGGCGAACCAACAACCCAAACTCTAAGCGTAAAAGCTTGGGTTGGCTACCATTTAAACAATCTGCCATTAAGCATATTGCCACGCACCAAACTGGTAAAAAGGGCTTAAAATCAACACTACAACTAAGCCTAGCCAAAGGACAAAAGCTAATCATCGACCTATGGGACAGCTACAACCTATCGCTTTACCAAATCAACACCCTTGAGGTCGTGCAAGACAGCCGTAACCGTTGGTATGCGTGTATCACCGTCAAAGACTATCCCAAACAATCATGCGGAACAGGTAGTGTAGGTATTGATTTAGGTTTAAAGGAAAGTGCCACCACCTCAAACGGTGACAAGCTACAAATCAAGCAAACGCTTAAATATGCCAAAGCGTTAGCTACCGCCCAACGTGCCAAAAACAAAAAACGTGTCAAAGCGATTCATGCCAAAATCAAACATACACGGCAAGACCTAATTCACAAATTCACCACACGACTAGTTAAAGACAATGCCCTAATTGTAGTTGGTGACGTTAAAACCAATCAATTTAACAGTAAAAAAGGCAAACTAGCCAAATCGGTTTACGATGCAGGTTGGTTTGAACTCAAAAGGCAACTGACCTACAAATGCGAGAACGCAGGTTGCCGTTTTGAAATCGTGAATGAGAAATACACGACTCAGCGATGTTCGTGTTGTGGTGACATCACCGACAATAGTCCGAAAGGTAGAAAATCGCTTGGAATAAGGGAATGGACTTGTGCATCGTGTGGCACATGGCATGATAGAGATATTAATGCTGCTAAGAACATTCTTGCGGTCGGGCTTGACCGTCTTGCAGAAGAAATCCCCGAACGATAGGGAGGGGAGGAAGTCAACAGTATATGTGGTATGCCGATATGGCACTGGCTGCCTTGGCTGCTGTGCTCAATCTGCCGATTCAAGAGCCGAAAATAATGAAAGCTATAAGCTAATCTGTTGTTTTACTCTCTCTTTAAAATATTGGCGTGATTTTTCATCCAACCCAAGATAGCGATTTTTGCTTAAGGTTAAAAAATGACTATCTTGGTCAACTCCGATAAATTTTCTACCAAATAAATTGGCAGCAATACCTGTTGTCGATGAGCCTGTAAATGGGTCAAGCACGAGATCATTAGCTTTGGTAGACGCCAAAACAATCCTTGACAACAATCCTAACGGTTTTTGCGTAGGATGTTTGCCAAATTGCTTTTCCCAACTTGATACCGCAGGCAGTCGCCAAACGTCTTTCATTTGTTTGTCACCATTGAGCGACTTCATTAATTCATAATCAAAGTAATGCGGAATTTTTGGGGTTTTTCTTGCCCAGATTATCCATTCAGTTGAATAGGTGAAATAGCGACAAGAAAAATTTGGCGGTGGATTGGGTTTTTCCCAAGTTATCATGTTTAAGATTTTAAAATTGAGTTGTGATAATACTCGCCCTAGCGTAAAAATATTGTGGTGGGTTCCACTCATCCAAATCGTGCCATTATCTGCCAACATTCGCTTTGCTTGGCTTAGCCAATCATAAGTAAAAATATAGACTTCATTATCATCACTAAATTTATCCCATTCGCCCTTATTGACAGATTGCACCATGCCATTTTTTACCGTTAACCCGTCATTGGATAAAAAATAGGGCGGGTCGGCAAAAATCATATTGATAGATTTATCATGGATAGTTGGTAGGATGTGCAAACTATCGCCTTGCAACAGCGTGAAGTCCTGTAGTTCTGATTGATAAAAAATCATTCCATCATATCCGCAATAAAGTGCAACATTGACGCGATATCATAACTCCCTTCTAAAAAACCCATATTTTCACAACCATCAGGAATGAAAACCGTCTGGTTTTCTAATCGACTATCCAAGCTAAGCATTCGCAAGGTATTCACAATTTTGCCTTTGATGCCTTCATCCGCTAGCCATTCACAATCATCATTGAACTTGTAAGCAACATGCATGTCAATAATCCCAAAATAACACTTATTGTGTGTAGTTTATTTTAAACAATGAGTGAGAATAACGCAATGGAAAATGACATTTTAATCAAGTTTGGGCAAAAAATTCGCCAACTGCGTAAAGCTAAAAACCTCAGTCAAGAGCAGTTAGCAGAACTGACAGGGTTTCATCGTAACTATATTGGGATGGTCGAACGTGGCGAGCGAAATCCTGCACTAATCAATATTGAGATTTTTGCTAACGCGTTTGATTTGTCGTTAAGTGAATTATTTGAATTTAAGGATAAATAATG
The DNA here is from genome assembly GCF_032057165.1 of Moraxella sp. CTOTU48717. Lineage (NCBI taxonomy): Bacteria > Pseudomonadati > Pseudomonadota > Gammaproteobacteria > Moraxellales > Moraxellaceae > Moraxella > Moraxella sp. CTOTU48717. Next base: position 37,425 of record NZ_DAMBBC010000010.1, on the reverse strand, counting down.
GCAAGACAGCCTAATAGTTTTGGCGGTGGGGCACAAACCAATATTAATGGTCTAACCTTTGAAAGAGACATGAATCTTTTGACAGTGATTGATGCTCTACCTAATTTTCATACGGTAAATAATAAAATTTATTTGAAAAATATTTTGGTCGCTGAACATTTTTCTAAGTATGGCTTGTACAAGAATTACTTATTGCTTAATCAAATAAATTGGCAAGATTTTATTAGCTCTCAATTATTGCCTGATGATGTATTAATTACCCAAAAGTCATGTTATATCATAGAGAAAAAGTTTCAAAATACAGGCGGGTCAGTTGATGAGAAACTGACAACTTTTCCTTTTAAAACCCAGCAATATCAAAAAATGTTTACCCCTTTAGGAAAACAAGTTCATTTTTATTACTTACTAAGCGAATGGTTTGATAAGCCTAAATATAAAGACCCGTTGCAATATATTCGAGATAATCAATCGGACTACTTTTTTAATGTTGCTGACTTACTTAATAAGATTGTTTGGGAATAAAATTTTACCCAAATAATCATCTTTTAACATTTCAATATTGAGCAAAATATTGTTGCGTTCAAAATAGTCTTTTAATGGATTTTTAGTTTTCAGCCAACCTTTCCCATCAGTCACCCAAATAAAAGTAACCTCTTGAGCCTGCCAAAAGCGGCTCATTTCGATATATTCAGTTGCGGTGGATTTTAACTTTGAGCCACCACCGCCATAAAAATTGCACTCGATAAAAAATAACTGCGCATCTTTTTTGATTACAAAATCGATGATTCTCGAAGATTTATCAACAGCAATATCGATGCCCCAAACTTCTTTAATCTTTTTGGCGTTGGCTTGAGCCAAATAAGCTAAATTATGTTCATGACAAAATATGGCGACAAAGGATTCAACGAGTTTTTCCATCGATGTACCACCACGATTTTTTCGACCGTTGGAATCAAGTCCAACTTCTACACCAATACAATAGTCAGGGATACTTTTAATTTGCTTGGTTTTGATCAATTCCGCAAAACCACTCTCAATCAAGAGATTTACCACATCGTGAATTTTTTCATCTGTGACTTCTTTTAAATTGAAGTCAAAATTTTTATAAATAAAAGCCGTGCTATCAATCAAAACTTCAACTGATTTATCTCGAATTGCCAAAAGAGTGGGTACTGTCTTAATTGTCTTCGGATAAGTCTTAAGAATATCGAACAATGCCGCTTCGATATCTTCTTTACCAATGGCAGTGTTTAACAAATTCAGCTCTTTTTCGATTGGGGTAATATTTTTAAACACCTTTCCCCAGTTCACAAAATAATCAAACTGAGTGATACCTTTTAAATTTAGTGTCTCAATGAACTTCTCAAAATGTTCATCTGCAAACAATTGACTATCCATAATTAATAATTCCGTATTAACAATTCATTGACGGCTTGACGACTGGTTGATTTTGCCCCAATAGCACGATTAGCGGTTACTCGCTCTATATTAAAATCTTGATAAAGATTATCAAAAAAATCATCATACTCACTGTGCATCTTTGGGTCAGAATTACTTAATAAAAACTGATGCCCCAACTTATCAATTTTCTGGCAAAACTCATGCAGCCGACGTTGCTCACTGTCATCAAAAACTTGATGAGAATACGCAGTAAAACTTGCTGTTTCGCTAATCGGGCGATAAGGTGGATCAAGATAAAACCAGCAAGGTAAGTTGTTTGGTAGCGCTTTAAGCGTTTGCTCGTAGTCACCCTGTAAAATCACGACTTTTTGCAACGCGTCAGAGACTGCAAGTAATAATGCTTTATCCAAAAAAACGGGTCTTTTATAACTACCTATTGGCACATTAAACTGATTTTTTTTATTAACTCGATATAGCCCATTAAAACTGGCTTTATTCAAAAATATAAATAAACTGGCTTGCTTCACTGGATCAAGATTTCTTTGATTGAAACTTGCACGTTTAGCATAAAAATAAGGCGTTTTTGCATCTTTATCTAACAACTTATCATAATCTTTTTGCAAGTTATCTAACTCAATCATTAACTGTTGAACATCTGCCTTGATAACCTGATAGACATTTATTAAATCTTCATTAAAGTCATTAATAATAAGTTTTTTTAGATACTTTAAGTTAGATAATGCCCAAAAACTGACCGCACCCCCACCTAGAAATGGCTCAATCATACAGAAATCTTGATTGGCTGTATAATTTGGCAAACGTGCTTGTATATCACCGATGAGTTGTGATTTACCGCCAGCCCATTTTAGAAAAGGTTTAAGTTGAGACATTTTTTAAATTTGAACATCGAATCAAAAAGGAAAGGCATTATAGCACAGCCGATTTTTATCCTTTCAATGAACTTCAATGCAAATTGATGTGTTAAAATTTCGAGCAAACCTGTCACTCATTATAAAAATATGCCGACCCTTACCCAACAATCCCCTGCCAAAATCAATCTATTTTTACATATTACCGGTAAACGCCCCGACGGCTATCACAATCTACAAACCGTATTTCGGCTGATAGATTTGTACGATACGCTCACTTTTAGTCATACGGATAAAACCATTGGCGACAACTTGCCCGTCACCCTGACCAATGCCGAGCACGTCACCGACACCCCTGCCGACAATCTGATTATTAAAGCGGCCATTGCCTTATTAGCCTTTGCCAAAAATCATCAAATTTTGAGTGACTCGCAAATCGCCCAATTACCGATTGTTGATATTCACCTCGATAAACACATTCCGATGGGGGCAGGCTTGGGCGGGGGTTCGTCTAATTGTGCGACAGCCCTGATGACGCTCAATACCTTATGGCGACTGGGATTGAGAAATGAGCAGCTACGCCTCATTGGCGCAAAACTGGGCGCGGATGTACCGATATTTATTTTTGGCAAAGATGCCATTGCTGAAGGCATTGGTGAGATTTTAACGCCGATTGACTTGCCTGCGCAGCAATTTTTATTGCTAAAACCCGATGCCCATATCAGCACGGCTGAACTTTTCGTCCATCCGCTGTTAAAACGGGATTGCGCAAGCCTTTCTCATGACTATTTAAAAAGCCATTGCCATGCCTTTACCAATGAGTTAACCGATGGCTTTACCAATGTTTTTGAACCTGTAGTATGTGCCTTATCTGCAGACGTCAACGCCGCGATGAATGTTTTAATGACGCTTGCCGCCAACACCCACACCACACCGCGCATGACGGGCTCAGGGAGCTGTGTGTTTTTGCCAGTACCTAGCGATGTTGATAAAAATAGCATTAAACACGGTCTGCAGTCCTCACCTTTTCAGGCGTATTGGGTGCATACGCTGTAACAAAATTTTGGAAAATCAACAATTGCAAAAATTTTGATGTTTATGCCCAAAAAAAGCTTGCAATTTTATGTTTTTTGGTTAAAATATCGCTTCCAATATAGGGGTATCGCCAAGTTGGTAAGGCACCAGGTTTTGATCCTGGCATCCGTTGGTTCGAGTCCAGCTACCCCTGCCATATTCAAAGATGTACAGATTTTCTTGTGCCTCACGTAGTAAAAATTTTGTCATAAAATCTGCGCTGTTCAAGACATTTTACATTGACAAAATCGCCTAAAATCGGTATAGTTCGCACCGTCACAGGGGTATCGCCAAGTTGGTAAGGCACCAGGTTTTGATCCTGGCATTCGTTGGTTCGAGTCCAGCTACCCCTGCCATTTTCTTTACTAACCCATTTTTAGTAGTTGACGTAATGACGTTTTTCTCATCCTAATTGTAAAAGTTAGTTGATGAGTTTTTTTGTTTGATGAAACCGTCGTTGGTCTAGAAAAATAGGACTCGCATATGCCTTATTTGGCGATTTTTACCGGAAATGCCCATCCAGAATTGGCAAAAAATGTCACCAATCACTTACATATTCCGCTAGGACGTGCCGATGTGACGCGTTTTTCGGATGGTGAAGTCGCGGTTGAAATCCAAGAGAATGTACGTGGTAAAGACGTCTTTATCCTACAATCAACTTGCTCACCGACCAATGACAATTTGATGGAAATCATGGTAATGGCAGATGCCTTGCGCCGTGCCAGTGCAGGTCGTATTACGGCAGTGATGCCCTATTTTGGTTATGCGCGTCAAGACCGTCGTCCTCGCTCAGCGCGTGTACCTATCTCAGCAAAAGTGGTCGCTGATATGCTCAATATTGTGAGCATTGACCGTGTTGTTACCGTGGATTTGCACTCAGACCAGATTCAAGGTTTTTTTGATATCCCTGTAGACAATATTTACGGTACGCCGGTTTTATTTAAAGATTTACGTGAGCAAAAATACGATAACTTGATGGTAGTATCCCCTGACGTAGGCGGTGTGGTTCGTGCCCGTGCAATGGCAAAACAGTTAGGCGATGCCGATATGGCAATTATTGATAAACGCCGCGCCAAAGCCAACGAATCAGAAGTGATGCATATTATCGGTGATGTTAAAGACCGCGATTGCGTGATTATTGATGATATGGTGGATACCGCAGGTACCCTGTGTAAAGCCGCTGCCGCATTAAAAGAACGTGGCGCGCGCCGTGTGGTGGGTTACATCACCCACCCCGTATTGTCAGGTAAAGCCATCCAAACAATTGCCGCGTCAGTGCTTGATGAACTTGTCGTAACCGATACTATCCCACTGTCAGATGCCGCAAAAAACACGGGCAAAATTCGCCAAGTGACCATTGCGCCTATGCTGGCTGAAGCGCTACGTCGTATCAACAATGAAGAATCATTGAGTGCGATGTTTGACATTATGTAGGTAATTTTAGGCAATGTTAGCCAGCATGTGGAATGCGGGCTTATCGGCTACGCCCATGTTGCTATTATTAACTTGCTATTTACAAAATAATTGTTAAAGTTTTGCTATTTTTTTGAAAAATGGCGTATAACGCATAAATTGGTCGCAAATTTATGCTTTTTTTCACTCGCTAGTTACTTGCTAATTTTTATAAGCAGAGCGTTGTAAGTAAAGGCAAACAGCCAAATCATACTGACAAGGCATCCCTGACTAGCCTAACCCAAGGAAACTCCCATGAGTAACCAAACTTTTGAATTAAACGCTGTCGTACGTGGCGACGAGTTACAAGGTAAAGGTGCGAGCCGCCGCCTTCGTAAACAAAACCTAGTACCAGCAATCGTATACGGTGCGGACAAAGAGCCAGCCTCTATTGCTATCCGTTACAATGAATTGATTAAATCACTTGAAACAGAAAGTTTCTTCTCTCACATTTTGACCATCAACGTAGAAGGTCAAGGTACGGAAGAAGTGGTGATTAAAGCACTACAACGTCATCCAGCCAAAAACACCCCAATGCACGCTGACTTCCAACGTATCGTCCGTGGTCAAGCGATGCACATCACTGTTCCTGTACACTATGTAGGCGCTGAAGATGCACCAGGTCATAAAGCAGGCGGTATCTTTGTATCGAATGCCACTGAACTTGAAATCACTGCTATTCCTTCAAAAATCCCAGAATACTTGACAGTCGATGTATCTGGCATGAACGTCGGTGATTCGATTCACTTGTTAGATATCCAGTTACCTGAAGGCGTTGCCATTCGTGAGCTTGAAGTGACTGAACCGTTTAACCGTACCGTGGCTACTATGCAAGCGCCAACGGTGGAAGTTGAAGAGCCAATCGAGCCAGAAGCAAATGAAGAAGCTGCGGGTACTCGTGATCCTGAAGGTGACGAAGAAGCACGTAAGCTTCAAGCACAAGATGATACCCATGATGCCCCAAAATCTGATGATGAATAATCATTTATCATTTGCCGCTTAAGTTGGAATAATCAGCGTGTCAAAACTGAAACTGATTGTCGGACTTGGCAACCCAGGTCAGCAGTATGCCCAAACACGGCATAATGCTGGCTTTTGGTTTGTGGAGCGTCTAAGCGAGATGTTTAATATTACCATGACGTTGGATAAAAAATTTCATGGTTTGGTTGGGCGTGGCGTAGTATATGGCATGGATATACGTTTATTGTTACCGCATACTTTTATGAATAAATCAGGGGAAGCGGTGGTACCGATGGTAAATTTTTATGGCATCCACAATGACGAACTGCTGATTGTTCATGATGAGCTTGACCTTGATGTGGGTCGTATGCGCTTAAAAACAGGCGGTGGTCATGGCGGTCATAATGGACTGCGTGATATCGTGCCACATATCGGCGCGGATTTTCACCGTTTACGTTTGGGGATTGGTCATCCAGGACATAAGTCCAAAGTATCGGGTTATGTGCTTGGCAAACCGACCGCTGATGAGCAAATCGCATTTGACAGTATGCTAGACGCTGCCATGCGTACCCTGCCCGATTTGGTGACAGGTGACTTAGCCAAAGCCCAGCAAGCCATCAATAGTTTTAAACTACCTAATGCCTAACGTTAACCAAAGGACAAGATTGATAAATCTTAGGGTCTATCCTTGAACTTTTATTTTCCTTCCATATATTGATTGCAAGATGGATGAATTTCTCACCTGATATTTCAATCATGTTTAACTTTTATCGAGTTGGTTAATAGCCTCTCATGACTAGCCTGCTCACTTTTACCACAATGACGCGCATCGCGTTAACCTGACAAGGTAAGGAACGATCATGTTATTAACCCTATTAAAAGCCAAACTTCACCGTGCGCGTGTGACCCATTGTGAGCTTCACTACGAAGGTTCATGTGGCATTGATAGCGAGTTACTCGACTTGGCGGGCATCCGTGAGAACGAATCAATCGACATTTACAATGTCAACAACGGTAAACGTTTTCGCACCTATGCGATTCGTGCAGAAGCAGGCTCAAAAATGATTTCGCTAAACGGGGCAGCCGCTCACATGGCGGATTTAGGCGATGTGGTAATTATCGCTGCTTACGCGCAAATGGATGAGAAAGAAGCCGACAACCATCATCCACGCTTGGTTTACCTTGATGAAGGTAATATCGTTAAAGACACTGCCAACGTGATTCCTGTACAAGTTTCTTAACACTGCTTTATCTTTACCACAAATGTGCAAATAAATTAGGCGAGTCATTGAATACTCGCCTTTTTTTGTCTATATTTTTTATTTAAACAATAAGTTTGGCTGATAAGTAGATTGATAGGTGGGTCAACCGTAAATTGCACGTTGGTAATCTGCTTGCGATAGGTTAATTAGCACCAATGTGGCAAACAACGAAAGGCTTGCTATAGAATTAATAACGTTTACTTTTAGTGCCTATTAATAAAAAAAAATAATAAAAAAAGCCGAAGTTGATTCGGCTTTTTTAAAAAATTAAAAGGCTTAAAGAAGCCAAGATAGGCGATTATTTTTCTACGCCAGCTGGTTGACCTTTGTATTTGGCGTTTGCGTAATCCCAGTTGACAAGTTTATCTAGGAAGGTGTCAACGTAGTCTGGACGACGATTACGGTAGTCGATGTAGTAAGCATGCTCCCACACGTCACAAGTCAATACCGCAACTTGGTTATGGGCTAATGGGGTGTCTGCGTTTGCCGTTTTGGTGATTGATAATTGACCACCCACGCTGTCAGCCACTAACCATGCCCAACCTGAACCAAATTGGCTTACAGCCGCGTTTTTGAATTCTTCACGGAATTTTGCATACGAACCAAACGCTTCTTCGATTTTGGCTTTTAGATCGCCTGTTGGTTCACCGCCACCATTGGCTGTCAAGCAGTTCCAATAGAAAGTGTGGTTCCAAACCTGCGCCGCTTGGTTAAAGATGGTCGCTTTGCTGCTATCACCTGCGGTGGCTTTGATGATTTCATCCAGCTCTTTACCTTCAAGACCTGAACCTGGTAGTAGCTCATTTAGTTTGTTGACATACGCTGCATGGTGTTTGTCATGATGAAATTCTAGGGTTTCTGCACTGATATGTGGCTCAAGCCCATTTTTGGCGTATGGTAAATCTGGTAATGTAATGTGTGACATATTATTTTCCTTTTTCCTTCGCTATTGTTGTGATGACTTTATGATAAAAGTAACCACATGCCATTTGTGTGATAAAAGCTTTGTATTAAAAGCGCATATATCAAAACCATATCCAAAATGGCAAGTTGGCTGGGTTGATGTTATTTAGTTTATGTTATTTATCTATGCTTCATCAAGCTTTATCAAGGGTTAAAAACGCTCACCAATTTTACTATCGTTAGCTTTGTTTATTAACCTTGCTATCATTAGCCTTGATAATATCCTCATAACACATGGGTTATTTTGCCATAAAAATTGGTAAAATTTAACCGTTTCTATAGTGGGGATTTATTATCTTGTGGGGTAAAAATCAATGAGTGCATGCTAATAAGCTGATTTTTAACCCGTTACTTGCTATTTGATGATAGCAAATTATTCAAAAAAAACTGTAGTGGTTTGGTATAAGGCTTTTGCAATGTGAGTATTTGCAGCGCGAGCCACTGTTAACTATGCTATGATAAGGTCAAGTTTTTTATGCAAAATACACACAGTGGGTCTGTATGTCAGTTTCTATCCTTAATCAACTATTTCCTACCCGCCAGTTAGTCCTCGCCAGTAATAACCAAGGCAAACTCGCGGAATTCAAGCAATTATTTGAACAAGCCAATCTTGAAATAACAGTCATCCCACAAGGGCAATTGGGCATCGAGGACGCAGTCGAAGATGGACTTAGTTTTATTGAAAATGCGCTGATTAAAGCCCGCCATGCCAGCCATATTAGCGGACTGCCTGCGATTGCTGATGATTCGGGTTTATGTGTACCTATCTTGGGCGGTCAACCCGGAATTTATTCTGCGCGTTTTGCCCAAGATGAAGCCAGCTTTAGCCAGCATAAAGACTTAGCCAATAACCAAAAATTATTGCGGCTGCTGGAACCCCACAGACATACGAATGAGCCGATTATCGGGCAGTTTGTTTGCGTGTTGGCACTCGTGCACCATGCCGATGACCCGCTACCCATCATTGCCCAAGGGATTTGGCAAGGTGAAATCTTGCCCGCCCCGCAAGGTGAGCTTGGTTTTGGTTATGACCCGCTATTTTGGCTACCTAGCTTACAAAAAAGCGCTGCCGAGATGCACAAGGCCGATAAAAACCGCATCAGTCATCGCGGGCAAGCGATGCAGCAACTGCTAATGCAATTGATGAAGTAAAGGTTTTCAACTCACGCTCTTGCAGATAGACAGGGTGTGACTGCTAAGGTAGTCAATACAGAGATTTTACAGCAACAATTTTTTTACTTTACTAGATGATTAATTTATACTATACCACTTTCGGTTAATTTTTGCCTTTTAGCATGCGTTAACCAACAGATTTTGGATTGCGTATTTTATAGGCTTTTTTCAATCACCTTAAAAGCCTGATAACTTATCGCTATTTACCTTTATGAGTGGCACCCACGCTGCTCTTTTTTGATATTTTATGGAAGGTTTTGTTATGTCAAATTCAAATGTGTCAGATTCAACAGTTACTAACTTAGAAGTAACTACCAACAAAAAATCAAACCTTGAAACCCAACTCACGGTTAAAGTACCTGTGTCAACCATTCAAGGTCGTGTGGAAAAACGCATCAACCAAGTGGCAAAAACCGCTAAAATCGATGGTTTCCGTAAAGGTAAAGTGCCTGTATCACACATTCGCGCCCAATATGGCGCAGGTATCCAACAGGAAGTGATCAATGATGTGATTCGCGATACCGTATTTGATGCGATTCGTCAAGAAAACATCCGCGCTGTGGGTATGCCAAACATTGATGACGTGAAACTTGAAAACGACTTTTTGGTTTATCAAGCAACGGTTGAAGTATTCCCAGAAGTAGAAGTTCAAGGGTTATCAGACATCGAAGTTGAGCGTCAAGTTGCCAACGTGGGCGACGCAGATGTTGACACCATGATTGAAAACCTACAAAAACAACGCCAAACTTACGTTGCCAAAGACGATGCCGCAGATGAAGGCGACCAAGTCAAGTTTGACTTTGAAGGTTCAATCGACGGTGAAAAATTTGAAGGTGGTAGCGCGCAAGACTTTAGCCTAGTACTAGGCAGTGGCCGTATGATTCCAGGTTTTGAAGATGGTATCAAAGGCATGAAAGCAGGCGAAGAAAAAACCATCGACGTGACGTTCCCAGAAGATTACCCAGCCGAAAACCTACAAGGTAAACAAGCACAGTTCAAAATCAACGTCAAATCAGTTGAGCAATCACAATTACCAGAATTAAACGATGAGTTCCTTGAAGCATTTGGGGTAACAGAAGGCGGCTTAGACAAACTTAAAGCAGACGTGCGTAAAAACATGGAGCGCGAAGTAAAAAGCGCTGCCCGTAACCAAGTGAAAGAAGCGGCATTTAACGCCCTACTTGAAAAAAATGAAATCGACGTACCTGCATCGATGCTTGAGCAAGAAATCGATCGCCAACGTAGTATGATGTTAAACCGTTTTGCCCAGCAATTTGGTGCCGATCCTAAAACTTTTAACAAAGACATGCTACCAAACGAATTATTTGAAGAGCAAGCCCTGCGCGCTGCCCGCCTTGGTATCATCGTTTCGAGTCTGATTGAGTCAAATAAACTTGAAGTTGACCAAGAACGTGTGACCACATATATCAATGAAATGGCAGAAAACTACGAAGATCCAAACGAAGTTATCGACTATTACACCAACAATGCGCAGGAACGTGCCAACATCGAAGCGGTGGTGTTAGAAGACCAAGTGGTTGATCATATCTTGTCTCAAGGTAAAGTAACTGACAGGGAAGTATCTTACCAAGACTTACTGGCTAGCCAACAACAAGCAATGATGTAATAATTGGCTCAATCCATTCTTAGGCATTTAAGCTTAGGTATTTAAGCTTAGGCATTTAAGAATTTATTTTTAGTCAGCTTAGTAATTAGTCAGCTTAGTAACTTGTTTTTATGCCAATTGCCCTTATAAACGATAAGGGCTTTTGCATATTTAAAAAGGACAATAACATGTTAGAAAAATTCTTGGACTCGCCTTTCGCGACGAGTCAAATCCAAAATACCGTAACCCGTGACGTGTTGTCACCACAAAGTGCTTTAGTACCTATGGTGGTCGAGCAATCGGCTCGCGGTGAGCGCTCATTTGACATCTATTCACGCTTATTGCGTGAGCGTGTGGTGTTCTTAGCCGGTCAAGTTGAAGACCACATGGCGAATTTAATTGTCGCCCAGTTGTTGTTCCTAGAAGCGGAAAATCCAGAAAAAGACATTCACTTATACATTAATTCACCAGGTGGCTCTGTGAGTGCAGGTCTTGCCGTGTTTGACACCATGAACTTTATCCAGCCACAAGTGTCAACGATTTGTATGGGCGGTGCTTATAGCATGGGTTCATTCCTACTGGCAGCGGGTGAAAAAGGTAAACGCTATGCCTTAGCCAATGCGCGTGTGATGATTCACCAACCGTCAGGTGGGGCACAAGGTCAAGCGACTGATATTGAAATCAATGCGCGTGAAATCCTAAAAATCCGTGAACGCTTGAATAAAATCTTGGCAGAACGTACCGGTCAGCCACTTGAGAAAATCGCCCTTGATGTCGAGCGTGACTATTGGCTAGATGCCCAAGAAGCCAAAGAATACGGTCTGATTGATGAAGTGTTAGAAAAACGTCCAAGCGTTGCTTAATAGGTTACACATTCACCAAGCAATTAAGACAAGCATAATTTTAGGAGCGTTTTTTTATGTCAAAAAATGACATTGAGCCACACTGCTCGTTTTGTGGTAAAGCCAAACATGAAGTCAAAAAGCTAATTGCAGGTCAAGACGCCAATATCTGTAATGAGTGTATTGAACTGTGCGATGATTTAATCGCCGAATCAAAGTCATCGGGCAGCGACGGTAGTGATACCGATGAGCGCGAAAACTGGGCAGCGCGCAAATTGCCAACCCCCAAAGAAATCCGCAGCCACTTAGATGAGTATGTTATCGGTCAAGATAAAGCCAAAAAAACTTTGGCGGTAGCGGTTTACAACCACTACAAACGCTTAAAGGTCAGTGAAAAACTGCGTGAAGATAAAGCATTGACAACACTTGGCGCCGATGATGCGATGGTTGAGCTATCAAAAAGTAATATTTTGCTGATTGGTCCAACTGGCTCTGGTAAAACCTTACTGGCGCAGACCCTTGCCCGCCTACTTGATGTCCCCTTTGCGCTCGCCGATGCGACTACCCTGACCGAAGCAGGTTATGTCGGTGAAGACGTGGAAAACATCGTACAAAAACTGTTGCAAGCGGCAGAGTTTGATGTCGAGAGAGCGCAAAAAGGCATTATCTATATCGATGAAATTGATAAAATCAGCCGTAAAAGCGAAAACCCTTCGATTACCCGTGACGTGTCAGGTGAAGGCGTACAGCAAGCGCTGTTGAAACTGATTGAAGGTACGGTTGCCAATATTCCACCGCAAGGTGGTCGTAAGCACCCAAACCAAGAGATGATTCAGGTCGATACCAGTAATATCTTGGTGATTTGTGGCGGTGCGTTTGCTGGTCTCGACAATGTCATTCAACAGCGTACCGAAAAAACCGGTATCGGTTTTAACGCTGAGGTAAAAGCCAAAGACAGCGGCAAAAAAACCGGTGAATTGTTCAAGCAAGTCGAGCCAGAAGATTTGATTAAATTTGGTCTGATTCCAGAGTTAATTGGTCGTCTGCCTGTGGTGGCGACATTAGAAGAACTGGATGAAGAAGCATTGGTAAAAATCTTAACCGAGCCAAAAAATGCGCTGGTCAAACAATACGAATACTTGTTTGAGATGGAAAATGCGAGGTTATCGTTTACCGATGATGCGCTAGTTGCGATTGCCAAACAAGCGCTAAAGCGTCGTACCGGCGCGCGTGGTCTACGCTCCATTGTTGAAAACGCGCTGCTCGATACCATGTATGAACTGCCTTCAATGACACCCGGCAAAACCGTCACAGTCAATGAGGCAGTGATTAATGATAACCAATCGCCAGAGATTGTTTAACTGTTAGTGATTTTAAAAATAGCGAGTTAAACAAACGTGCCTATGTGGCACGTTTTTTATTTGGCTTAGTTTTTTATTTGGCTTAATCGGTACGAAAATCATTGTGGTTGTAAGGGGTGCAAATCTCGAAAGACTTATTCTCTAATTGTAAACACGCCAACCTGTCTGTCATTTGATTAGGCAATAATTCAGTATGATTGCCCCAAAATTCTTCCCAATTCATCACACGGTAATCTTTTAGCCAGCGGTTTTGACGAATTGCAGGTTGATCGTTAATGGTGGCAATGCTAATTTGGTCATCACCCCTGTCTAGCTCTGAAGTAAAAGGCATCAAAATTTTATCGGTTTTGGATAGGTATTTACGCTGGGTGTCTTTGGCAAATGTTTTGATAGTTTTGCCATTGGCTAGCTTAAAATTTCGCTTCGTCCACCAAACTTTGCCCGCGGCAGCGGTGGCTGTCATATTGCAAGCGAGTTTTTGCTGTAATTTATCGTGGCTAAAAAGATAGCATTGGGTTGATTTTGGGTCTAGCTTGTAAACTTCTGCATGGGTAATACCCATAAGACCTAAAGCCAATCCTAAAGCCATCGCTAATTTTTTAATCATATGACCATCTGCAGCATTTAATCTTCAATCAACCAACCCTGTTGTACCGCAATGGCAATTTGCTCGGTTATCCAGTCGTGAATGATGGGAAAGTCCTCGCTGATAAATGATTGGGCAGCTTGGACTTGGGAGCGCTTGACCTGATGGTCTGTCCACGCACCGCCATCTGTCACCATATTAAGCATAAAGGGCAATAGCCTATCCACTACTTTAAGTAGTTTGCTTTCAGCACTATGACCTATTTCTTGCTCATCCCACAGCGTTAACAATTCTGAAACGGGGTTGCCAGTCATCGCTGCCAGTTTTTCAACGCCGATACGCTCATCAACATGCGCCTGCGAGCGTTTATCAGCATATAAGAATGTGTCACCCGCCTCAATTTCGCCCAAGTCATGAACTAATGCCAGTTTAAGCAGTTTTTCATGATTGACATCCAGTTTGAAATGCTGCGCGACTGCCCAACACGCCATCGCCAAATGCCATGAATGCTCGGCAGAATTTTCAAGACGGCGTGGCGTGTCTTTAGACAGTTGGGTGGTATAGTTGCGGCGGTTGACTGATTTTAAGGCATCCAATGCCAACAGATAATCAATAAGTGGTTGCATCAAATACCTCTTAATCATGCATGGTCTGAGTCGTATTCACTTGACTAGCGCTGAAATCGTTTTAAACGCGGGATCTTCTGAGCTACGACACAGCTCAAATAAAATCGCTTCGGTGGTGGTGACGACGGCACCGGCACGGCGCATACGACGAATCGCAATTTTACGGTCATACAGGTCTCGCGAGCCCACCGCATCGGTGATAATGATGGGCTGCATACCGTTATCGAGTAAATCTAACGCCGTCTGCATGACACAGACATGAGCTTCTGTACCAAATAAAATCACATTGTTGCGATTTTGCTGGGCGATATGATGCCAAGAGGTTGGCGTATCACAGGCGCTAAAGGTGGTTTTTTCAAACACTGGGGTATTTTTTTCAGATAGTAACTGCGTCAACTCTGGTAAGGTAGACCCCAGTCCTTTGGGATATTGCTCATTAACCATAATAGGCACATTAAGCGCTTGTAGACCTTGAATCAAAATCGCTGTTTTTTTGAGTAATTTTCGATGTTCGGCAATATGGGGCGCAAGTTTTTCTTGTATATCAATCAGCATGGCTTGGCAGTCATTGCGCTCGATACGATAGGGTTTTGGGATAAATTTTGTTGTCATCTTCAGCTCCTTTGATGATGGTTCAACTTGGGTGGTTACAATCATTCGTATGTCACGAATGCTATACTATACTCTATTAAAAAAACGCCATTAAAAATTCATGGCATCATCTGCGGTGTCGACCACAGTTAACTGATAGTCCAAATGCCCTAAATAGCCATAATGTCCTTTTTCACTGAGTTCGGCAACAATAGTGACGTCATCACAGTGCACCTGATCCATAAGCTTGGTTTGATGACTGGCTTGATTGTCAGTAGGTGTTTTATTGGACTGATACAGTGATTGAATACGCAGTAATGGATCATTGAGCGCATAGGTAGCGCCATCGGTGACAAAGGTTAAATACTCACCGACTTTGTGCACCTTACCTTTAAAATGCTGATTAGTGACAACCCCGCTAAATGCAGGGGTATACAAACGGCGCGTTTTATATTGCTGCTTGGCATATTGCCATGCGCCATAACTGCCTAAGACAGCAGTTGCGCCCGTTGCCGCTGTGGCTGTCACACCGACGCCAATGAGTTTCGCGACAACGTGACGCTTTTTAGCTTTGTTTTTTTGTTTGCGAGGCTGTGCTGAGCGCTTCGATTGTTGTGCTTGAGAGTCAGTCGCTTTGCTATTTTTTTTAAACATGAATGTCACTTTACTTTAAATGTCACTTTAAATGTTGTTTTTGATAAAAAATGCCAGTAATCACTTCAAAAAAAATTGATTAACTTATAGTAAAATGTTTTGGCAACATTTACCGCAACTTTTTGTTAGTATTATTTTTGCCAAATTTGCTTATATTTTGCAAGCAGCTGTTCGGGCGATTCAGGGCGCTCATCGTCTTTGATGATGCAGTCAATCGGACAGACTTTATCGCAGGTTGGCTCATCATAGAACCCGATGCATTCGGTGCACAAGTCAGGATTGATGACGTAGGTTTTTTGTACTTTATTGTCATAGCTAATGGCTTCATTTGGGCATTCGGGCTCACAAATGTCGCAATTTATACAGTCGGAAGTGATTTTTAGTGCCATGTCTTGTAGTCTGTTTTTACCTTAGCAATTAAAACCTTTAGCGATTAACGATTGACACCGCACTTAGGCGCCATACATTGTTATCTTGCATCCACAATTCCTGCATGACATTTGCCAGCGGTTCATGCTTATAATACAAAGTGATCATACATTCGGTGAGTGAGAAAAAGTGATAGCGAACACGGTCAGGCAATAGCGGTTGAGACTGCCAGTCTCGAGATTGCCATAAGTTATGTAAAATCTCATGCCAGCTGTCGCGATTGTGGATTGCTTTACCGTTAACGAACCGAAAGTTGTCCGCCAAAGTCGTCTCAATGGCTTTAAAATCCTGTGATAAATATCCTTGGATAAACACATTACGGCGAAGTGCTAGGGAATCCTGCAATGCTTCAACATTCACCGCTTCAACAATCGTTGAAATGGTGTCTGATTTATTTTGCTGGTATGAGTGAACCACAAAAATTCCTTAACCTAATGCCTGATACCGTGACAACAAGACCAACTTAGGTAAAAATTGGCTCACTGACGCTTTTCATGATTAGCGCAAATTGCAACACATCATCCTGCATCTCTTTAAACGGATTGGCGATTTGACACACCCAGCCAGAGCCTAAAGCGCCATCAATTGGCTCACCTTGTTTATTCCACATTTCTTTGAGTGGGTAGCTCAAATTACCCTGCGGCGTCATGATTTCGATGGTATCACCCACCATTAATTTGTTCTTAATTACCAAGGTTAAGCGCGTTGGGGTAATGTCGCTAATCTCGGCAACAAACTGCTGATGATCGGTTTTTGATGACCCATATTCATAGTTTTGGTAATCACTGTGCACGTGGCGACGTAAAAAACCTTCGGTATAGCCGCGATTGGCGAGCCCATCGAGTGCGGTGATTAAGCCTGTATCAAATGGCTTACCAGCGGCGGCATCATCAATCGCTTGGCGGTACACTTGCGCGGTGCGCGCCACGTAATAATGCGACTTGGTACGGCCTTCGATTTTGAGTGAGTGTACGCCCATATGGGTCAGCTCAGGCACTAGCTCAACAGCACGTAAGTCCTTAGAATTCATAATATAAGTGCCATGTTCATCTTCAAACATCGCCATCAATTCGCCTGGGCGACCTTGTTCTTCAATCAGTACCACTTCATCTGATGGCTGCTGTACATAGTCATCGCCCATCACCACATCACCATTTAGATTGATAGTTTGAATGGCATCTTCTTGCGTGGCTTGAGTAGGCACAAAAACCTCTGGGCTATTGATAGCTTGGCTGATAGGCTGCGTGATAGGCTGTGTTGGCACGATATCGCCCGTTTCGTTTTCTTCTGCTTTATAGGTGTTGTATGACCAGCGACAGGCATTGGTACAAGTGCCTTGGTTGGCATCGCGTTTATTGATATACCCAGAGAGCAAACAACGACCCGAATACGCCATACAAAGTGCCCCATGCACAAACACCTCAATTTCCATATCGGGCACTTCAGCGATGATTTGCTCGATTTCTTTGAGTGACAGCTCGCGACTCAAAATCACGCGGCTGACGCCCATTTGTTTCCAAAACTTGACCGTTGCCCAGTTCACCGCGTTCGCCTGCACCGATAGGTGAATCACCTGCTCTGGAAAGGCTTCACGTACCATCATAATCATCCCAGCATCTGACATAATCAGCGCATCGGGTTTCATCTCAATCACAGGGCGGATGTCTTCGATAAAAGTTTTAAGCTTGGCATTATGCGCTTGGATATTGACCACGACATAAAAATGCTTGCCGAGTGAATGGGCGTAGGCAATCCCTTTGGCAAGATTTTCCTCATCAAAATCATTATTGCGCACCCGCAAGCTATAACGTGCTTGTCCCGCATAGACGGCATCTGCGCCATAGGCAAACGCATATTGCATATTACGAAAAGTGCCAGCAGGGCATAAAAGTTCAGGCTTACGGGTCATAACTATCCTTACAGCGTGTCATACAATGTGAAATTGTTGATATTATAACAAACTTGATAATCACGCGGAAAAAAACTTGAGTAATTTACTCGGAAATCATGCTAAAGCCGTTATAAAATATTCAATGATAAACCTGCACAGACTGCCATGGTAAGCTCAGCGACTTGCTCATCAAATGCGCTTGACCATTCACCTTTTAATACTAAAGGCGGTTGTATCCAGCGCCAACGCAATCCTGTGACGATACTCTCTACCGCGCGTTTGCTACCTGTACCGTCAAGCCCAGCACGGATATAACACGCCACAGGCAGTCCTTGTTTTTGCTCAAGCACCGGGTAATAAATTCGCTCAAAAAAATCCTTGGTCAGCCCCGCCATATAACCAAAATTTTCGGTTGTGCCAATGATAATGGCATCCGCTTTTAACACATCTTCCACTTGGGTTTGTAACGGTGTTTTAACAATCACGGTGACGTTATCAATATCCGCTAGCTGTGTGGCGGATTTTGCAACTTCTGCTAATCGCTGGGTATTATCTGATGGGGTATGTAGTACCAATAGTAAATTTTTCATTTCACGCATACTGTATATCCTAAAATGTCATGATTACCCAATTTTGGCGAATAAAAAACCGCAAGGTGATGCGGTTTCAGTCAGCGTTTTAATTAGCAGATGAGTCACGCCCAATGTTAAGGACGGTGGATTTTATCGCCCACTTCCCCCATCATACCGCGCACGGTATTTAAGATATCAGCAGGCAGTACCACGGTTTTGGCATTCGGTGATTTTGACATATCAGTCATGGCTTTGATGTACTGCTCACCTAGTAGATATAGCAGGGGAATTTCGCGCTCGCCCACCGCTTCACTAATCAAGCGAATTGATTGCTCACTGCCTCGTGCCAGTACCACTTGCGCTTCGGCATCACGCCGTGACGCCTCAAGACGTCCATCAGCTTCTGCAATCGCTGCTTGGCGTTGCCCATCCGCTTTGGTCACTGTAGCACGGCGTTGACGCTCCGCAGCCGCCTGTTCTTCCATCGCCATTTGCATGGTAGGTGATGGGCTAATATCTTGGATTTCCACGGTTTTTAGGGTAATTCCCCAATCGGCAATATCATCAGAAATGGACATTTTTAGCGCGGCTTTGATTTGGTCGCGCGATGATAACGCACTGTCAAAATCCATATCACCAATGATAGAACGCAGTGAGGTTTGTACCAAATTACGAATGCCCTGCTCATAATCTTCAATACCATATACGGCGCGCTCTGGATGCACGATATTGATATACGCCACCGCATTGGCGATAATCACGACGTTATCACGGGTGATGACCTCTTGCGATGGAATATCTAGCACTATGTCTTTGGTGGTTACTTTATATGCCACGTTATCGACATAAGGAATGATAAAATTCAACCCAGGCTCTAAGGTCTGATGGTACTTACCCAAACGCTGTACAATCCATTTAAACCCTTGTGGTACGATTTTTACCCCTTTATAAAGGGTAAATAGCACAAAGGCGACCAAAAAAATACCAATACCGCTCAACGCTTCCATGACAATTCCTTTATTGATGCTTACTAATGCTTATTGATGCTTGGTGGATTCTACAAGCAACTCATTTCCAATAACATCCACGACTATCGCTCTATCGCCAACTGCTAGCGGTGCGCTTTGGTAGCTACGACACACCCATTCATCCGCCCCAAAAATTGGCACACTAAAACGAATCTTGCCCAATTTATCTGCTTGCGGACTTTGAATAATCATGCCTGTTTCCCCGATGATAACCCCCGAACCCAATCCTGCTGTGGTGCGATTTTGCATATACGGCTTGATAAATTTAAAGCCAATGATAGTAAAAATCACCGACAGTATCAGCCATACCATCAGCCAAAAAAACCAGCTAAACGGTAATAGCCATGACAAAGCGGCTACCACAATCGCTGCCACACCAATCGATAAACTCACAAAACTGGTCAAGAATAGTTCAAGAATAATCAGCACTAACCCCAAAATCAGCCAGTGCCAAGGCTCAATTAGCATATCCCCACCTTGATTTTTACTATACCAAACCCATTATGCAAGATTATGAATTTAAAAACAAATGCCGTTATTTACCCGCCATCTTTGTCACATTATGCACTATCATCGGCTATCAACTGCTTGACCGCACAGACCGCCAATTGTGGTTAATGATTGCACAAAGATGTGTTTTTTCCTATAGTGGTCAATGACCCTTTCATCTCTAGAGTCCCAAAAAATACGATGAGCCTTGATGCCCTCAAACTGAGTAACCAGTTATGTTTTCCCATTTATTCACTGTCAAAAAGTATCACTAACCACTATCGTCCCCTGCTAAAAGCCTTGGATTTGACCTATCCACAATACCTTGTCATGTTGGTGCTATGGGAAAAAAGTCCACAAACTGTCGGCACATTGGGCGATTTTTTAGACCTTGATACCGGCACACTTACCCCTTTACTTAAAAGACTTGAAGCCAAAGGCTTTGTGCACCGTGAGCGTGCCACACAAGACGAACGGGTAGTACAAATATCGCTCACTGCCAAAGGGGATGCCTTAAAAGTGCAAGCCGCTACCATTCCTAGTGCTATGTTAGCTGCCATGCAGTTAGATGACGAAGCGATAGATCTGCTACAGCAAGTGGCGAAAAAACTCTGCCCGACTCATACAAGCGAGTGTACCCACAATCTATCACCCAAAAATCCTTAAACAAATTTTCATCTTTAAGCGCTATCTGCCTACGTCTTGTCTATTATCATGCGTCTTGTTAGGGTATCGTTAGATTTAGCATTTTTAGTCATTTGTTATTAGTTTGTATGCAGCGTGTGAGAATTTTATTACCTTATCTAGGCACCGAAAATTATATTGTGTAAAATATAATTTTTTAAAACTTAAATATTAAAACCTAAACATTAAAACCTAAATGCTATGGCAAATGTTGTCACGCCTATCGCCGATTTTTTTATTTATTCACGCAAGTTAAGCATTCAAAATAAGGTACTCTTATGAAAATTTTTTATAAAACCCCAACCGCTACCTCAACAGGCGGCCGCTCAGGTCATGTTGCACTAGAAGATGGTTCACTAGGCTTTGATTTACAAACCCCTGAGCAAAATAGTACAGGCGTCAACCCAGAAAAATTATTTGCCATGGGCTATGCCGCGTGTTTTGACAATGCGTTGACTCATGTGGCACAGCGTATGAAGCTAGAAGGCGTCAGCTCAAAAACCTCAGCGGTTGTGGGACTGGGCATGAATGCCCAAGGCGGTTATGCGCTTGACATCGATTTGTATATTGAACTTAGCGGCGTCAGCGAAGAACAAGCGAAAGACTTGGTTGAAACGACGGACAAAGTCTGCCCGTATTCTAATGCCGTGCGCGGCAATGTTGACGTACGTCTGCATACCCAAGTAGTGGCATAATCAATTTAACATAATTTCCATTGCAAGCGGCGTGCTCAAATGTCAAAGACCCATTTGGGCACATTTACCGTTTAGTTGAGCAAGTTGAAAGCCATTCAAGCGTTCTAACAGCCAATGACAAAATTGGTAACATCGAGCTTTCTTTAGCTTTGTTTAAAGGCTCGGACAATAACTTTTATCGCTCTACTATTATCATTATAGTTTTATCACTAGATTAGGAATATTTCATGTCACTGATTGAAAACTTACAATGGCGCCATGCCGTCAAAGCCTTTGATCCAAACCAAAGCGTGAGTCAAG
Organism: Moraxella sp. CTOTU48717; assembly: GCF_032057165.1. NCBI lineage: Bacteria > Pseudomonadati > Pseudomonadota > Gammaproteobacteria > Moraxellales > Moraxellaceae > Moraxella > Moraxella sp. CTOTU48717. The sequence continues at coordinate 15,917 of NZ_DAMBBC010000010.1, read as the reverse complement.
AAAATATCGACAAAATCATCGAAGCCGCTCGACTGGCGCCCACCTCATCGGGATTGCAGCCCTTTAAAGTTATCGTGGTCAAAAACCAAGCCATCAAAGCGCAGCTAGTGGCGGGTGCGCTCAATCCTGACTGCATGAAAGAATGTTCTCACGTGCTTATTTTTGCAGGTTGGCAGGATTATAGCGCCGAAAAAATTGATACCGTGTATGACATGACCACAGATGAGCGTGGCTTACCTAGAGGACGTTTTGATAGTTATACTTCCATGCTCAAAGCAAGTGTGGCCAAAAAAAGTGCAGACGAAAACTTTGAACATATCGCTCGCCAAGCTTACATTGGCTTGGGACTTGCGTTGGCACAAGCAGCAGAGCTTAAAGTAGATAGTTGCCCTGCCGAAGGCTTTGATCCTAAGCTGATTGACGAGGTATTAGGTTTAGAGAAATTGGGGCTAAAAAGTATCGTAATCATGTATGTGGGTGTTTCAGATCCAGCACGTGATTGGATTGCGCCTATGGCAAAAGTACGCGTAGCCACTGAAGATTTTGTGATTGAATACAATTAATTCATCAGCTAGCAAAAAAATCTCTAAGAACAACCCTCTAAATAGCTTATTTAGAGGGTTTTTTATATCTACAATGGGCAAGTGATATTGGTTAAAGCAATTTGTACGGGGATAGGTTTTATGAAGTACGGATTTTTTTAATAATCATCTTTATTGACAGCGAACCGGTAGATTGACAATACCTACCACCGGTACGCCATTTTTGGTAAAGGGGTTAAATTTGCCGCTCTTAGCCTGCATAGACAGTTGTCTATCGACTCTGACATTGCCGGTCGATTTGGCTAAAGTGACGCTGGTTGGATTGCCTTGTTTGTCCACCGTATAGCGAATAATCGCTGTTAATGCGCCGTTTTCCAGGTCTTCACTATGACAGCTAAAGCTAGGTTGCCGCCGCCAACTTGCTTGCCCTGCCGAAAAGCTCACAGGTGAATTATTTTGCGCTTGCTGGGCTTCTTTATCCTTGTCGGCTTGTTGTTGTTTTGCCTTTTCGGCTTTCGCCCTAGCTTCATCGGCTTGTCTGGCTTTGGCATCAGCTAGCGCTTTTTGACGATCTATTTCTGCTTGTTTGCGCTCACGCTCTTGTTGTTCAATTAATTGGTTTTCCAACGCTTTTTGCCGTGCAAGCGCTTGTTGGCGTTCCAATTCTTGTTGTCTTTCTAATTCTTGCTGTCTGACGAGTGCTTGCTGGCGTTCAAGTTGTTGTTTTTGCGCTTGTTCGGCTCGCTCATTGGCGAGGGCTAGTTGCCTTGCCATGACAATGTTTTGGTCAACCTGTGGCGGCTTGACGATAGTTTTTTCAGCTGGTTTCGACGGTTCGGGTAATGGTTTAATCGGTTGTTCTACAGGTTTCTTAGCAATCGGTTTTTCGACTGTTTTCTCAACAGGCTTGCTGATGGGTTTTTCTATCGGCTTTTCTTCTGGTTTTTCTGCTATTTTTTCTATGGGCTTTTCTGTTGGCTTTTCGACGGGCTTAGGTAGTTGTTTTATCGGTTGTTGCTCGGCTGTTACCGTCATCTCTTCAGGCTTGGTTGGCGCAGGTGGTGGCGCGATAAAGCTAATTTCTAACGGTGGCGTGACTTTGGGCGGTTTGATATCAGGCGTTGCCATATTTGCCAAGCTAATCGCTACGATACCATGTAAGCTCAATACACCAATCAGTGCCAACGTGCCCGACTTTTTATCGACTATGCTGCTAATATCGTTTGAGAAATGGGCTGGACTAAAGTTAGCGTGACGTTGGATAGACATAGTTATAGCGCTGTATGTTTAGGGAAACTTTTGAAATCGCTGTATTATAGTGTGAATGAGAATCGTTATCAATATCTTAAATGATATTAATTCTTATTTATAAAAATTAATGATAATTATTATCATCAATGCTATGATTTGCTATTTTAAAACTTTGACCCGGGTCAACTCATGCTAACCACCCAATCGCTTACCGTCATGCGCCAACAAAAAACCCTCTTAAACAACATCAATGTTACCATTGAGAAGGGAAAAATCTATGCCTTAATTGGGCATAACGGTTCGGGTAAATCGACATTGATTAAAGCTTTGGCAGGGGAAACCACCCCCACTAGCGGACAGATTTTATTACCGGATTTTGCTGACAAATCAATCTTTGATTTACCGCCAAAAACCCTCGCCCAACAAGTCGCCTATTTACCGCAAAAATTGCCTGATGCCAGTCAATTTACGGTTGCCGAACTGGTGATGTTAGGGCGATACCCTTATCAAAAATGGCTACAAAAGCCTACGCCACAAGACCATACTAAGGTGCGTGAAGCAATGGCGCTGACCCAAGTCACGCCGTTTGCCGAGCAATCAGTGGCAACGCTATCCGGAGGGGAGCGCGCCAGGGCATGGCTTGCCATGTGTATCGCCCAAGATACGCCCTATTTGCTACTTGATGAACCACTTGCCCCGCTCGACATCGTCTATCAAGTTGAAATACTGCGTCTCATTCGTGATTTGGCACGGCAGAAAAACAAGGCGATTGTGATTATTATTCATGATATTAATCTTGCGGCACAGTTTTGTGATGAGTTTATTGCGTTAAAAAACGGCAAGCTTTGTCATGTTGGTGATATCGCCAGTACCATGCAACCGCAAGTGCTTGACCAGATTTTTGGTATCAATTTGCATTTATTAAGTCACCCAGTCACCGGTAATAAAGTGGCGGTGGTGTGATGAGAGCTTTTTGCTTGCTAATTGTTTTGTTTTTTTTGACAGCGTGCCAGCCTCAGCGGGATTTAAAGCTTGAAGCGCCCCCCGCAGAGGCTCACAGCGTCAAAGTCATCACCCCTGATTGGGCGGTGGCTTCGACACTCACCGCCCTAGGCTATCCACCGATTGCCACAGGCGATACCAAAAGCTACCGTGAATGGGTGGGGACGCCCGCGCTGCCAAGTGATATTATCGATATTGGGGAACGATTCACCCCAAACTTTGAACGGCTTGCCCAACTCACCTCATCTTCTAACAATATTGTGATTATTGATAATGATTTTTATGCTCATCTAAGACCTGCTTACGGCAACACACCCCATAAGTCGGTGAGTTTTATGTCAAAAAACGCGATAGCGACTTGGCAGGACTATGCTGAACCGACACTTCAGCTGGGTGAAATTATTCATCAGCCGCAGCGCGCCCAGCAATTTTTAACCCAGTCAAAAAAACAGCTTGGCAAGCTTGGTGCGACATTTCGCCAAACACATCCTCACATCAAAAAAATTGCGGTGGTGCAGTTTGCCGATAGCAATAATTTGCGGATTTATACCAACAATAGTCTGTTTCGACCGACATTTGAGGTGATGGGGTTAAATTTGATTACACTTGAAGATCAGATGGGTAAAGGTAATCTTTGGGGATTTAATTCGTTGGTATTGAGTGATTTGGCAAAACTTGATGATGATACCTGTTTGGTAGTGGTTGAGCCGTTTAGTCCTATGCTACGTCAAGAATTAGCCAAGAATTTGCTGTGGCAGCGGCTAGGCTATGGCGCAAGGGCTAACAATAGCCGCTGTATGGCAGTGTTACCGCCGATTTGGCTGTATGGCGGTGTGTCTTCTATGGTGGTATTTGGCGAGCGATTAAATCAGGCTCATTGGTTAGGGGGCAAGGCGCATGGATAATAAAACTAGGCTACAACATAACCAGCGAATTACCAAGCCCTTTAATGCCCCTGCCTGTTGGCTTTTTAGTGGCTTATTGTCGCTGGTTTTAATAACCACGGCTTTAGTCCTTAACAGCACTTGGCATGATGCATTGTGGTTATTATTTGCCAGTTCACAGTCGCTGACCTTAGCGCAAATGGTGGCGCAGTTACAAATTTTGCCGACTATGTTAGTGGCGATATTTGCCGGCGGATTACTGGGCGTAGTCAGTGTCTTGCTACAACAATTGGTCAAAAATACCCTTGCTTCAGATAGTACCCTTGCGGTAGGAACAGGGGCACAATTGGCTTTATTAATTGTGACGCTGTTTTTTCCCAGTTTTGGCTTGTATGGTAGCTTTTGGGTGGCGTTTGTTGGGACATTGCTGAGTATGGGCTTGGTGTTTGCGATTGCTGCCAACAGCCGTATGAATCCTGTGGTGCTCATTTTGGGTGGTTTGGTGGTCAATATTTTGTTTTCTGCTATTTCCTCACTGTTGATGATTTTTTTCTCAGAAAGGGTTATGGGGGTCATGGCATGGGAAAGCGGTAACTTAACCCAAACCAGTTGGCAAAATAGCCAGTTTTTTGTGCTAATAAGCCTAGTCCTGCCCGTCATCTTGTTGTTTTTGGTCAAACCTTTAACCATCATGAGCCTTGATGAACGCCAAGCCAAAGCCTTGGGCGTGCCTGTGGCTGCCGTGCGTATGTTGGTAGTAATCCTTGTTGCGATAGTCACGGCAAGCGTGGTAAGCCGCGTGGGCGTTTTAAGTTTTGTGGGCTTGGCTGCGGCAAGTGTCGTTAATGTAGTAGCGATTCGCCCGATTGGACAACGATTACTGGCAGGATTTGCCTTTGGGGCGATGTTGTTGTGGCTGACCAATAACATTGTGACGCTGCTGTCACCTTGGTTTAAACAGTTACTTAATATAACGCTGCCTGTGGGGTCGGTCACAGGAATATTAGGTGCCGGGTTGATTATTTGGTTGGTCATTCGACAAAGTAAACAGCCGATGATTGCCGAACAAAGCCCTAGCCTGTTGGCCGGCAAACGCCGATATTTTGGTGGCGGTTTTTGGGCGGTTTCGGTAGGGTTGTTGCTGCTTTTGACAGTAAGTGTATTACATATTTCCCCTGATGCAATGGGCAGTTTTGGGTGGCATGCCGAGGCAAGTTTTATCGAAAATTTTCGCCTGCCGCGTACCTTATCGGCAATGGCAACAGGTCTGATGCTGGCTACCGCAGGGGTGCTATTACAAAACTTGACGCGCAATCCGATGGCAAGTCCTGAAGTGATGGGCATCAGTTCAGGTGCAGCATTGGGGGTGGTATTGGTGTTCGTGCTTAGTCCAGTGATATCAGGCACACTGGGACTGGCAACCGATTCTGTTTGGGCATTGGGATTGCCGTTATTGGGCGGACTGTTAGGTGCGGCTTTGGTGTTACTGTTGGTTTTATGGCTTGCGCGTCGGCTATCCTCAAGCTATTTGTTGCTCGTGGGTGTGGCGATTTCTGCATTGATGGGTGGTATTTTAACTTTAATCAAACTGTCAGGCGACCCTCGCTTACAAGCGATGCTCAATTGGCTATCGGGTACAACGTATCATGCTTATCCTGTGACAGCGTGGGCATTGATGGTCATTGGTGCAGTGTTATTTTTGCTCAGTTTTTTGCTACTAAAGCCGCTTAGGGTGATTAGCCTAGATGAAACAATGGCTCGCAGTTTGGGCGTATCAGTAAAACGTAGCGAAATACTGATTTTTAGTCTTGTAGCAGTGTTAAGCACTGTTTCGACATTGGCGGTTGGACCGCTAAGTTTTATTGGATTAATGACGCCGCATTTAGCCAAGACACTTGGGGCGGTGCAGTTACCTCACCAATTAGCCTTATCAGCGCTACTGGGCGCAGGATTGATGTTGATTGCTGATTGGGTGGGACGTTATGCGATTTTTCCCTATGAAATACCTGCGGGCACAATCGCTTCCATCGTAGGCGGTTTATATTTTTTATGGTTGATGAAAGGTATGAAAAATTAAACAGATAACTTCTTTGGTTGCGCTATCATTATTTATTGTAAATAAAAATAATAATTGTTATCATTCGCAAAAATGTTTTATCTATTGTCCTTTGAGTGATTGAATATGCGTTTATCCCTATTATCTTTAGCCGTGCGTTCGGCTTTGGCAGCAAGTACGATTGGCTTATTATCGACCGCGGCGATGGCAGAAGAAGCAAATACCACGGATGCCGCCACAGAAACCCTACTCGATGAAATCGTGGTGACTGCAAGTGCGGATGCATCAAAAACTGGTTTGCCGCCAGCCTATCAAGGTGGGCAAGTCGCCACCGGTAGCCGTATCGGTATTTTGGGTAATAAATCGACCATGGAAACGCCTTTTTCGACCACGGCCTATACCAATGACTTTATTTTAAATAAACAAGCGGATTCTGTTGGGGATATCCTAAAAAAAGATTCAACGGTGCGTGTGGCTCGTGGCTTTGGTAACTTTCAAGAAGCTTATCTGATTCGCGGATTTGTCACCAACTCTGACGATACCATGATGAATGGCTTATACGGCATTATGCCTCGTCAATTTATCGCAAGTGAGCTATTTGAGCGGGTCGAAGTACAACGTGGCGCTAGCACCTTCCTAAATGGCATGGCACCCGGGGGTAGTAATAAAGGGGGCACAGTCAATTTACTGCCAAAGCGTGCCACTCAAACGCCGATTCGTAAAGTCACTATCAGCAGCGAAAATGCCGAAAATGGTAAAATTGCCCTAGACGTCGGACAACGGTTTGGCGCAAATCAAGCGTACGGTGTGCGTGCCAATGTCGCTTATCAAGATGGCGGTACAGCAGTCGATGATGAAAAAGCCAAATTGGGTTTGGTCGGTTTGGGCTTAGATTATCGCCAAGATAACATGCGGTTATCGGCAGATTTGGGCTATCAAAATAACGAACTGCAAAAAACGCGCACCAATGTCACCTTGTCAGGTTTGACCCGTGTACCCAAGGCCGCTGATGCCAAAAGCAACTGGTCGCAACCGTGGAGTTATTCAAATGAAAAAGATGTGTTTGGTACATTACGGGCTGAATATGACCTTAGCCCAAATTTGACTGCGTATGGCGCGTATGGCTTTCGTCATGGCGAAGAAGAGAACTCGCTCGCTAACTTGACGGTCACCAATTTAAATGGCGATGGCACCACCTACCGCTTTGACAATGCCCGTGAAGACGACATCAACACAGGTGAAATCGGTATCCGTGGCAAACTGACCTCAGGCAAAATCAACCATAACTGGGTAGTGTCTGGCAATATCTATAAATCACAGATAAAAGCACCTTATCAATTTGATTGGCAAAACACGCTGACGACCAATTTATATCACCCAACCTCGTACGCCAAACCCAGCTGGTCAGCGGCGGCGTTGGCAGGTGGCGATATCGACCATCCTACTAAGACAGGCGAAACCACCCTCACCAGTGTGGCATTGGCAGACACCCTAGCCTTCATGGATGATAAACTTCAAGTGACCTTGGGGGCAAGACACCAAACCATTGAAGATGAAAGTTTTGACCCCACCACCCAAGCCAGTAATGGCAAATATAAAGAAAGTAAAACCACGCCTGCGTTTGCCCTATTATATCGCCCTAGCAACGAATGGTCAGTCTTTGCTAACTATATGCAAAGCCTCAGCAAAGGCGAAACTGCCCCTCTCACCACCACCATCGATGGCGTAGCAACTGAGCTGACCAATGCAGGTCAAGCCATGTCACCGTACGTCACCAAACAAAGCGAAATCGGCGTGAAATACGACCGCGGCGTTATCGGTGCAGGTCTCACCGCTTTTCAAACCAACAAGCCGCGTTATACTACCGTTGATACCACCTTTGAAGCGCACGGCAAAAACCAACATAAAGGCGTTGAACTCAATGTATATGGACAACCCACCGCCAATATGCGAGTGCTAGGCGGCGTGACATTTCTTGATACCCAACAAAAAGATACCGGTAGCGATGCCACTGAAGGGAAGCAAGTTATCGGTGCGGCAAAACACCTGTTGAACCTAGGGCTAGAATATGATTTACCACAAGTAGATGGCTTAACCTTAACAGGCGATGTCATCCATACCGGCAAACGTTACGCCAATGAAGCCAACACCCTAACAGTCGATGGCTACACCACTGTGGATTTGGGTGCAAGATATAAAACCCAACTTGCCGGTAAAGCAGTCACGCTCAAAGGGGTGATTGCTAACGTCACCGATAAAGACTACTGGTCATCGGTGGGCGGTTATGAAAATACCGCAGGTGACAACGGTGCAGGCTATCTTACCTTAGGTGAGCCACGCACATTGAAGCTGTCAGCGACCTTTGATTTTTAATTTCACCCATTGTTAACGTTTGTCATCGGATAAAGCTTGCTTTGTCCGATTTTTATTTGAGACTGCCTAAAAAATAAAAGCTAAACAGGAAATACATGTTCCCTACTACCATGCCCCTTATGACCCTCATCTGGCAACAGCACCGCATTGCCTTTATCAAAGTCATCTTGCTCAATCTGCTTAATGCCTTGGTGAATGTCGCCATTATCGCCTTCATTAACCGTTTTTTAATCGCAGCAGTCGGCACTGATAATCCCCTCTTAGGCAGTTGGCAGATATTAGCGGTATTTTTGGTAGCGATTATGGGTTTATTAGCGACAACGTTTACGTCACAGCTTGCCTTGACTAAGTTAGGGCATCGCTTTGTATTTGAATTACGTTCGCAACTGATAAAACGTATCTTAGACACTTCAATCGCCCAAGTTGAAAAAATCGGTAGTGCCAAGCTGTTAGCCAGCTTAACTACCGATGTGCAGTCGATTACCGTGGCGTTTGTACGCTTGCCTGAGCTGGTGCAAGGGGTGATTATTTGCACGGCGACCGCGGTTTATTTGGGTTTTTTGTCTCTGCCAATGCTACTTGTGGTCATGGGGTGTATTACGCTGACCATTTTTATCAGTAGTAAACTCGTGGGTCATGTGTATGCCCATTTAGCTACATTACGAGAGATCAATGATGCACTGTATCAAGATTATCAAGCGGTGATTGATGGACGAAAAGAACTTGCCTTAAATCGTGAACGTGCCAAACGTCTATTTACCAGTGACTATCAACGCCATGCAAGCGACTATTTCAACCATATTGTCAAAGCCGATACTTTTCATCTATCAGCCGTAAGCTGGTCAAATATTATGATGTTTGCCGTAATTGGGGTGATTTATGCCCTAGCCAATATTTATCATTGGGTAGATACCGCCACCGCTACTACGTTTGCCCTCACCGTATTATTTATCCAGTCGCCTCTACTGATGGCGATTGGGGCATTTCCCACCGTGCAAACGGCTAAAGTTGCCTTGGAAAAAATACAATCATTACAGCTTGCTGACTATAGCCGCGATTTTGATACCCAAATTTTAACCCCAAATTGGCAAGTCATTACTTTTAAAAATATAAATTATCACTATGACAATAGCGCAAGTTTTGGCTTAAAACATATCAACTTCACGTTAAAACGGGGCGAAGTGGTGTTCTTAATTGGCGCAAATGGTAGCGGAAAATCGACACTTGCCAAGCTCATCACAGGGTTATATCAGCCTAAATTTGCGGAAAACACCGGTATTTTTATCGATAATCAGCCTGTCGCCTCAGAACATTACCCCCATTATCGCCAGTTATTTTCAGCGATTTATAGCGATTTTTATCTGTTTAACACTGTGATGGGAAGCGCGCAAAATGCGCCCGATGCTGAGTTAATCGACAATTGGCTTGATATCTTAGCCATCAAAGAAAAAGTCAGCGTCACCGATAACCAACTTAGCGCCACCGAGCTTTCGCAAGGGCAGCGCAAACGCCTTGCCATGCTGCTTGCTGTCGCCGAAGAAAAGTCTATCTTACTGCTTGATGAATGGGCTGCCGACCAAGACCCTGCCTATCGCCGTGTGTTTTATCACACTATTATTCCCATGTTGCAAAAAATGGGCAAAACGCTGTTTATTATTAGTCATGATGACAGCTATTTTGAAAAGGCGGATAGATTGTTGATGATGAAAAATGGCGAACTCAGCGAGCTGACCGGTTTGCAACGCGAAAAAGCCAGTCTAGATGCCATTACAGTGATTGGTGAGCATTAAGAATCTATACGACCTGCCCTAAAACCTCGTAAAAGCGGATTAAATATAATTGCAAATGAGAATAATTATTGTTATTATTTTCATTACTTTTAACATACTGTAAATTTCTGTAATTATTTATTAGGGCGGGGTCACTTATGCGTTTATCTTTTTTATCAGTAGCAATACGGGCGTGTTTAGCGGTGGGTATCAGCCATGTTTTTACCAGTCAAGTGATGGCAGACGTTGCAGCCAATAGCAAAGAAGCGCCAGAAACCACATTAGATACCTTGGTCATTCGTAGTGATGCTTACCGCACCACCGCTACCAAGACCGCCCTTGACCCCGAAAAAACCCCCATGAGTTATTCTCGTATCGAGCAAGAGACATTGCAGCAACGCCAAGCAGACAGTGTGGCGAGTGCACTGCGTTATGAGCCAGGTGTCAGTAGCGAAAGTCGTGGGACGGTTGGCATTTTTGATGAATACACCCTGCGTGGTTTTAAGAATTATTCCAACTTTTATGACGGGATGCGGCTGCCGTATGATGGAACTTGGAATTTAATGCCCCAAGTCGATGCCTATGCCACCGAAGCCGTGGAAGTACTCAAGGGACCTGCTTCGTCGCTGTACGGCTATAATGAGCCGGGCGGCATGGTCAATCAAATCGCCAAAACCCCAAAAAATACCCCCGAAAACGAAATCAGACTACGCGCAGGCACCAATAATCTTAAAGAAATCGCCATTGACAGCACAGGTCCTATTAACGATACCACCAATTATCGCATGGTGGCATTAGCCCGTGAAAAAGACGGACAAATGCAAACGACCGAAGAAAAACGGGTATTAATCAATCCTTCTATCGAATACAAACCGAGCAACAATATCTCGGTGCTTGCCAATTTGTATTATCAAGATGACCCTCATCAAGTCCCTTCTACCCCACTACCAAGCGTTGGCACAGTGTATAAAGCCAGTTATGGTAAGTTAGACGCGGATGCCTACGCCGGCGATAAATGGAATGATTTTAGTAAAAAAGTCTTTATGCCAAGCGAGACCATCAACTGGAAAATCAATGATTTATTAACCTTTAAACATACCTTGCGTTATACCGATGCCGACGCCCAACAAAAAAACACCTACCATCAAGGCTTTAGCGAAGGCTCAGACAGCAAGCTTATACGCACCGCCTACACGACCGATGAGAAAATGACCAACTGGGCAACCGATAACCAATTGGCTTATAATCTGATTACCGATAATACCTCGCACAATTTGCTATTGGGTGTGGACTATCAAAAAACTGACAGCACGGCTAAGTACGCAGATGCCATGTACAATGGCATACCCATTATCGATTTAAGCGATCCTGATTATGATTTATTTAGCAAAACTGCCCTGAGTTTGACAGGCTATCAACAAACCGATGATATTGAGCAAAGTCAATTCGGCGTTTATCTACAAGATGAAATGCAATGGAACAAGCTCACTGTGGTCGCAGGGTTACGCCACGATGACTATAAAAGCACCACTAAAACCACTGCCACAGGTAGCGATGCAAAAACCACCGTCAACGAAGCCAACCAAACATCCGGGCGATTGTCAGCCCTGTATCAACTTGACAATGGTTTTGCCCCCTATGTCAGCTACGCTCAGTCATTTCAACCCGTGTTAGGCGTCAACTATATTACAGGTGAAGCATTTAAGCCCACCACCGCCAATCAAGTTGAAGTCGGCATAAAATACAGCTCAGCAGACAAAGCCACCAAGGCTACGCTGTCTGCCTACGATATCACACGCAAAAATGACAAGGTCACTGCCATCGACTGGACCAAACAAACCCAAACAGGTGAAACCACATCAAAGGGTTTTGAAATTTCTGCCGATCATCGTTTCAACGATTGGTTAAATGTGGGTGTCGGCTATGGTTATGTCGATGCCGAAATCACCAAGGATGAGTTTAACCCCCAGCTGGTCGGCAATACCCCGCAACAAATTGCCAAGCACAACGCCACACTGTGGGCAAGTATGAAACCCAACGCCAAAACCGCGGTGCAAGTGGGTGTGCGCCACATCGCTGGGATGCAGATTGATAGAGAAAACTCAGATACTTTGCCAAGCGTCACCTTGGTGGATTTGGCTGGTAGTTATCAAATTAACCCCACGTTCGATGTGGGCTTGACTGTCAGTAACTTGTTTGACAAAACCTACGTGGGTAGTTGTTATGACCGCAATAATTGCTGGATGGGCGCAGAGCGACAAGCCAGTGTTAGCTTAATCGCGAAGTTTTAATCATGTTCATAAATCTAAACCAAGGACTTGTTACCCCAAGTCCTTTCCTTATCGCCCTTTAACAAAAATTACATTCTATGCACCCAGAAAATCTGACTTTATTTGATGACCCAGAAATTGCCGACATCATCGATCACATCAACGAAGACCACAGCGATGATATGAAGCACATGGCGTTAGGCTTGCTAAACTTAACCAAGGTTCAGCAAAAAACCTTAAAAAATGCGACCTTACGCCAAATCTATCAACAAGGCTTACTGTTGGATTTGCAATTTGCGCAAAACGAGCCGCACTTAGACAATCAGCTTTTGGCATTTAGTGAGCCGACCCAAACCCTTGAGAAATTTAACGACCAGTATGTCGCCTTATTGCAGCGCAGTGACCGCAAACAAGGTAAAAAAACCATTGACATCAAGCAGCGTCAATTTTGTCTGCAAAGCGTGGAAGCGGTCAGTCACCATATGTATCGTTTGACAGTGCAAACCGATAGCGATTTATCCGATTTACCGGCAGGTTATGCGTTTTTGTTTGATGTCAAACTGCCCGACACCGACCTAAAAAAACACCCCCGCCCCTACCGCTATTATACGCTTCGCAAGGCATGGCAAACCGTGAATGAAAACGGTGAAACGCAAAATCTGGCTTGGATAGATATTTATTGTCATGGAGAAAAAAACGGCGAAATCAGTCTTGGCGAAACTTGGGTAAAATCGTTAAAAACAGGCGATGTTTTTACCAGTGAGCGAGAATTCCCCGAAAAAATCGATCATCTCGATGTGAATCAGCCACAGGGACAAAGTCTATTAATCGCTGATGAAACCTCACTGCCGACCGTAGCCAGACTGTTAGAGCAGTGGCAAATGACCAAGCGGACAATACCGCCGATTGTACTTACCTTTTTGCAAAGCCCGCTAGATTTGGCTTATTTAGAAGACGTTTTAGCCCAGTATCCCGCAACGGTGTTGCCAATTGTGGCGAATGATGACCAACTGCCCCATACGCAGATTTTCACGACTCTACAAGATTTTTTACAACAACATCCTCACAAAATTGACCACATCTGGGGTGGTCTTGAAGCGACAACAACGAAAAAACTGCGTTCGTTATTGGATGAGTTATTACAGTTAAGTCGCGATAATAGCGTACTTAAAGTGTATTGGCGAGCAAGCTAAGAGTTACCTCGGAATTGGGCAGACTATCAAACGCGTCTTTGGGTGCGTGGTCGTAACGATTGGTTGTTTGCAGGGTCGCTTAAGACTAGGCAGCGGGCAGCGAATTTTATTAGCCCCTAGCTATTCATCATTTTGTCACGCAACCTTTCTATGATATTTCACAAATTTATCAACGCTCTTATTTGAGCCTAATTTAGTGAGCGATCATGAACTATAAAACCCATCATTATAAAAACCATCATTATAAAAATATCCAAATCAAGCGCATTTGCCTCACCACATCCATGATTGTAGCAAGCATGTCACTTGTTGCTTGTAATAACAATAATAATGATAGTAATGACCCTAAACCACAGCAAATCGCTACCAATACGAACCTTAACTTTACTATTCTTGAAACGTCAGATTTGCATAATAATGTCATGAGTTATGACTATTACAAGTTGACAGAAGACAAAAGTTTTGGGCTTGAGCGAACCGCAACGCTTATCAATAACGCTCGTAGTGAATCTGCCAATAATATCTTGCTAGATAACGGTGATACCATTCAAGGTAGTGCTTTAGGTGACTATCAAGCAACGGTGAACCCTGTCAAATGCGACGAAACACTGGGCATTTATAAAGTTATGAATGACCTAAAATATGATGCCGGTACGATTGGTAACCATGAATTTAACTATGGGTTGAACTATCTTAATCAAATTACAGGCAGTCAGTTTAATGTTGATGGCATAACCGCAAGTGCTAGTGCTTGTAAAGGACCTAACTTTCCCTTGGTTTTATCCAATGTCATTAGCGCTCGCAATAATCAGCCACTGTTTAAGCCTTATAAAATCATTACCAAAACCTTTACGGCAACCACACCAGAGGGTAAGACGGTTACCGTACCGCTAAAAATTGGTATCATTGGCTTTACCACACCCGGTATTATGCAATGGGACAAAAAATGGCTAGACGGTAAAGTCACCACCGCAGGTGCGAAAGAAATGGCAGAAAAATACGTGCCACAAATGAAAAATGAAGGTGCAGATGTCATTGTCGCCTTGTCACATGGTGGTATTGATACCTCACCATACAGCCCAACGATGGAAAACGCCAGTTGGCATCTATCACAAGTGGCAGGTATTGATGCGATTTTGATGGGACACACACATCAAGTATTTCCTGATGCTAGTAGCAAAGACACCCGCTTAGACCAGGCAGGCATTGATAAAGTTAATGGCTTATTAAACAACGTACCTGCGGTCATGCCAAGTTTTTGGGGTAAAGGGTTAGGCGTAATCAAACTGAATCTAACCTTTGATGGCAAAAAATGGGTCGTCAATAAAAACAATACCAAAGTGGAAGTGCGTACAATCCAAAATGCTGATAAAACTTTTGTAGCAGCCAACCCGCGAGTGGCTCAATTAATTCAAGCAGAACATAATGCCACTATTAATTATGTCAAAACCCCAATCGGTACATCCGATTTCTCAATGACTTCTTACTTTGCTGATGTGGGTGATGTGTCAGCGATTCAAGTGGTCAACCAAGCGCAAGCCAACTATATTAGCGATTATATTAACGCCAATTTGCCACAATATAAAGATGTCCCTGTCTTATCAGTGAGTGCCCCATTTAAAAGCGGATTTGCAGGGGGTTCAGATTATACGGATGTTGCTCAAGGCAATATCGCCATTAACAATGCGGCTGATTTATACCTGTATCCAAATACCGTGTTTGCAGTAAAAATACAAGGCAGTGATATCAAAAAATGGCTAGAGAATTCCGCCAAACGCTTTAATCAAATAAACCCAAGCCTTACCACACCACAATCGTTAATCAGCACTTTTCCTGGGTATAACTTTGATATGTTTACCGCAGCCGATGTGCAATATGAAATTGATGTGACTAAACCTATCGGTAGCCGTATCCAAAACTTAACCTACAAAGACAAGCCGATTGAAGACAACGCACCATTTATCATCGCAACCAATAACTATCGTGCATCAGGTCTAAAGGAATACTACAGCATCAATAGTACCAATGTAGTTGAATCACCTGATGCCAATCGTGATGTCCTGATTAACTACATCAAAGCGGCTAAGAATTTATCATTAACCAATAATGGTAGCAGTCGTAGCTGGCGGTTTGTCAAAGTGAAAACAGCGGGTCCTGTAACCTTTAAATCGAGTGCAAACAAAATTGACTTTGCCCAAAAAGCAGGATTAACCAATATTAGCGTCGTAAATAATGACGACGGTTCAAATAAAGGCTTGGCAGATTATGCGATAGATTTATCAAAATAATCGCCAAGAAACTTGTATTTTATTTATTCTTAGAAGTGTGGTAGTTGCCACACTTTTTCTATTTTATAAAGAATTTAATGATACATCGTACAAGCTTTGACATGCCATCCTTCTTACGTTTACACCAGATTTTACGACACTTGTGTTTTGTCGTTTGGTTTTCATAAAGGTTGTGTCTCAGCATTTTAAGTTTCTGATAATACCAAATATAAAACATCTTGAGAAACTACAAAGCAAAAAAACACCCCCTTTAAACGAATAAAGAGGGTGATTTGGAATAGGGAGCTGA